>CAJPKN010000001.1 GCA_905370385.1 Stomatobaculum longum
TTCTTTGTCTCCGCCCTCACGCTTCCGGAAAACGGCAACGCCAACCGAACAGACAAGGCAGACTTTCAACCCGCGAATGCCGCGGAAGCGGCTCGAACACCCAAAGGCAGCGACGGAAACGCAGACGCGAACGCCGAAGCGGCAATCTCCGAAACCGAACCCTCCGCGCCGCACAGCTCCCTCGGCGAACTCGCCGCCGACTTCCCCTTTACGCCCTTCTCCCACATTGTCCGCGATGTTCTGCTCCGCTTTCCGCGTGAGCTGCTCGCGCGCCCGGAAAATCAGGGGGCTCTGCACTTTCGCCGCGCCATCAGTGCCTATCTGCTCCGCTATCGCGGCATGCAGGCGGATCCCGCGCAAATTGTAATCGGTTCCGGCACCGAATATCTCTACGGACTGGTTGCGCAGCTCCTGCCCCGCGCGGCGCTCTACGGCATCGAAGCGCAGTCCTATGAAAAGATACGCCTTGTCTACAGCGCCTACGCCCGCCCCTATGAACTCCTGCCGCTCGATGCCTACGGGGTGAGTGCCGAGGGGCTCGCCGCCTCCCGCGCCTCCTTACTCCATGTGACACCCTACCAGAGCTACCCGAGCGGCGTGACCGCAACCGCCGCCAAGCGCTTTGAATACCTCCGCTGGGCCAAGGAGAGAGCTGCCTTTCTCGTGGAGGATGACTATGCCTCCGAGTTTTCGCTCCAAAAAAAGCCGCTGGAAACCATCTATGCGATGGATTCCAACGACTCTGTGATTTATCTCAATACCTTTACCAAGACCCTCGCGCCGTCCATGCGCGTCGCCTATATGGTGCTCCCGAAGCGCCTCCTCGAAAGTTACCGCGAACGTCTCGGCTTCTATGCCTGCACCGTCCCCGCGCTCGACCAGTATGTGCTCGCCGAGTACATAGACCGCGGCTACTTGGAACGGCGCCTGAACCAACTGCGTCGAAAACTCCGTCTCTCTATGCGGGATTCGAAAGCGCAAGCTCCAGAAGACGTCCCGCAGCCGCTGCGAAGCGAGTCAGGGAATTGATCTTCACAAAATTTTGCCCGAAAACCCGCTGCACCGCGGGGAGCCCGGCATCGTCGCCGGTGTAAACGCAGAGTGTCGTAATTCCTTCGGCACTCACCGTGCGAACTTCCTTTGCGGCGTTCTCTATCGCCCCTTCGCCCGCGTAGGCCTGTTCCTGCCCTTGATAGAGAAACTTCACCATATCGTTCGGCGTCACATCGCTCAGCACAATCAGAATTTTTCGCTCCGAGGGGTACTCTGCCATCAGTTCGCCGACTGCGCGGTAGGCGAGCCCGTCCCGGTTTGCGCCCGCCGTGAAATAGCGGAAAATCTCTTCGTTCTTCTCGTGCTCCTCGTAATCGCGGTAGCGCGTGAGCACTGTGTAGCCGCTCATCGAGAGATAGCCCCAGACTCGCACCGGCAATTTCAATGCACTCAGGCTCTCGGCCAAAATATAGGCCTGGCGCGCAACCAACTCGGTTCTCTCCTCCTGCGAAGTGCTCGCATCGAGCAGGAGATCCACGCTCACCCGACTCTGATCCCCGGGGCGCTGCTTTTCGAAAATGCGCGCATCATTCAGACAAAGCGCGCGGTACAGTTTCCCGGGAAGCAGCCGCCCTGTGCGGCCGGGCACTTCCTCCGAGTCGCGGAGCTGCCGCAGCGCATTTTTAAGGCGCTCTCTGAGTTCCGCAATCGCCGCGTGATCCCGCGCAATTTCACCCTCATGGGCGCGACGGGTCTTTTGCTCCCGCGCTTCCATCTCGCGGCGCATGCGCTTGGTAAAGCCTTTTAATTTTTTGACTTCTTCGAGCGGCAGTCTGCCGTCCGTAAAATAAAGCCTGCTTCCCGCGTGGGCATCCTTACAGCAGCGGAGATTCAGTTCACTCTCCTTCGCCTCCGGATACAGGGGGGTGCCGAAATAGTCGCGAATATACTGTCTCAGCTGTTCCGCACTCTTCTCCAGATAGCGCTCGCCGAACTTTTTGGCACCTGTCTTTGCGCCCGCGCTCGGCACAAGTTCACCGAAGCCCATCACGAGGCGGCGCACATTCGGCTGTAGGGGCTCCTGCCGCTCTGCCGCGCTCCGCTTCCGAAACACAAACTTCGGCAGCGCGAAGCGACGGCGACGCTGTTCGGAAGCCGCCTTGCCCGGAAGATAGGTAAAGTAGCGGGCAAGGGTCTTGCCGACGCTTTCAATCCAAGCCTCGGTATCCAAGTCTCCGGAGACTTCCAGTTCCGCGAGGAGTTTCCGGTCCACGAGGTCCGGGAGGCCGCTGTCCTCACCGAGCATGCCCCGGTAATGCCCCTCGAGTATCCAGCCCTCGCGGCTCTCCGCGATACTCGGCATAAAGTTCTTCAACTTTTCCCGCGCATAAGCCTGTCGAAGTCCCTCGGCCGCCGGCCGCTCTGCCTTTAACTTTTCATAGCAGCTGTTCTCGAGCGCCAGCCAGAAGAGACTCTCATAGACGCCCTGATCCACGGTCTCGTGGAAGCTGTTGTAAAACTCCATCAAGCGATCCCAGTCGTAAAAACGGTGCGCCGCGCCGATGATGCTGTTCCAGTAGAGATCCGCCCGCCCGTGCTCGTCGTACATGCGAAAT
The DNA here is from genome assembly GCA_905370385.1 of Stomatobaculum longum. GTDB lineage: Bacteria > Bacillota > Clostridia > Lachnospirales > Lachnospiraceae > Moryella > Moryella longum_A. The sequence goes on from CAJPKN010000001.1 coordinate 2,610, forward strand.
CCCGGGGAAATACTGTAGTCCCCGGCCGCATTCCAAATCAAATTGGCGGCGCGCCGCTTCTCAAATTCACTGAGTTTCATGCAAACACGCGCCCGGCTTCCAGGCTCTCCGGCAGGCGGGTCGCAACGAGGTCGCTGACCAGAGTCTGCTCGTAGCTGTCAAAGCACTTGTTCACGATGCCGAGGCGCAGGGCTCTCACCGGCGAGAGCCCGCGCTCCATCATACCGATGGCGGCAATCAGGCCGCGAAGATCCAGCGCGCGGCTCGTGATTTCGCCGCCCTCGCTCTTTTTCCGTATCTCATCGAAGAGCTCCGCAAACTGCGTCGCATATTCCGGGCGTAAGTTCGGATACTTGCCGCTCAGGAGGCGCTTCACGTCCGCGAGCGGAATCACGGGCATCTGAATCACGAGGAAACGGGAGGCGAGCGCCTCGTTTAATTCGCGCGTTCCCGCGTAGCCGTAGTTCATTGTGCCGATGAAGCGGGTCGCCTCGTGGAGGCACACACGCTCATAGCCCGGGATATCGATGACGCGACGAAAGTCGAGGGCAGCGTGCAGTACCGCGAGGCTCTCGTTCTTCGCCATATTGATTTCATCCAAGATGCCGAAACCGCCGCACTCTGCCGCGCGGAGCACCGGTCCCTTCCTGAGCTGTACCGCACCGTCCCGAAAGGTATCCGTACCGATTAAGCTCGCGGCATCCGCATTCACATAGAGGGAAATGTCCCAGAGCGGACGCCCGAAGGCCGCCGCGAGTCCCTCCGCGAGCACATTCTTACCGCTCGCCTTGCCGCCCGAGAGGAGCAAATGTTCCCCGGCGAGCAAAGCGCCGATTGCCTCTTCCCAGACCTCTCTTCCGTAGTAGGGGTAAAGCGGCTCCGGCACGCGGACCGCCTCCGCTTCATCCAAGTGATAATAGCTTCGAAACGCGCGCAGTTCCTCAATCAGACGCTCGGAAATTCCCTCGGCGCGCAAAAATTCCAGACTGTTTTCTTTCATCTCTCTTCCTTTCAGGTTCTAAAAAAGAGGTTCGGTCAGCGCCGAACCTCTTTTCTGTCACAGGGTATTTGCCGGTCTTCTGCCGCGCACAAACACGGAGACGGCATAGAGTACCGCAAGCGCCACACCGCCGGCATACGCCGCATTCCACGGAAGGTTGAAACCGATCTTCGCATTCAGAATGTAGCTGCCGCAGACTATGGTGTAGAAAATGCCCGGAATGAGCGGCATCCAGACAAAGGCGCCCTTCTTCTCGATCAGGAGATAAATGGCCGCCGCCGCCAGCGCAAAGAGTGCCATCGCCTGGTTCGACCAAGCGAAGTATCTCCAGAGCAGGTTAAAGCCGTTCGTGTCGACCTTTGCCCAGACCAGAATGCCGAAGACCAGCACAAAGATCGGAGTTGCGAGCATCAGACGTCGCGCGTTGTTGTCCTGCTTGATGTGGAAGGTATCCGCAATCGTGAGGCGCAGCGCGCGGAGCGCTGTATCACCGGAGGTGACCGGAAGCACAATGACACCGATGAGCGCAATCGCACCGCCGACCGGGCCCAGAGCCTTACGACAGAGTACACCGACCACCGAGGTCGCGGAAATTGCCTTGAGACCGCCGTCGGCCGCCTGCTGGAAGTAGCGCAGCACACCGTTCTCGAACTGCATCGTGATACCGCCCTTTGCGGCACCCATCTGGATCAGCGCCATGGTTCCCGCTGCCCATACCATTGCGATGAAGCCCTCGACAATCATCATGTTGTAGAAGGTCATCTTGCCTTCGCGCTCGCTCTTCATGGTGCGCGCAATCAGCGCGGTCTGCGTCGAGTGGAAGCCCGAGAGGATACCGCAGGCAACCGTCACGAAGAAAATCGGCATGAAGTGGCCGAAAGACTTCATATCGCCCAAGCCGAAGAAGTAGTCGCCGTACGCAAACGCACCTGTGTTCCAGCTGTCCCAAACGTTCACAAGCGGATAATGGTTTCCGACCATTACAAAGAAGACACCGACCGCAGAGAAGACCAGCACCGCACCGAAGATCGGGTACACCTTGCCGATGATCTTATCAATCGGGAAGACCGTCGCAATGTAGTAATACACGAAGATGATGCCGTAGATAATCCAGGTCGTCGGATCTTTCGCACCGCCCGAGAAGCCGAAAACCTGCGTCGCGGCGATGTCACCCGGCGTGTAGATGAACACAGCACCGACCAGCAGCAGGAGCACCGAGACAAAGACGTCATAAACCCAGAACACCTTGCTGTTCGTGTACTTCTTGATCATATCCGGCATCTGGATGCCGCCGTCTCTCGTGCAGATCATGCCCGCGAAGTAGTCGTGCATCGCGCCGCCGATCACATTGCCGATCGGAATGGTGAGCAGAGCAATCGGCCCGAAGAGTATGCCCTGAATCGGCCCGAGTATGGGACCGGTACCCGCAATGTTCAAAAGGTTAATCAACGCATTCTTCCAAGTCGGCATCGGAACAAAGTCCACACCGTCCTGCTTTGCATACGCAGGGGTCTCGCGGTTATCCGGGCCGAAGACGCGCTCACAGAGGGCGCCGTACAAAAATCCGCCGCAGATCAGAATCGCGAGGCCAATCATAAATGTTGCCATAACTGTACCTCTCTTTCCACTTACCTTTCATCCCCGCCGGGCGGGGATTGACAAACATTTGTCAGATTAGTACAGTCACGCCTTTTTTTCAATCGCTGTTTATAAATTCTTTCGATTTTTTACTTATGTATTTCACAAAGTTAGCGTTATTAAATCCTTGCTTTTCTTTTGTTTTCGCTTCAAAGCTCGTGAATCCGGGAGGGATCGAAACGATCTTCCGCAGTCTTTTCTTCCGCAGGATAGCCGAGCGGTAAAATCGAAAATACGTATTTTCCCGCCGGAATTCCGAGTATTTGATTCGTAAAGTTCACGCGTTCTTCATAGGGATAAACACCGATCCACACCGTTCCGAGTCCCTCCGAAACCGCACCGAGCCAAAGATTCTCCGTGCAGGCCGCCATATCGGTCGCCGCCACCTCGGCAAAGCGCTTGCCCTCGGGGTCGCATACCGTGACGATTGCGAGCGGTGCCGCAGCAATCGACCCGGCATAGCGACTCAGCTTGGACAGAGCTTCCAGTTTCTCGCGATCTCTCACAATGTAAAATTCCCAGGGACGCTGATTCCCCGCAGAAGGCGCCGCCATACCGGCGCGGAGGACCGCCTCCAATTTTTCAGCTTCCACTTCTCGCGCCGCAAATTTTCTCACGCTTCGTCTCTCAAAGATTTCTTTCATTGCTTTTGTTCCCTTTCTTTTGTTTCTGTTCCGATTACACGCAACACCGCCGCATCCAGGCAAACGCGAGCACCGTGTTTTCCGCAATTGCGCTAACCTCCGCGTCCGTAAACGGAAGTAAGCCCGTTTCTTTCGCCTCCGCAGAGAGCAAGAGATAGGACCCGACTTCACAGACACTTTCCTTCCCCGCCTGTCGAAGCGCGGCAGCCCCCGAATAGCAGTAAATCAAAAGGCTCTCCGCTTGTTCCGCTTCCTTCGGGAAGAGTGCGGAGAGTCGCAGCGCATCGCCCGCGCGGAGCACTGCCGTTGCCATGCCGCCCTCTGCCTCTCCCTTTCGCAGCATCAAATTAAAATCCGTGACCTCGCCGCGGGACTTGGTCTCTGCCCCGCCGTCAAATTCGAGCACTTCGAGTGCCCCGAGCGTCCAAAACGGTCCGCCGTCTTGCGAGAGCTTGAGCGCCCCGCTGAGCGGCGTCAGATAGCGCCGATAATCCGGCAGCGGCGTGAAATCACTCTCGGGAAGCTCCACGGTCGCCGAACTCACACGCCAGAGAAAATCTCGCCCGGCATAGCTTGCGCCCTCCGGGAAGAGCAAAAACTCTCTGGTCTCCCCCCCGCTCCAGCGGCTCACGCGATAATCCTTTGCGCTTCTCTTCCTCACGTTCATCTCTTATCTCCTCCGTTCGACCGAAAAGATGTCTAAAATCGGTTCTTCGGTACGCTCTATCCTGCATGCCGAAGCTTTTTCTCTCTGTACGCATTGTAGTCCTTCGCAAGACGGAAGAAAAGAGCGCCCGGCACAGCGAGCGCTCTTCCCTCTTTACTTTTTTTCCACGCGTTCTATGCGTATCGCGGAATTCTGTTTGCGGGCAAGCAAGAGGATTTTTTCGGCGTCCTCCTTATCAAAGAAGAGCCGCTTTGTCTTGTCGCCGCGCCGAAAATATAGGGCTTCGAGTGTGGGATGCCCCCTGTCCTCGAGCAGCACGGTGTCTATCTCATTCCAGGGATAGCACTCGTAGTGCGTTGTGATGCGCATTTGGTAGAACTGCTCGATTCCTTCTTCGCTCACAACCACATGCTTCTCCATGAGGAGAGCCAGGATATAGAGTGCGCCGAAGAGCAGGGCAATGCGGAAACGGGTCAGGATACCCGCCGCAAGTAAGAGTGCCGCAAAGCAATACCCTCCGTAAGTGACCCAGCGCTTTCGGGGCCGCAACTCCCGCGCCGTATAGACGACGCCTCCCTCATTCTCCCATGGAAGCATGTGAATTCCTTTCTCTTGTTCCGAAGCTCTTTCAAAGCCCGAACTGCTTACTTGCCGACCTTCGGTGCCTTGCCCTCCGCGCGCAGTCTCTCGAGGTTCTTCAGTGCGACCTCACGCGCCTCTTCCGGTGCGCCCGCCGGCTTATGCATGGTAGTCTTGCCGAAGATATTGGTGTATGCACCGTCCGCCCAGAAGACATTGCGTCCCAGGAAGGCCGTGATTGCCGCATAAATCGGGTTCAACAGGTTGACAAACGCAAACGGGAAGTATGCGAAGGGGTGCACACCGAGCACGCCCATCTGATACGCGCCGCAACCCGTCCACGGGAACATAACCGCCCAAAGGGTTCCGCAGTCCTCAAGGGTTCTGGAAAGCATGTTGCGCGCAAGTCCCATCTCGTCGTACTTGTCGCTGTAGAGCGGTGCCGGAACACCGATGCCGAGGAACTGGTCGCACATGGTCGCATCGCAGAAGAGCGAGGTGAGCAGGGTTGCAAGCACCAGCTGACCGACCGAGTGAAGCTTATTCTTTAAGCCGCCGAACAGAGCGTCCACGCAACCGCAGCGCTCCAGCGCGCCGCCGTAGGCGACCGCGAGGAGTATCAGGTTGATGGTCCACATCTGGTGGTCCATACCGCCGCGGTTCAAGAGCTTATCCGCGATTTCGTTTCCGGTCTCCACCGTGATGCCGTAGTGCAGGGTGTTGAAGATGTCGCCGATGTTGGTCATGCCCTGGAAGACAGCCGCAAAGAGCACGCCGCAGAGCACCGAAATCGCAATGCCCACCAGACCCGGGAGCTTCATCACGCAGGCTGCAATGACCACGATGATCGGAAGCAGCAGCAGCGGATTGATGTGGAACTTCGACGCGAGTGCGGTCTGCAATCCCGCCGCCACCTGCGGATCGTAGCCCGCGGTGTTGATGTTCATACCGAGTATTGTATAGAGAATCAACGCAATCACAAAGGTCGGTGCCGTCGTGGAGACCATAGCCGTCACGTGGTCAAAGAGACCCGTGCCGGAAACCGCCGCCGCGAGGTTGGTGGTGTCCGAGAGCGGCGAGAACTTATCGCCGAGGTATGCGCCGGAGATAATCATGCCGGCGGTGATTGCGGGGTTGATGCCGAGACCTGCACCGATGCCGAGAAAGGCAATGCCGATGGTCGCCGTCGCAGTCCAGGAAGAACCGCAGGCAAGGCCGACAATCGCGCACATGATGCAGCCGACCGGCAGGAAGAGCCGCGGGGTCAGAAGATCCAAACCGTAGTAAATGACAGCCGGGATGGTGCCCGACATGATGAAGGATGCAACCAGAATGCCGACGGTGCAGAGAATCAGAATCGCCTCCATCGTCGCATTCAGACGATCCAGCATACCCGCGAGCATGTCCGAGAAACTGTGCCCGCAGAGGCCGCCGATGATGCAGGCAACACAGATGGATACGACCAAGGGCATATGCGCATCCGTGTAGCCCGTCTTTCCGACAAACCCGAGCAACATAAGCCCCATCATGACGACAATGGGAATGAGCGCCTCTATGAAATTGGGCAGTCGTACCTTCTTGGTGCCTGTCTTATTCGCTTCCATACTCTCCTCTTTTTCCGCGCAAGACTCACGCTGTATTTAGTTTTTATACATCCAATTCTCCGCCGAGCGCTGCCTCGACAGCCTGAATCAGGGAGCCGTCCGTAAGGATCTGCTCGCAGTAATTAATGTCCTCGTAAAGCTCTCTGTCATCATCAAGGAAGGCGCAGCCCTTGCGCACCAGGTCGTATGCCGCCTGTGTGCCGCGTCCCAGTCCCTTGTTGCCGCGCATATCAATGCCCTGGCAGGCAACCATGAGCTCCATCGCGAGCACACGGCGCACATTCTTGCCGATTTCTGCCGCCTGGCGCGCCGCAATGGTGCCCATGCTGACGTGATCCTCCTGACCCGCCGAGCTCGGAATGCTGTCCACGCTCGCCGGATGTGCGAGCACCTTGTTCTCCGAAACCAGTGCCGCCGCGGAGTACTGCACAATCATGAAGCCGGAGCAGACACCGCCGTGCGGGGTCAGGAAGGCCGGCAGTGCGGAGTACGCGGGGTTCACCAGTCTCTCGATGCGGCGCTCCGAAACATTCGCAAGTTCCGCCTCCGCAATCTTTAAGAAGTCAAAGGGCAATGCCATGGGCTGGCCGTGGAAGTTGCCGCCCGAGATACCGGCTCTGTCCTCCTTGAAGATGAGCGGGTTGTCCGTGACCGAATTGATCTCAATGTCCACTCTGCCCTGCACATACTTCACAGCGTCCTTGGAAGCGCCGTGAATCTGCGGGCTGCAGCGGAGCGAGTAAGCATCCTGCACGCGAATCTCACCCTGGCGGGTCGTGTTCTTCGAATCCGCGAGCAGACGACGCAGGTTCTTTGCGGTCTTACCCTGGCCCTCGTGCGGGCGAATCGCATGGACTCTGTCCTCGAGGGCGTCCATGACGCCGTTCTGCGCCTCAAAGCAGAGCGCATCCGCAATGTCGGCAATCTTTAAGAGCTGCTTCGCATCGTGAAGTGCGAGCGCACCGACCGCCGTCATCGCCTGGGTGCCGTTGTTCAGCGCGAGGCCCTCCTTCGCCGAGAGCTCAATGACCGGAATGCCGGCTCTCTTCATCGCCTCTTCGCCGGAGAGCAGCTCTCCCTCATAGTAAGCCTTGCCGAGTCCCAGCATGACGAGAACCATGTGCGAGAGCGGCGCCAGATCGCCGGAAGCGCCGAGCGAACCCTTCTCCGGGATAAAGGGCGTCACGCCCTTGTTGAGCATCGCAATCATGGTCTCAAGGGTCTCGAGGCGTATGCCGGAGTAGCCCTTCGAGAGGTTATTGATGCGAAGCAACAGCATGCCGCGCGCCACATCTTCCGGGAAGGGATCTCCCGCGCCGACCGCATGCGTGATGATCAGGTTCTTTTGCAGTTCCTTGCACTCATCGGTGCTGATGACGACATCGCTGAACTTTCCGAAGCCCGTCGTAATGCCGTAGACCACCTGCTTCTCTGCGACCAGATCGTCCACAATCTTCCGGGATGCCAACACAGCCTCCCGACTCTCTGCGGAGAGTTCCACGACCGCGCGGTCGCGGCAAACCGCAACAATTTGATCGACGCTCAGGTCCTGTCCGGTAATCAGAATTTTTTCCATCCCTCTGCATCCTCCTATCCCAGCTAAGCTTGGTTCCGAATATTTTTCCGTTTCAGTTTACCCGAGCGCCGTCAAAAAAGCGTCTAGATATGCGTTTTAATTGTGACTATTGTGTAAATTTTGAATCCGAACTGTCGCAGAAGCTTGAAAACCCACCAAATACCGGACTGTCATATGTCTATCTGTCCCTTGCTCTCAGGCCGCACCCGCATTCCGCTATGTGCCCTCTGTGCTTTGTTTTTCGAAACGGCTGCGGTTTGTTCTCTGTTCTTAAAAACGCAGGACGGAAGCCCGCCCTGCGCTGTATTTTCCCTTATTCCGCTTCCGCTACCGCCTCTTCCGCGCCGTGAATCAAGAGCTCGGTCTCCGGATTTTGGATGCGGCTCGCAATGTAACGCGCCCGCTCGAGATGCTGCCGTGCTTCTTCTATCTTCCCCTGCTTAACAGAGAGCAGGGCAAGATAGGCCTCGCTCCGCTCAAGGCCCCAGCGATAGCCGTTTGCCGAGAGCACGGTGGATGCCCGCTCTAAGTACTTCCCGCTCTCCTCGTAGCGCCCGAGCAAATAGAGCAGCTGCCCGATGCCGGAGTAAATTTGAGCCATACCGTTGGTCTCTCCCGAGACAGCGCCTATGGCAGCCGCCTCCCGGTATCGAAGCAGCGCTGCTTCGGGCTCTCCCTGCTTTCTCTTGATGTCGCCGAGATAGGCGATGCAGGCGGCAATGCTCGCCCGATACTTCGGGGTCGAAGCGCCGAGTTCCGTCTCGAGCGCCTCAAACTCCGCGCGGGCGGCTTTTAGTTCCGCCTCGGCCTCGGAAAAGGCCCCCCGCCGAATGAGGCACCAGCCCTTCAGCCGCCGGAAGGCCGCATGCATCTCCGCGTCGCAGTCCTTTGACTGCTCGATTCCGAGTACCACATAGCGCTCCGCCTTCGGAAGATTGGTGGTCTGGATGCTGTGGAAGATGTGCTGCAGGTAGCAGGAAAAGAGCATCGTATCATCCGCACAACGCCGCGCCGCCATCATGCACTGCTCTATGGCCGCGACGCCGCTGTCATAGTGACCGGCTGCGATGTCATGCCGCCCCAAAATGTATAGCATCCGCATTTTCATGCAACTCACTTCGGGCGAGCTGTCCTCGAGGCGTATCACATCCTTTGCGAGTTCCAACATCTTTTCCGCCTCCGCGAGCGCGCCGAACTGCCCGCCGAGATCCGTGACCTCCGAGTGCACAATCGGAAAATTTTCGTTCAGTATCGTGTAGAACTCCTGCAAATAACGAATCTGATAGCCGTAGGCCTTGACCGGGCAGAGGGCGCGCATCCAGTGATGGGCAATGACAGGCAGTGCCGCATAACTTCCGCCGTGTTTTTTCTCATAATATTCGGCGAGCATGCGGTGGTAGAGGCGGGTGCGTCCCGTACTCTGCTGTTCGTATAGATATTCACGAAATACGCGGTGCACAAACTTATAACAGACCTCCCAGCCGACCGTGATCTCCTGAATCAACTGGTTGTTCGCGAGACTCTCGAGGCGCTCCAAAAGTTCCAGACGATTCATGTGCTGTAAGAGATACTCGAGCTCTTCCAGATTGATTTTCTCCGGGAAAATTGCCATGCAGGAGAGCACCTCCCGCTCCGAGGCCGTGAGTCCCGAGAGTCGCGCCGCAATCAGACGGTCTATTTTCGGCGTTTTTTTCAGCACAAAGCCCTTCTCCCGTATCAGGGCTATCATCTCTTTTAAGAAGAAGGCATTGCCCTCCGTCATCTCATAGAGCGCGGCCAGCCGTTCGGGCTGCTCGCGCAATTCCGGAAAGACGCGCAGCACAATGCGATCCGACTCCGCCCGCGAAAAGGGTTTCAGCGAGAGGAACTTCACGCGATCCTCCCGAACCAGGCGCTCCAACTGCCGTACCACCCGCGCCTCCTCATAGTCCTGATAGGTACAGATCAGCTGTAGCCGCGCGGGGCCTATGCTCTGTAAGAGCTTTAAGAGCAGGCGGTAGCTGACCTCGTCCATCCACTGAATCTCATCCAGGGTAATCAGCACACGCGTCTTACGGCAGAGCCGCTGCATGAGTTCCAGGAGACGCTGCTCGACCGCACGGTAGCGGAGATAACCGCCGCTCTCCTCTTCCACCCCGCCGGCGAGTTCCGAAAGCGTTGCCGCCGCATCCTCTTCGGAGATGCCGCTCAGCTTTCCCTCGGCCGCAAATTGCCGGAGTTCCTCAAAAATATCGCTAAAGGGGCTCAGAAAAAATTCCGCGCCCTGACGGTAGCAGATCGCGTGGAGCGCGAGCATGCCGTTGCCCTCGCCGAGTCTGCGGCAGGCATCCAGAAAACCGGTCTTTCCGCAGCCCTCCTCGCCCTCAATCAGCGCGACACTCTTCAGCGCCTCGCCTTCCGCCTGAAAAAATGCGCTGATCTCGAGCAGTTCCTTTTCTCTGCCGATGTAGCCCGGCCTTCCGCCCTTGTCCTCCGCCTGCGGGAACTGCTCCTTCATCGTAAAAATCTGCTGAAAGAGCTGCCTTGCCGCTTTGGAAGGTGCAGTCTCCAATTCCTCCCGGAACAACTTCTCCATGTCGCGGTAGAGGCGCAGCGCCATGTTGTGCTGCCCGCAGGCTGCGTAGCGCTGCATGAGTTCCAAGTAGAGCCCTTCGTTGAAGGGATCCTCCGCGAGCAGTACCTTGGCGGCACGCTGCATCCCGGCAATGTCCTCTTTTTGATAGGACAGCTCGTAGCTCTGCTTCGCGGCTGCCGTGTCGGAGCGCTGCCGCTCCGCGCGCACCTCTTCCGCCCAAGCCTCAAACTCATAGCAGTTCTTCACGAAAAAATGCTCGAGAAAGGGCGCATCGCAGCTCTGAAGATCGTGTTCCAGCACCATACCCTCCGAGAGTAAAAGTTGCGTGTGCCCCTTACTCTTCAGGACCTCGTTCCCAAGCTGCCGCCGCACCTGGTAGACCGCGTCTCTGAGTTTTTTTCTGCCGACACTCTCTTCCTCGTCGCCCCAAAGCAGATGGATCAATTCTTCGCGGCTTGCGCTGCCGCGGTAGGCGAGATAATAAAAGAAGGCCTCCGCTTTCCGGTACGGAAAGGCAATGCGCACGCCGTTTTTCCGTATCTCCGGATTGCCCAAAAACCGAACTTCAATTTTCTCCAAAGCAGCCGCCTCCCTTTCTTTGCTGTTCTCATTATAGGAGAGAGCGGCAGGCAAAGTCCAGCAAAAACGTCAAATTATGAGCTTTCGTTCATCGGAAATTAGACGTTTTTTCGACTCTGTATCTCTATACTGGGTTGCAATGGTGAAATCATTTGTTCTCGCTTTGTGCAGAAAGGAAGGTGCCCCATGAACAATCAGGAAATCGGCGCTTGCATGACCATTAAGCTCGACGCTGTGCTCCCCGAATACCCGAAATTCGATCCGAAGCTCCGTCGTGCACCGCGGCGCGACCTTGAGCTCTCCGATCACGAGATGAAGCTCGCGCTGAAGAATGCGCTCCGCTATGTTCCGGAAGAGCTCCACGAGGCGCTTGCGGACGAATTCATGGAGGAGCTTTTAACCCACGGCAGAATCTACGGTTACCGCTTCATGCCGAAGGAGCCCTTACACGGCAAGCCGATCGACGAGTACCGCGGCAACTGCCTGCAGGGCAAGGCCTTCCAGGTCATGATCGACAATAACTTAAGCCCCGAGATTGCGCTCTATCCCTACGAGCTCGTGACTTACGGCGAGACCGGTTCGGTGTGCCAGAACTGGATGCAGTATCAGCTCTTAAAGAAGTACTTGGAGGCGCTGACCGACGAGCAGACCTTAGTCGTGATGTCCGGACACCCGCTGGGCCTCTTCCACTCCCACAAGCAGGCGCCGCGCGTCATCATCACAAACGGTCTCCTGGTCGGCGAAGCGGATAACTTAAAGGATTGGACCCGCATCACCGCGATGGGCTGCTCGAGCTACGGCCAGATGACCGCAGGCGGCTGGATGTACATCGGGCCGCAGGGCATCGTCCACGGCACCTTCAACACCATCCTGAACGCAGGCAGAAAGTATCTCGGTGTCCCGGCAAACGGCGATCTCGCAGGCCACCTCTTCGTGACCAGCGGTCTCGGCGGCATGAGCGGCGCGCAGCCGAAGGCAGTCGAGATTGCGGGCGGCGTCGGCATTGTCGCGGAAGTCGACTACTCCCGCATTGAGACCAGACACAGCCAGGGCTGGGTTTCCAAAGTCGCGGAGACCCCCGAGGAAGCGTTCCGCTTCGCACACGAATCCCTCGAGAAGAAGGAGCCCATGTCGATTGCCTTCCACGGCAATATTGTGGATCTCCTCCAGTACGCGGTCGATCACGACGAGAAGATCGAACTTCTCTCCGACCAGACCTCCTGCCACGTCCCCTACGACGGCGGCTACTGCCCGCAGGGTGTGAGTTTCGAAGAGAGAACCCGTCTCCTCTCAGAGGACAGAGAACGGTTTATCAAGCTGGTCGATGAGACCCTCACGAAGCACTTCCACCTCATTCAGAAGCTCGTGGAACGCGGCTCCTACTTCTTTGACTACGGCAACTCCTTCATGAAGGCCATCTTCGACGCGGGCAACCCGGAAATCGCGAAGAACAAGCGCGACACGACCGAGGGCTTCATCTTCCCGTCCTATGTCGAGGATATCATGGGCCCGATGCTCTTTGACTACGGCTACGGTCCGTTCCGCTGGTGCTGCCTCTCCGGAAAGCACGAGGATCTCTTAAAGACCGACCACGCGGCCATGGAAATCATAGACCCGAACCGCCGCTTCCAGGACAGAGACAACTGGGTTTGGATTCGCGACGCGGACAAGAACAAACTGGTTGTGGGCACCGAGTGCCGCATCCTCTATCAGGATGCGCTCGGCAGAAGAGACATCGCCCTCAAGTTCAACGACATGGTGCGTAAGGGCGAGATCGGACCGGTCATGCTGGGACGAGACCACCACGACACCGGCGGCACGGATTCTCCCTACCGCGAGACCTCCAATATCTACGACGGCTCGCAGTTCACGGCTGACATGGCAACCCACTGCTTCGCCGGCAACGCGGCGCGCGGCATGAGCCTGATTGCGCTTCACAACGGCGGCGGCGTGGGCATCGGCAAGGCGATTAACGGCGGCTTCGGCCTGGTTCTCGACGGCAGCGAACTCACGGATCAGATTATCCGCGAGTCGATTCCGTGGGATACCATGGTCGGTGTGTCCCGCAGAAACTGGGCGCGGAACGAGCACTCCATTGAGACCGTTGCGGCTTACAACGAGAAGTTTAAGGACAGCGACCACATCACCATGCCCTACATTGCGAGCGACAGCCTCGTCGAGCAGGCATTCCGGCGCGCAACCGAAAAGCACTGATTTTTCACTGCGGCGCAGTTCTCCTGCGCCGCGGTTTTTATTTGACACCACACTGACTTTCCGAGGAGGACAAAGCATATGAAGCGAACTTACATCCGCCGCGCGGCGGAGCTTGTGACCTGCAGCGGCAACAAGGCAAAGCACGGCAGCGACATGAAAGAGGTCGGCATCATCAAAAACGGCGCCGTCTTAATCGAGGACGGCCGCATCGCCCGCGTCGGCACGACCGAAGAACTGGACAAGGAAGTGGACTTCCAAGCGGCGGAGCTCATCGATGCGGACGGGCAGGCGGTGCTCCCGGGCTTTGTGGACTCCCACACCCACTTTGTCTTCGGCGGCTACCGCGCCGATGAATTCGGCTGGCGCTTACAGGGAGAAAGCTATCTCTCGATTATGGAAAAGGGCGGCGGCATCAACGCGACCGTGACCCCGACCCGCGCTGCCTCGGTCGAAGACTTCGTTGCGGTCGGCAAAGAGCGGCTCGACACCATGCTCCGCTTCGGCGTGACCACGGTCGAGGGCAAGAGCGGCTACGGCATGGATAAGGACACCGAAATCCGCATGTTACGCGCGATGAAGGTACTCGATGAGACTCATCCGGTCGATGTGGTTCGCACCTTTTTGGGGCCCCACAGCGTGCTCCCCGAATGGAAGGGCAAGGAGCGCGAATTTCTCAATTACATGCTGACCGAGGTCATGCCGGAGGTCAAAAAAGAAGACCTTGCGGAATTCGCGGACATCTTCACCGAGACCGGCGTCTTTAACATCGAGGACTCCACGCACTACCTGCAGGAGGCAAAAAAGCTCGGCTTCCGCCTGAAAGTTCACGCGGATGAGATTGCCCCGAACTTCGGCGGCGCCGAGATGGCGGTGCGCTGCGGCGCGCACTCCGCAGACCACCTCTTAAAGGCCTCCGACGAGGGCATACGCCTCCTTGCCGAGGGCAACACGATCGCAACCCTTCTGCCGCTCACGGCCTTCTGCTTAAAGGAGCCCTATGCGCCCGCGCGGAAGATGATAGACGCGGGCTGCGCGGTCGCGCTCGCCTCGGATTTGAACCCCGGCAGCTGCTTCAGCAACTCGATTCCGCTCCTCATTGCGCTCGGTTGTATCTACATGGGCATGCGGATTGAAGAAGTGGTCACGGCGCTCACCTTAAACGGTGCCGCGGCAGTCGGCAGAGAGAAAGAAATCGGCAGCATAGACCCGGGCAAGCAGGCGGACCTCATCTTCCTCCGCTACCCCTCGATTCAGTTCCTGCCCTACCGGACCGGCGTGAACATTGTGTCCCGCGTCATGAAGCGCGGCAAAATGCTGTTCTGAGTCCGAACATACGGAACGAAATCCTGACACTTTCTTACGTTTGCCTGTACTTTATTGTTTTTTTCTGCCGGAATGATATGCTTAAATTAGAGAATCGCTTGCAACGATTGCGCATACTCTTTCGGAAGGAGGAAAGCTATGAACCCGGCAAGTCAGAAAGAGCTCTGCTTTATCGCGTTTCGCCTGTATGTCGTTTCGATTGTCACCGCCTTTTGTCTGTCCTTTGTGCCTATGGATCCCATGCTTCGCATCGGACTCAAGGTGCTTCTGCTCTTCCTTGCGCTCTTCTTCTACGCGCTGCATGCGAAGAACAACGAGAACCATGCCTATCTGGATCCGAAGACCCTACGCGCTGCGGGCGGCCCGCGCTATGCCTTCTACTTTCTGGTGACGCGCATCCTGCCCGCCTACTATTTGTTCCGTCTCATCTTAATTCTCGTCTTTATGAAGGTCGAGACGGTCTACGAATAAAGTCCGCGGAACAAGCCCGCGGAAAAGCGTCTTGTTCTTTCCATCCCTTTTCGGTATACTTTTACTGATAAAATAAAGGGGGAAAGATACCTTGCTGATTTCACGGGAACTTGACTATGCGCTCCGCATCCTGCGCGGCCTCGGCGACGGGGATATGCACACCATGCGCGCACTCTGCGAAGACGAGCTGATTCCGCAAAAGTTCGCCTATAAAATCATACGGAAGCTGGCCGCGGCCGATTTTATCACCGCGGTCCGCGGTGTCGGCGGCGGCGTGCGCCTCACGGCGGATTTATCCGCCCTCACGCTCTATGACCTCCTGAAAGTCTTTCAGCCGGACGAGCGCGTGAACCACTGTACCTCCGGCGGCTACTGCTGCGAGTGGATGGAGGCGACACAGAAGCCATGTCAGACCCGCGCCTACTTGACGGATTTGGAGGCGAGACTGGCCCGCGAATTAAAGCGTGACTCGCTCGCAACCATGCTCTTCGGAACACAATAAGCGGTAACACTTTCCGCACAAAAAGAGCTGCGGGACGAAATTTTCGTCCCGCAGCTCTTTTTCTTTGTCTGTCGGCCTACACGTTACGGGGCCGTTGTCTCGCCCTCGTTTTGGGTATTGACGTTCTCCAGCACCGCGTCTTTTAAGACAGCGTACTTGTACTCGCCCTCTTTGTAGACATCAAAGCGCCCGCGCACGGTGATTTCCGAGCCCTCCGGCGGGTAGTCGTCCGGGAAGCGGTAGTTGTCCGTAAGCTTGAACTCGATGCCCTGCGCACAGCAGGCAGTCGCGTCCTGCACGATACAGGAATAGTAGTCCGTGTCCTTGGTCTCATCGTGGTAAATCGCCACAATCCCCTTCATCCGTATGGTCTTCCCCATGCAACTGTCGGGGTTCACCATGATGTTATAGACCTCCGAGAAGACCATGGTCGCGCTCAGCTTCGTGAGGTCGATGTCCGTGCCGTCCGCACCCTTTAAGTCAACCGATGCCTCACTGCTCTCCTCGACCACGCGGCTCGCCGCGGTGACATCCACGGTCTCCTGCGCACTGCCCGCAGTCGTCTGCTGACTCTCTGCCTTTTGACCATCTGCCTTTTGACTCTCCGCCGCCTGCTGCCCGGACTCGAGAACTTCGTTTACGCCCTTCGACTGACTGCCGCCGCGGCTCTTTGCCCCGTCGTTGCCGCCGCAGGCGCTGAGCAAAAGGCCTAACGCCAGCGCTGCCGTCAGCACATAGTTTCTGTTTCTCATGCTGTCTTCCTCCGCTGTACCGCTGCAATCAGGGAACAAAGTCCGAATGCGATCGCATCCGCCGCGACGATGGTCGAGCCGACCGGCGTTCCCGCGAGTATGGATGCGAGTATGCCGAGCAGCGCGCAAGTCACCGAGAGCAGCGCGGAACAAATGGTAACACTCTTAAAGTTGTGGAACAGCCGCATTGCCGAGAGCGCCGGGAAAATGACCAGCGCCGAAATAAGCAGCGATCCCACCAAATTCATAGCGAGTACGATGATGACCGCGACCGTAATCGCAATCAGTAGATTATAGCGATCCGCATCGGTCCCCGAGGCTCGCGCAAAGTTCTCGTCGAAGGTCACCGCAAAAATCTTTTGGTAATAGACAATAAAGAGGCAGACCACCAAAAACGAGAGCAAGGCGCAGAGCACCACCTCGCGGCTGGTCAGCGTCAAAATCGAGGTCGAGCCGAAGAGGGTAGAGCAGACATCGCCCGAGAGATTTGCCGAAGTCGAGAACACGTTCATGACCAGATAGCCGAAGGCCAGAGCGCCGACCGAGAGCATGGCAATGGCCGCATCGCCCTTGATTTTACTGTTCTGGCCCGTGCGAAGCAGAAGCACGGCACAGAGTATCGTGACCGGCAAAATGAGAACCATCTGATTCGTGAGTTTCAGTACCGACGCCACGGACATCGCGCCGAAGGCCACATGCGAGAGCCCGTCGCCGATATAGGAGTAGCGCTTTAAGACCAGGGTCACCCCGAGCAGGGAAGAACTCAGCGCAATCAGCACGCCGACAACGAGGGCGTAGCGCACAAAGGGGTACTGCAGATAAAAGAGAATTTTTTCTATCATTGCCATCATGCGTTCACACTCTCTTCCTGTAAAAACCACTCGCCGAGCCGGGAGTTCTTATATTGCTCCTTCGTGCCGAAGAACACCTTCTTACCGATGTGCAGGATGTGCGTCGCGCAGTTGACCGCCGCCGCAATGTCGTGAGAAATCATAATGATGGTAATGCCCTCATCGTTCAGGCCCTGAATCAGCTGATACATATCCGCCGTGACCTTCGGGTCCAGACCCGAGACCGGCTCATCGAGGAGCAGCATTTTCTCGGTCGCACAGAGCGCCCGCGCAAGCAGCACGCGCTGCTGCTGTCCGCCCGAGAGTTCCCGGTAGCAGCGCTTCCGGAATTCCGTAATGCCCATGCGCTCCATATTCTTCTCTGCGCTCTCCCTGTCGACCCGCCGATAAAAGGGGAGAATGCCCGTTCTGCCCTGCCGGCCGGAGAGCACAATCTCCTCGACCGAAGCCGGGAAATCGCGCTGCACCACGGTTTGCTGCGGCAGATAGCCGATCTCGTTGGCGCGGAGGCCTTCGCCCCGCTCCACCGTTCCGGCGAGCGGGGGCTGCAGCCCCAGTATGGTTTTCATCAAAGTACTTTTGCCCGAGCCGTTTTCCCCCACAATGCAGAGGTAATCCCCCGCATTGACTTCAAAACTCAAGTGTTCCAGGATGCTTTTTTGGTCATAGCCGAGTGTCAAGTCCCGGCAGAGAAGCTGTGCCATATGTTACCTTTCTGTTGGGGGCGCAAGCGCCCTCTGTCTGAATCTCTTACTGCAGCGCTTTTTTCAGCACTTCCAGGTTCTGCTGCATAACGCCGAGGTAGGTCTCGCCCTCCTCGATGTCCTTCGTGGTGACGGACTGCATCGAATTCAGAGCGAGCACGTCCTGATTCTTGTCCTTCGTGTTCTCGATGACGGTCGCCGCAATCTTCTTATCCGGTCCCTCAATCGTCATGACGTGCTTAAGGCCGAGCTCATCCATCTTCTTTGCGAGGAAGGAGACGGTCTCAAAGCTCGCCTCGGTCTCCGCCGAGCAACCCACAAAGGCCGCATAGTACTTGATGCCATAGTCATCCACCAGATAGCGGAAGGGGAAGCGATCGCCGAAGAGCAGGGTCTTATTGCCCGCGGCATTGACCGCCTGCTGATACTGCTGATCCAGCGCATCGAGCTCGCCCTCGTACTTCTTTAAGTTCGCATCGTAGACCGAAGCATGCGCGCTGTCA
Organism: Stomatobaculum longum; assembly: GCA_905370385.1. GTDB lineage: Bacteria > Bacillota > Clostridia > Lachnospirales > Lachnospiraceae > Moryella > Moryella longum_A. The sequence goes on from CAJPKN010000001.1 coordinate 20,792, forward strand.
AGACTCTTTAAGTCCTCGGCAATGGTCTCGCAGAGCTCTCTCGCATTGCGAAGCGAAAGCCAAACGTGCTCGTCGTACTCCGGTCCTTCTTCCTCTTCGGCCTCAGAGCTCTCACCGGCAGCCGCACTCTCGCCCGCCGCGGTGCTCTCGTGCTCCTCTTCCTCTGCCTGCATGCCCTCAACCACTTCTTCTTCCTTCGTGTTGTTGCCGAGTGCCTCAAGGAGATTAATGACCTTGCGGTCCGGATTCTTTCCTTCTTTCAGGGCATCCTTCACCCAGCCGTCCGACTCTCCGCCCACATAAATAAAGAGGTCGCACTCCGAGATCTTTGCGATATCGTCGGCAGTCGGCTGATAGCTGTGCAAATCGACACCGTTGTCGAGGAGCAGCGTGAGCTCTGCGTTCTTTGCCTCGTCACCGAGAATCTGCCGCACCCAGTCATACTCCGGGAAAATGGTCGCGACAATCTTTAACTTCTTGCCGCTTGCCTCTGCGCTGCTCTCCGCACTGCTTGCCGCGGTCGTGTCCGCCTTCTTTTCACCTTGTGCGCAACCCGCCAAGGTGCCGATTGCCAGTACCGCCGCAGTTGCCATTGCCATCCAACGTTTGAATTTCATGTCTCTCCTCCTTATGTTATAATGCCGACAAACTCGAGCCGCAGTTTCAGTAGCAGGAACGGCGGCACGTGACCCAAGAGGGCCACTGCCGCCGACTGTGCACTTCGAATTTGAAAGCTTGTTTTATTTTATGCCGCTATCTCTGCTTTGTCAAGCACCGGGAAAGGATTGCCATGCATTTCCGTATGAACGATATCCGCAGCGCGCTGCAACGTACGCCTGCGCCGCGCAAAAAAGAACGAGAGGCCGCTGTGCTCCTCCCTTTGATTGAAAAAGAAGGAGAACTCTTGATCCTCTTTGAGCGCCGCGCACTCTCACTCCGCCACCAGCCCGGTGACATTGCGCTTCCGGGCGGCGGCATCGAAGAAGGCGAGACGCCCCTCGAAGCCGCTCTCCGCGAGGCGCGGGAGGAACTCTTACTCGAGAACGGGCAGCTCTCCCTGCTCGGTGAAGTCGGCATTGTGAGCGGTCCCTCCGGGCAGAAGGTCTACACCTTTGCGGCGGAACTTAAGGACTACTGCGGCAGCTTTTCCCCTGCCGAGGTGGATCGGGTCTTTACCCTGCCGCTCTCCTTTTTCCTGACCCACCGCGCCGAACACTATAAGGGAAGCTTTGTCGCCCGCCCGATTGAAAACTTTCCCTATGACAGAATTGAGGGCGGCAGGAACTATCCCTTCGCCGTCCGCGAGTACGATATTCCCCTCTACCCGGACACCGAGCCCTTAATCTGGGGCATGACCGCCAGGGTCCTGGACTGCTTTGTAAAGCGCCTGCTCGGCGGAAGCGCCCCGCTCTGAGCAGCGAATGATCTCGTCGTTCTTTACTTCCGCACTTTCCCGCGGAGACCGCGGAATCCTATCGCCTGATTTGCCCCATACCGGTACGCGGCACGCCCGCTTTCCCGATAGCCAATCCTGTCTCTGTCTTTCCCCGCCGCCGCACAGGACACACGACCTGCGACAACTTTGCGGCTGCGCTTCTCTCCCCTGGTGTATTCCGCCGCTCCGAATTCCGATATGCCGCAAAAAATCCCTCTCGGAAAAACCGAGGGGGTTTTTTCATACAAACATATTTCTCCGCAAACAGACAGCACTCTGCATTCTGTTTTACCGCCCAAGGCAACGGCGCTTCTCTCTCTTCTTCTCTCAGAACGCGGACAGGTATAAATTCTCCTTCTCCGGCGCCGCAAAATTCTGTTCGAGCATGCGGACATGGGATAGAAAGGCCGCATCCTCAAAGTACTTGGCGCCCTGCTTGCAGCCTCGCACGCAGGCCTGGCACTTAATGCAGATGCCCGGAACATTCGAGGTGTCCGCGGCGTCAATCGATCCCATGGGACAGTGCGCCGCACAGACGCCGCAGTGCAGGCACTTTGAAAGATCCGTGAGCGGCTTTGCCTTCAGGAATTTGGCGGGTGCGCCGTCTTCGCCCTTCGGCACATAGTAGGGCGCCTCCGCATCTCCCGGCACCGTGAATGCAAGGGAAGCCGCCTCTAAAACCGCGGGGTCCGCGGCCTTCAGCGCTTCCGCCGCGCACATGGCAAAACCGCGCGCCTCGGCGAGCTCTTCAATGCGCGGTCTCTCGGGACAGATGCGGTCCGAAAAGGCATGGCGACAGGCAAAGGCAGCTGCCGCAAGCGGCAGAAAACCGTTTGTCCGCAGCACGGATAAAAGCTCCGCAAGGCTGTTGTCGAAATTCCGGTTTCCGTAGCTCACAAACAGAAGGACGGGCGTATGCTCCCCGCGAAGCTTCTCCTGAAATTCCGGCAAAATCTTATTCGGGAGCTTGCCCGCGTAGGTCGGAGAACCGATAATGAGGAGCTCATCACTCGAAAAATGACGCTCTTCCTCCCGTTCCCGCGGCAGGGTAAAGGAACTCACTTCCGCGGGACAGGCCAGCGCCTCCGCCGCGCCCGCCGCCATGGCCTTTGCATACTTTGCCGTCCCGCCCGTCGGGCTGAAATACAAGCTCTGAATCCCACGAATCTGCATGTTTTCCCCTCGCTTTCGCCGCACAGAGCGGCTTTAATCCGTATTCATTATACCATGTGCTTATCCGCAAGTTCCGCTTTTTCCGCCGCCTATTGTCTGATTATATCTAATATATTTACTTTTTTTCTGACCATGCTATCTGATTCTTGAAACCGTCTTTTATCAAAGAAAGGAGACTCCTTATGAAACTGCGCAGACACTTTGTTATCGCGGCACTTGCTTTTGTTCTTTTACTCGCAGGCACAGTTTTTCACACGCAGGTGCTCGGCTCCGGCAGAGAAGTCTTCGATACGGATGACTATGCGGAAGGCGAGGAGGAAGAAGAAGGAACACTTCCCGAGGGTTGGATTGAAATCGGAGACCACGAATACATGAATCCGTCAACCGGAGAGTGGGCAAAGGTTCACGTCTCCGAACACAACTAAGAAGCTGAGGCGAGACATACCGCTTCCGGGAAGACGGAAGCCCCTCCCCGGGACTTGATTCTGTTCGCATGGCAAGGGGCTACCGCCTCTTTTCTCCTACCACTCTGTAATTGCCTTCTTCAGGTTCAAAAAAAGGGCGCCGGTATTTACCGGCGCCCTTTTGAGGGGGTAGGAGGATATATCCGAAATCAGTTTTACTTCGCTGCCGCGAAACCTGCCTCGAGGTCTGCGAGGATGTCGTCGATATTCTCGATACCGATCGAGAGGCGAATCGTGTTCTGCTGAATGCCCTGATCTGCGAGCTCAGCCTCATTCAGCTGCGAGTGGGTCGTGGTCGCCGGGTGAATCACCAGGCTCTTCGCATCCGCGACGTTTGCGAGCAGGGAGAAAATCTTCAGATTGTCGATGAAGGCAAAGGCCTCCTTCTGTCCGCCCTTAATGTTGAAGGTGAAGATCGAAGCGCCGCCGTTCGGGAAGTACTTCTGATAGAGCGCGTGGTCCGGGTGATCTGCGAGGGACGGGTGGTTCACCTTCTCAACCTGCGGGTGCTTCTTCAGGAACTCGACAACCTTCAGGGCGTTCTCGACATGGCGCTCCACGCGGAGAGACAGGGTCTCCGCACCCTGCAGGAGCAGGAATGCGTTGAACGGGGAGATTGCGCCGCCTTCATCGCGGAGCAGGATTGCGCGGATGTAGGTCACGAAAGCCGCCGGTCCCGCGACGTCCGCAAAGGATGCGCCGTGGTAGCTCGGGTTCGGATCCGCGATGTTCGGGAACTTGCCGCTCTTCTTCCAGTCGTAGCTGCCGCCGTCCACAATGATGCCGCCGAGCGTGGTGCCGTGGCCGCCGATGAACTTCGTTGCGGAGTGAACCACAATGTCTGCGCCGTGCTCAAACGGGCGAATCAGGTAGGGCGTACCGAAGGTGTTATCGACAACAAGCGGCAGACCGTGCTTGTGTGCGATCTCCGCAATCGCATCGATGTCCGGGATATCGGAGTTCGGGTTGCCGAGGGTCTCAATGTAGACCGCCTTGGTGTTCGGACGAATTGCGCCCTCAAGCTCCGCAAGATTGTGTGCGTCGACAAAGGTGGTCTCGACCCCGAACTGCTTCAGCGTGTGCGCAAGGAGGTTATAGGTGCCGCCGTAGATGGTCTTCTGTGCGACAATGTGATCGCCCGCCTGTGCGAGTGCCTGGAAGGTGTAGGTGATTGCCGCCGCGCCGGATGCGACCGCGAGTGCCGCGGAGCCGCCCTCAAGCGCTGCGATTCTCTTCTCAAACACATCCTGCGTGGAGTTCGTAAGTCTGCCGTAGATGTTGCCGGCATCTCTCAGACCGAAGCGGTCCGCCGCATGCTGCGCATTGCGGAACACGTAGGAAGTCGTCTGGTAAATCGGAACCGCTCTCGCATCGGTTGCCGGATCCGGGTTCTCCTGGCCGACATGCAACTGAAGGGTCTCAAACTTATACTTTCTCTGCTCGCTCATTTTTATTCCTCCATGAACCCGAACCGTTCGGGCCTTCTTTTTCTTTAATCGAGGGTTTGTTTTCTCTGCTTCTTCCCTCAAACTCAGTAGGTATGTTCGGATTATAGGGGATTCTCAGCGCGCTGTCAATTGTTCCGGCAGCAGACAATATTTATACGGAGTTATAACTTGAGTTGATATCTATTCCGCCTTGGCTCAGCGCTTCGTGATGCGTTGCAAAAGGGCCACCGCAAGCATCATGACCGTTGCCGCAACAAAGAGGCCGCCCATGCCCTTGCCCATAATTTCCAGTGCGATTTCCGCTGTATTCATCTCTTTCTCCTCTCTTCTCGATTTAGAGATAACGGGACACAATGCTGATCACGAGACCGCCCGCGATGACCGAAGCCACCTGGCCCGCGACATTGGTGCCGGCCGCCTGCATCAGAATGATATTGCCCTTGCTCTCCTCGTTCGCGAGTTTCTGCACGACACGGGAGGACATCGGGAAGGCCGAGATGCCGCAGCCGCCGATCATCGGGTTAATGAGGGGCTTCCGCATGATGGCGAGCACCACATTGACAAGCTTCGCAAAGAGCACGCCCGCCATGGTGTCAAAGACAAAGGCAATGAGGCCCAGGCCCAGAATCATGATGGTCTGCAGGTTTACGAACTGTTCCGCCTGCATGCTGAAGGAAATCGTGATGCCGAGGAGCAGCGTAATCAGATTGACCAGCTGATCCTGTGCGGTCTGGCTCAGCGTATTCAGCACGCCGCACTCGCGGAGGAGGTTGCCGAACATCAGAAAACCGACCAGTGCGACCGACTGCGGGGAGATGAAACCGACAATCATGGTGACCGCAATCGGGAAGGCAATGCGCGTGGACTTCGGAATTGCCTTCGCGTTATAGCTCATGCGGATTTGCCGCTCTTTTTTCGTCGTGACCAGCTTAATCGCAAAGGGCTGGATAATCGGCACCAGCGCCATGTAGGAGTAAGCCGCGACCGCAATCGGACCGATGTACGAAGAGTTCAGAACCTGGGATACCAGAATCGAAGTGGGGCCGTCCGCCGCACCGATAATACCGATCGAAGCCGCATCCTTTAAATCAAAGCCGAGGAGCGTTGCCGCAAAGATGACCGCAAAAATGCCGAACTGTGCCGCCGCACCGAAGAGAAAATAGAAGGGCTGGCTTAAGAGCGGCCCAAAGTCAATCATTGCGCCGATGCCGATGAAAAGTAAGAGCGGCATCATCTCCGAGGATTCAATGCCGACCTTATACAGCCATTCGATGATACCCGCCGCGGGAACCTTGCCCTGCACGAGCTGATCCAGAACGCCGCTCATCGGAAGGTTAACCATAATTGCGCCGAATCCCATGGGAAGTAAGAGCGAGGGCTCATACTCCTTGTTGATCGCAAGCCAGATGAGGATAATGCCGACCGCATACATGACAAGCTGCTGCCAGGTGACAGCCCGAATGCCTTCCAATAAAAATTCCATCTTTTCTTCTCCTTTTTCTGTTCTCGCTGTGCCGCAGAGTCAAAAAAAAAGACTCTTACCACAGCTTTGTTCTGTGGTAAGAGTCTTGCCATCGGTCTTTTGCCTAGCCGGATTCGGACGCTCTCGCGTCGGGTATGTCGCCTCCGGTCGCTGTGCTCTGCACTGCCAGCTACTCCCTCTTACGGGAATATCATAAGCGCAGTGTACTTGATTGTCAAGAAAAACCGAAGTTTAGAGCAGAGCCCAGAGGTTTTCCGTGACCTCCATAAGAAGCTCATTGATTTCAAACAGATTTTCGTTTCCCTGTCCCGCCGCCGCGAGATGACTCGCCTCGTCGAGCAGGTCCACCGAGTCCTCCATGACCGCGAGTTCCTCTTCGGTGTGATCCGCCGCATTGAGGTAGCGCTCCGACTCCGGACACTCCTCAAACTTGTGCTCGCCGACATCCTTAATCTGCTTTAAGACCTCGCGCAACTCTTTGAGGTGTCCGATATCACAAGTCGCACCGTTGTGTGCCGCTTCTGCGACCGCAAGCCGCTCTTCCTTTAACTCCAGAAGGAATCTCCGTAAACCGTCTTTTTCTCTTCTGTGCATATGCTTCCTCCTGCCAGACTCTATCGTCAATCCCGCACTGCGGGAGGGTTCCACTGCGCGCGCGACACTTATGTTTTTCTTATTTAACTTTATACCATCATAATACTCAAAGAAAGGGGCTTTTTCAAGGGGCTATTTTGAACGCGGGCTCCCAGTGAAAGCTAAGTCTCTTCCGGGTCTTTGGATGTGTAAAGCCAAGCGTGGTCGCCGCAAGGCAGAGGCCGCTGTAAGAAAAGAGACTCTCCTGCTCCGGGAAGCTCACGCCGTACTTCAAATCTCCGAGTATCGGCAGATTTCGGGAGGCAAACTGCAGGCGTATCTGGTGGCGCCGCCCGGTCAGAAGTTCGGCCTCCACCTCCGTGACCTGCTTCCCTCCGATAAACCTGCTGCGAAGCACACGGTAATTAAGCCTTGCTTCCTTGGCGCCCGCCGTTCCCTTCGGTACGACGCGACTTATATTTTCCTTCTTATCCTGCAAAATCCAGTCCGTAAAGCTTCCGCTCTTTTCCGCCGGCTTACCGAGTATCAGCGCGCGGTAGCGCTTCTCCGTCTTCTGTGCCTGCAACTCTTTCGAGAGCGCGGCTGCTGCCGCAGGGGTCTTCCCGAAGAGCATGAGCCCTGCGACAGGCTTATCGAGGCGGCGTATAAGCCCCACATAGGGCTGCCCCTTTCCCGCCCCCGCAAGATGCTTTCGCACCAGATTCACCATATCGGGCGCCAAGCCGCGCGCCTCTTCGCTCTCCACGCCGGCGGGCTTTACCGCGACCAGCACTTCGGCATCCTCATAGATGATTTCCATCTTCTCCTCCCGTAACGAGATTACAAGGCTCTGTGAGCAACGCTTCCTTGGCGGCGCGACTCAACTTCTTGATTGCTGCCTCACGCCGCAAAGCCTCTCCCTTGCTCGAAAAGCGCTCCAGATAAACCAGGGTCAGCGGTCCCCGCGCCCTGGTATACTTCGCGCCCTTACCGCTTCGGTGCGCGGCCAGACGCCGCGCCATATCCACGGTGTAACCGCAGTAATAACTCCCGTCACCGCAAAGGAGGAGGTAGACATAAGCTGTCTCCTCCCCCTCCGCAGCGCTCACGGCGCCCTCAGGCACCTCGCTTTTCGCTCTCATCTCTGTTCTCCGCAAGTTCCCGCTGCAGTTCGTCCACCTGCTTTTGCAGGGTGTCCACCTTCTCCTGCAGTTCTCCGAGATCCGCGCTGTAGGCATGCGGCTGTTTTTTGACAGACTTACCGCCCACGCGCACCGGACGGGCCGGAATACCGGCCGCCGTGGAATCCGCCTGCAAGGGCTTTAAGAGCACGGCATTCGCCGCGATCTTGCAGTTGTCGCCCACCTCAAAGGAGCCCAGTATCTTTGCGCCCGCGCCTATGGTCACATTGTTTCCTATGGTCGGGTGGCGCTTGCCCTTCTTGGTTCCCACACCGCCCAGGGTCACCCCCTGATAAATGGTGCAGTTATCGCCGACCTCCGCCGTCTCGCCGATCACGACGCCGGTTCCGTGGTCAATCAAGATGCCCTTTCCGAGCTTTGCCCCCGGGTGAATTTCGATCAGCGTCATGAAGCGCGACAGCTGGGAAATGAAGCGCGCAATGAAATAGTGCTTGCGCTTCCAGAACCAATGCGCAATGCGGTATGCAATCAGCGCATGCACGCCCTGGTACAGAAACAGTACCTCAATAAAACTGCGTGCGGCCGGGTCTCTCTCTTGGGTTGCGCGGACATCCGCAATGATATCGCGAAGCAGCATAGATTACCTCTCCAATACCTGAAGTGCACGGAGCGCTTTGACAACGCCGTCTGCACCGACCTTGTCCGTAATATAACTCGCGTACGCTTCCAATTCTCTGTCGTGTTCGCCCATCGCGATGCGATGCGCGGCCTTACTCTGAAACATTGTGAGATCATTCACGCTGTCGCCGAAGACGTAGCAATCCTCCGGCGCAATCGAAAAGCGCTCCATCAGAAGATTCACCGCTTTTCCCTTGCTAAAGCCCTTCGGCACAAACTCATAGAAGCCTCTGCCGCGCGCTATGCCCTCAAAGTCCGGCGTCTCGCGGATCAGCGGTTCGATGCGAGGGTCTTTCTTTCCGCCGGGCACAGTCTGCACACAGAACTTGTCAAAGAGAAAAGATCTGTCCTCGAGTGCATTGACCTCTGTCTCCGCAAAACCGCTCACATACTTGAGCAGCTTTTCCATGAGCGCCTCGTTTTCAAATGGTCGGTCGGAGAAATAGATTGCCTCCTGCGCCTCCAGAATTGCGTCCAGCTTAAGTTCCCGCAGCAGTTCGCGGAGTTCGATTCCGCGCTCATGGGAAATTCGCTGTTCCAGAAGCACATTGCCGTCCGCAATGATCTCGGTCCCGCAGCCGCAAACGGCGCAGGAAATGCCAAAACGCTCCATCTCATACTCAAGGAGACAGAGCGTCCGCCCGGAATTCAAATATACAAGATGTCCCGCCTCGCGCAGCGACCGAATTGCAGTCACCGCGCTCTGCGGGATCTCCTTGCTCTTGTCATCGACCAAAGTTCCGTCGACATCGAAGAAAAATAATTTTTGATTCATGCAATCACTTACGGCTGTGCGGGGCTTTCCTCGGCTGCGCTGCTCTCGGCACCTGCCTCCGCCGCAGCACTCTCCTCACCGGACGCCGCTGCCGCCTCGGCACCTGCCTCTTCCGACGCGCTCGTCTCGGTCTCACTCGCCTGCACCTTGTTCGCCTTGTCGAGGATGAAGTTTGCGACCTGAAGTTCTCTCGCCTGCAGATCCACCTGCTCCTGGCCGAGAATCGAGACCAGCATATCCTTCGAATAGCCGTAGCTGTCCTCAAGCGCCTTGTAAGCCGCATCGTCTAACTTGAGCTTTTCCTTCTTCGCAACCTCATCGACCATGAGCTTAACCTTCGCGACATTCTCGCCCGCCTCCAGCATCTGCTGGTCGTAGCTCTCCTGCGTCATAGAAGTCATCTGCAGGTAGCTCTCAAGCGTGAGACCGTACTGCGAGAGCTGCTTGTTCATGCGCTCCTTCTGTACCGCCGCCTCATAAGCCTTCGCCTCCTCGTTGACTTCGAAGGTCGAAGCGCTCATCACTGCGTCAAGTGCTGCGGTGAGTTCCTGGTTGCGCTCGTTCTTCTCCTTCTGCGCAAGAAGCTGGCTCTTAATCTCCGCACGGTATGCGTCGACCGTGGTCTGTGCGTTGTTCGTGGTCTTTGCAACCCACTCATCCGTCAATTCGGGCTGCGACTTCTCCTGAACCGAGTTCACCGTGACATCGAAGGTGACCGACTGGCCCGCGAGTTCCGCGGCGTGATACTCCGCCGGGAAGGTAAGGTTCAAGGTTCTCTTCTCGCCCTTCGTTGCGCCGATCAGGCCCTCTTCGAAGCCGTCGATAAAGCTGTGGCTGCCGAGTTCCAGATTCTGGCCCTGTGCCGTGCCGCCGTCAAACGCAACGCCGTCCTTCTTGCCCTCGTAGTCAATGTTGAGAACATCGCCCTCCGCCGCCGGACGATCCACCTCGGTGAGATTCTGGCTGTTCTCGAGCATGTTCTGAATGTAGCTCTCGACCTCTTCGTCGCTCACGCTGACTTCATGGGTCGTGATTTCAACTCCCTCGTACTTGCCGAGTTTTACGCTTCCGTAGCTCTTCGGCTCCTTCGGAAGATTGGAATCCGCAGATCCGGCTACCGTGCTCTCGCTCGCGTCGCTCGCAGTCTTTGCCTCCTTCTTGCCGCAAGCGGCGAAGGAAAGTGCCATTGCTGCAAGGCCGGTCATCAGCAGCAGCTTTTTCGGTGAAAATCTCATTCTTATAACTCCTTTGTCTGTTTCTTTCCCCGCAGGGCCACGTTTACACTTCCGGGTAAAAGGCCTTAAACGCGAGGTACATATTGTAAATATCCAACTTGCTCGTCACCTCAAAGGGCGAGTGCATCGAGAGCACCGCGACACCGAGGTCCACGACATCGACATTGAGACGCGCCACATCGCCCGCAATCGTGCCGCCGCCGCCGAGGTCCAGCTTACCGAGCTCTCCGATTTGCCAGTATACCCCGTTCGCATCCATGATATCAATCACTTTTGCCATGAATTCCGCGCTCGCATCGCTGGCGCCGAACTTACCGCCGGAACCCGTGTACTTCGTGAGCACCACACCGCGGTTTAAGTAGCTCGAGTTCTTCGCCTCAAACGCATCCGCAAAGGTCGGATCGTAAGCGCCGTTCACATCCGCCGAGAGGCAAGCCGAATGCGCGAGCACATCCTTCAGATCCACACCCTCCGCCTGTGCGAGGTAGCCGATGTAATCATAGAGGAAGTTCGACTCGGAACCGGTGTTGCCGTTCGATCCGATTTCTTCCTTATCGGTGAGAATCGTGACCGTCGTGTACTCCGGATTCTTGGTCGCAAGCTGCGCCATGAGCGCCGCATACGCGCAGACTCTGTCATCCTGGCCGTAGCCGCCGACCAGCGAGCGGTCAAGGCCGATGTCGCGCGGCTTTGCAGCCGGCACAAACTCGATTTCCGCTCTCGCGAAATCGCGCTCGGTAATGCCGTACTTCTCATTCAGATGGCGGAGCACTTCCAGGCGGAACGGCTCTTTCACATCATCGTCCGGGTAGGGCGTCGTGCCGAGCACAACGTTGAGCTCCTCGCCGCGAAGGCCCTCGGAGAGCGGTCTCTGCATCTGCTGCTTCGAGAGGTGAATCAGGAGGTCGGTGATGTAAAGCACCGGATCGCTCGGATCCTCACCGATCGTGATTTCGACCGTGGTGCCGTCCTTCTTCACGACAACGCCGTGCATTGCGAGCGGCATGCTGCCCCACTGGTATTTCTTGATGCCGCCGTAGTAGTGGGTCTTAAAGAGTGCAATGTCATTCGACTCATAGAGCGGATTCGGTCTTAAGTCGATGCGCGGGGAGTCGATGTGCGCGCCGTTGATGCGCACGCCGTCCGCCAAAGATCTGGTGCCGAACACCGTGATTGCCATTGCCTTGCCGCGGTTGGTCGAGAAAACCTTGTCGCCCGCCTTGTATTTCTTCTTGGAATCGAAACGCTCATAGCCGGCCTCTAAGAACATCTTCTCCGCGAATTTCACGCATTCGCGCTCTGTCTTACAAGACCCGAGAAACTCCATATAGCCTTTTGCAAACTCATGCGCCTTCTCTCGCTGCTCCGGCGCCTTCTTTGCGATGTTCGGATACTCCCAGCAGAGTTCCTTCTCCAACTGCTTGCCCTTGCTCAGTTCCTTGTCTGCCATTTCGTGCTCCTTTCCGTTTCTTTGTTTATGATATGAAAAACCGACAGCATAAGCTGGCGGTTTCTCATTTCGAAATAGGATACTATGACTTAAAGCTTGATGTTCTTCAGAAGATCACCGAGGTTCGTCGTCGCACGAGTCTTCTCCTCGTACTTAAAGCCTCCGGTCTCCTCCAAGGTGTTGTTTCTGCCGGTGAAATGATCGTCCGGCTCCTCGAGTGCGCGCATGGAAAGCGAAATCTTGCCGTCGCCGATCTTGATGATCTTAACCTTGACCTCCTGGCCCTCCTTGAGGACATCCGCCGGCGTCTTGACTCTCTTTCTCGAAATCTGCGAGACGTGCAAAAGGCCCGTTGCGCCGTTCAGATCGATGAATGCGCCGTAGTCCTTCAGGGACTCGACCTTACCGTCGACCACGTCACCGACCTTGAGCTCTGAGAGGCGCGCTGCCTTCTCCTTTTCCTTCTCCTCCTGCTCAATCGCGCGGTGAGAAAGAACCAGACGCTTCTTCTCCGCATCCGCCGTGATGACAATCACGTCGATGTGCTTGTTCTGGAAGTCCTCGAGCTTCTCAACATAGCTCGAGGAAAGCTGGCTTGCCGGAATGAATGCGCGCGTATCCTCAAGATACGCGATGCAACCGCCCTTCACCACCTCGATAATCTTGACGTTGAACTGCTCCTTGCTCTCCACAAGGCTCTGAAGGTGCTCCCACTTGCCGCCGTCCTCGTTCTCAACCTTCTTTGCGGTCTTAAACGACTCGTTGATTTCCTGCTCGAAATCCTTCATGCTCTCTTCTGCCACTTTGTTACCTCCCCCGAATCCAGCCAAAAGGCCGTTATTTGCAATGAGTATAGCACATTATTCACCGCTCCGAAAGGTCTGATTATATTTGTCTTAATTTCCTCTTGACATTGCATACAAAACAGCTATACTAATAACAGTTCTTATTATTGTTGGAGGCATATATGAAAATACGGAAGCACAGTCGACAGCGGGATGCCATCCTGAAGAATCTGTCCTCCCGTCTGGATCACCCGACGGCGGATATGATTTATCGGGATCTCCGAGAGGAGTACCCCCGCATCAGCCTCGGCACCGTCTACCGCAATCTGAACCTGCTCGCAGAACTGGGGCAGATTCGAAAGATTCACTGCGAAGGCGGCACAGAGCATTACGACTATGACACCTCCGACCACTGTCACTTTGTCTGCAAGCACTGCGGCGGTGTGGTCGATCTCCCCTTGGAGACCGATCACCAGCTGAATGCGCTCGCGGCAGAGACGGGAATCGGGTCTGTCGAGTGCCATGCCCTCGTGTTTTACGGTATTTGCAGCAGCTGTCAGGCGGCTGCAAAGGGGACGGTCTCCCGGGGACGAGTAGCCGCGCCTCTCTGAGGACGCGCCGTCTCTTCCGCTTCGGCGGAAGAGATGCTTTTTGAACATGTCAGGCAATGAAACAAAAACACATAGTAAAGGAGAGTACGATTATGAAGCAGTGGAGATGTACGGTTTGCGGTTATATTTTTGAGGGTCAGAATCCGCCGGAGGCCTGTCCTCAGTGCAAGGCTCCCGCGAGCAAGTTCGAGGAAGTGAAGGAAGACGGCAACATGGTCTGGGCTGCAGAGCACCAGGTCGGCATCGCTAAGGATGTCGACGAGGAGATCAAGGCAGGTCTTCGCGCGAACTTCGAGGGAGAGTGCTCCGAGGTCGGTATGTATCTCGCTATGAGCCGCGTGGCTTTCCGCGAGGGCTATCCGGAGATTGGTGAGTACTGGAGAAGAGCTGCTCTTGAAGAGGCGGATCACGCTTCCCGCTTCGCAGAGATGCTCGGTGAGGTTGTCACCTCCTCCACGAAGAAGAACCTTGAGATGAGAGTCGCTGCCGAGTTCGGCGCAACCCAGGGCAAGGTCGATCTTGCGACGATGGCAAAGAAGCAGAACCTCGATGCGATTCACGACAGTGTCCACGAGATGGCACGCGACGAGGCGAGACACGGCAGAGCTTTCCTTGGCCTGCTGAATAGATACTTCGGCGAGAATAAGTAATTTTTTCCCCGAACGGCTGTAAGAACCTTCCTCCATGGGTTCTTACAGCCTTTTTCTTTGCCTATTTCGCGCTTTTTTGTTACGCTCTTAACAGCATAAGCAGGAGGAACACCCGGTATGGAAGACTTACTGAAACGCTACTATGCGCATCCCACGGCGCGGGAACGCGCGCTCTTTTTGGCCGAATACGCAGCGGAGCCCGCACTCGCGGCCGAAGAGCGTGAGACCATCGAGCTGCTCTCCCGCCTGCTCACCGCGCGCTTCGGCGCGCGACCCGAACGGCGGCAAACTGTCTCCGACCGCTTTCTCACGGCCTTCATGGATCTTCGCGTGACTTACGCCAGAGACAGCGGTTTTCTTTCCCGCGGCAAACAAAAAAAAGAAGTGCTGCGCGCCTTCGCAGCCCTTCTTCTTCCCGATTTTTTAATTGAACCGATCAGCGAGCACCCCCGCTTTCCGGCGCTTCTCTCCGCCGAGTGGCGGGACTTTGCCGACATCCTCTTTCGAAGCTGCCTCCGCGATCCCGCCTACCGAAGCCGTGTGTTCGGCTTGGTCCCGGTTCCGGAGGAGATGATTGTGCGGCGCCTCCGCGAGGAGCTTCACCAAATCATGACGGAACTCCCCGCTCGCTTCTCTCTTCAGCGCGAGAGTTCGGTGCTCCGCGCGGTGATGGAAGAGTCCTTGTCCGCACTCACCGCCTCGTAGGGAATTCGAATGTACTTGCCGCGGTCCAGCGTGTAAGCGGATTTTTCACCTGCGGCCAGGGAAAGCGCCAGCGATAGCATGGCCTCCGCCTGACCGATTCCGTTGTTCTTCACGGTTCCCGTGAGACTCTGATCGCGCACCGCGGAAAGCCCGGGCTCGGTGCCGTCGATTCCGAAAATCGGCGGCAGGGGTATGTTGCTCGCCCGGTAAGCATCCAGGGCGCCGAGCGCCATGTCATCGTTGTTTGCGAGTATCAGCTCAATCCGGGTTCCGTAACTCTGCAGCAACTGCTGCACCTGGGTCTGGGCCTGAGAGCGATTCCAGTTTGCAAGCGCATACCCCAGTTTTTCGAGCGCAATGCCCCGCTCTTTCAGGGTCGAGGCCGCATATTCGGTTCTTAAGATGGCGTCCTGGTGCCCGGCCTCTCCCTCCAGTACCACGTACTGAATCACGCCGTCCTGATTCCGGTCCGCCTCCGGGTGTGCCTTTAAGTAGGCGGCCGCGAGTTCGCCCTGCAAGACGCCGGACTCCTTCGCATCGGCGCCGACATAGTAGAGTTTGTCCCAGCGCTCCAAGTCCTCTTCGACCAGCTCGCGGTTAAAAAAGATAATCGGCACATTCTTTTTCTTTGCCATGTCGATGATTTTTCCGGGTGCCGTCCGGTCGACCAAATTCACGCAGATGATGTCGCAACCGTTGTCCAGCATCTGCCGCACGGCCTTGTCCTGCACTTCCTGACTACGCCCCGCGTCGCTGAGTTCAATCTGCACGCTGCGCGCCTCTGCGGCTGCCGCTTCGCGAAACGCGGTTGTAAGTTCCGAGATAAAGGTGTCGTAGCCGTCATAGACACTCACGCCGATTCGCACCTTCTTTTTGCCCTCCGGCTTCCGGCTCCGGCAAGCCGACAGACAGAGGAGCGCCGAGAGGAAGAGCAACAGGAGCCGAATTCGATTCCGCATCTTGCCTCGCTTTCACCGCACCAGCGGAAAGAGTAATTTCTGATTTTCTGCACTGTACATATTGTCTCTCGATACCAGGGTATCACCGACTCTCAGCTGCTCCATTTCCCGGAGCCTGCTCGAGAGTTTTTTCTTTGCCTCCGCGACCGCGAGATAGCCCATGTTGAACTCATTGATGACTATCATCGAGCGGATGTCGCCGCGGTCCAAACCGTAGAGATTGCGGTTCGAGTTGCCGATGCCGTAGACCAGAGGGCGGTCTTTTGCCGTGATCGCATACGAAAGAGCCTCCGTGAGCGCACTGTCCTCAAGCCCCGCGACAATCGCCGCTCCCTCTGCCTCTTCTTGCAGCGAAATGCCGCTCCCGCGGAGCGCTTCCAAAACGCCCCGCCGTCTCTGTTCCACCGAGCCCCGAGAACCCGCGGCCGGAAGCAGGGCGACACTGCCGCCCCGCTCTGCCGCGCCCTTCCGGATTTCTCTCCCGAGCGCCACGCCGATTGCGTAGTTATCGGCACTGACAGAGCCGAAATGTCCCGCGGCCTCTGTGTCGGCGCGCTCGCCGAGCAATACGACAACGGCGCGCTGAGACAGTTCCTCCGCCATTTTACCGCTGCCCTCGGAAGCGACCGGCTCTATGATCAGCGCCTGCGCGCCGTCCTCAATCTCCTGCCGCGCGAGTTCCGATTCCGTCTCCGCGTCGGCACCCTCCGGCACCATCACATAATTCAGCACGAGTTTACTGTCCTCCGCCGCCTTTTCCATTCCCGCAAAGAGCACCGAGGTGCCGACGTCCGCCTCGCGGCGCGTGAGCACCGCAATGCGCCCTCGTCTCCCCGCCTGCTCCGAGGCATGGCGCGTCCGCACCAAAAAGAGCGGAAGCAGCACAGCGAGCGCCGCCGCGACCGCCGCAATCCAAACCGCTGTATGCCGCTTCATCGTCCCTCCTCAAGCCGCTGTCTGTTTTCTTCGTTGTAGGGGATGGCCGGCAGGCATATGCGCACTTCGGTTCCCTCATCCGGCTCACTCTCGATGCGAAGCCCGTATTGGGCGCCGAAGCGGAGTTGAATGCGCCGCTGCACGTTCAAAAGCCCCACACCGGAACCGCGGCTCGGGCGGTGTTCCCCCTCCTTTAAGAGCAGAGGCACTTCCTCCGCCGGAATGCCGTAGCCGTTGTCCCGAACGGTGAGCACCAGTTCTCCGTCCGTTAACTCCGCGCGGAGCAAAATCTCTCCCTCATCCTCCATGCCCTTCACGCCGTAGTAAATGGCGTTCTCCAGTATAGGCTGGAGTATCAGTTTGACCGTGCAGTAGTTCCGCACCGCCGGATCGATTTCGTAGCGCATCCGAAAGCTGTTCTTAAAGCGCACCTTTTGGATGTTCATATAGTTCTCCGCGTGCTGCAGTTCCGCCTCCATCGAGATAACGGTCTTTCCGCCGCTCAGACTGATGCGAAAGAGGCTCGCGAGCCGGGTAATCATGAGCACGGCATCTTCGTGGCGCTTTCCTTCGATCATCCAAACCACGGAGTCCAGGGTGTTATAGAGAAAGTGCGGGTTAATCTGGGACTGCAGCGCGTCGAGCTCGCTCTTTCGCTTCTCCTCCTGTTCGCGCACTATGTCCCGCATGAGGAGCTGAATCTCCTTCACATAGGAGCGCAGGGTGCGTCCGAGATGGCGCACCTCGGCGCTGCCGCCGATGTAGACCTGGGTCTCCTGCCCGAGCTCCAGTTTCCGTATGGACTCGTTGAGCAGCACCAGGGGCTTTGAGACCTGCGTGGCCGCCAGTCGGTTGACAAGCGCCAGCGCCGCCGCCGTAAAGAGCACAAGCCCGAGCGCAAGCTGCCGCACATTGAGAAGACCGAGCGCAAAGTAGGTCCCGGGAATCACCCCCACCAGCTTCCAGCCGGTGTAGCTTACAGTCTCCACAACAACCTCGCGCCGCTCGCCCTGGAAAATTTCGCTGTGTGCGCCGTCCGCATAGTTCGCTGCAACAACGCTGTTCTCCGCGACCAGTCCCGCGTCAATCTGCATGCGCCGCGGGTGGTAAATCAATTCACCGCGGCTGTCACAGAGATAGACATAGCGTCCCGCGCTGTCCTGGTTTACATCGTCCAGCATGTCCGCGACGCTCTTATAGTTCATGTCGACCAGCAGTATACCCTCGCTGCTCTGGCCGCCTTCGTTTAGTTCCACCGCACGGCTCAGCGAAATGACCCAGTGGTAGCGATAACTCGGATCGTCAAAGAGATCCTGCACATGCGGGGTCGAGAAATGCAAATTCTCCACCTTGGCCGCCGCACTCCGAAACCAGCTCTGCTGCCGCACATCCGTATCCTGCTTCTCCACCGCAACCGGCGCCGCACCGAGCAAGGTCCCGTCCCGACGGTAGAGCGCAAGGGAAATCAGATCGTCTCGATTCGCCTCGTAGAGCAGCTCCATCTCCCGGTTCGTGTTTTCCTTCGCAAAGTCCTTACTCTTAATCGAAGCGTAGTAAACCGCGTCCGAGAGGGATCGCATGTTCCTGAGGTAATCGCCCAGGTTCTCCGACACCCGGTGCAAAAGCTGGGCGCTGCTCTCGGTGAGGAGCTGCTCCGTGTGCCGCGCAAAGATGCGGTACAGCCCCACGCCGAGCAAGGCCGTGATGCTCACCGAGACCGCCGTAAAGGAGACCACGATAATAAAGCGGATGGAGCGCGGTATTCCGAAAAAGTCCGGTACCCTCATGCCTCGCTCCCCCGGCTGTCCTTATACTTGCTCGGCGACATGCCGAACTGCTTTTTAAAGACATAGCTGAAATAGTTCGGGTCCGCATAACCTACTTTTCGCGCAATCATATAGGTCTTCTCGCTCGTCGAGAGCAGCAGCTCGACCGCCTTCTCCATGCGGAGGTCGGTCAGGTATTGCACAAAGGTCTTTCCGGTTTCGCGCTTAAAAATGGTCGAAAAATAGGCGGCACTCACGTTTAAATGCGAGCACATCGCATCCACGGTGAGTTCGCCCTCGGCGTAGTGCTCGTTGACATAATCGATTGCCCGCGCCGCAAAGGACCTCGCGCTGTCCGCCCGCTTATGCTGTATCATCTCCCGCATTTTGCGGCAGACCTCATCCATCCAGCGCGTCAGCTCGCCGGGTTCCAACTGCTGTAAAATGCGGTACATCGCGTCGTTGTCGCCGAAAATCTCTTCGGCGCTCAGCGCATTGTCCTTTGCGAAACGGTACAGTTCTCCGGCGGTCTCCATCACAAAAAAGCGGTACTCCTGCACCGAGGCCTGTGCCGCCGCGTTCTCCGCAATGTAGCGCGCAATCGCAGCACTGAGTTCTTCCTCCTTCTCCATGCGCATCTTCCGAAAGATGTCCTGCATGGACTCCCGCTCCGAGAGATCGGTGCCGTTCTTCTCCTGCGGCGCAATCTCCGAAATGCTGATTGCCTTACCTGTCCCGTATATCATGCGGTAAGAGAGCGCATTGCGGGCACCGGTGTAGGAATCTCTGAGTTCATGAAAGGCCGCACAGACCTTTCCCACCCCTATGGTGACCGTCGCACCGAGCTTTGCCGCCGCGAGCCGGCAAAAGCGATCGCAGGCGTCGGTGAGAAAGCGAAGCTGTTCCGTCTCCCCGAGTTCCGCGAGCATGACCGTATTGCCGAGGTAGCCGAAAAAGCGCGCGTGAAAACGCTGTCCCAGGCTCTCCTCCGCAAGCCGCCGCACCGAAGCCGCAATCATCACGGCACTGACCCCGTCCGGGAGCCCCGCGCTTCCCGTATGGATTACCGCGGCCGCACAGGGAGAAGCGCCGAGTTCCAGCTGATAGTCCTCGGCCTGCCGCGCAATCTCCTCCTCCGGAATCTTGCCGTCCAGAAGAGACACAAAAAAACTCTCCTGCAGCCGCGGCAGACTCTTCTCGTAATAGGCCTGCAGCTGTTCCCGGTTCTGTCGCTCTGCCCGCTCCGCATCCAGACTCTCCCGTATCCGAAGGAAAAGCTTCGAGAGCTCCGCGGCGTGCACCGGTTTTAACATATACTCCTCCGCCTCGAGGCGCAGGGCCTCGCGGGCGTATTCAAATTCATCAAAGCCCGAAAAGACAATAATGCGTATATTAGGGTAGAGTTCCTTTAATTTGTGGGCCAGTTCAAGCCCGTCCATATAGGGCATCTTGATATCGGTCAAAACGACATCCGGCGCGCTCTCCTCGGCAAACTCGAGCGCCTCGATTCCGTTGTGCGCCTCGCGCGGCACGGAAAAACCCAGGCTCTCCCAGTCTATGGTTTGCCGTATCGCACTGATCACATCTTCCTCATCGTCCACCAACATGCAGGAATAGAGCATGGTCTTTCCTCCCATTCAAAAAACCGCAGCTTTCGCTGCGGTTTCAGTATAGCATATGTGGGTTGATTGCGCCTTTTGATAAACTTTACTTCTTCTGAACGTACTTTAAGCAGTCCAGGGTGACAGCCGTCAGGATGATGATACCCTCAAAGACGAACTGGAGGTTGGTATCGATACCGAGTATGGTCAGCGAATAGGTGAGTGCCGTGAAAATCAGCACGCCGACCACAACGCCGGAAATCTTACCGATACCGCCGGTGAAGGAAACGCCGCCGACCACGCAGGCCGCAATTGCGTCCATGTCCCAGCCCTGGCCGTAAGCCGCCGAACCGGAACCCACCATGCGTGCACACTCAAGCCATGCACCGAAGCCGTAGAGCACACCCGCCATCATGAAGGCGCCCATCGTGACCGCGAAGACCGAGATACCCGAGACCGAAGCCGCCTCCGGGTTGCCGCCGACCGCGTAGAGATTCTTTCCGAAACGGGTCTTGTTCCAGATGAACCAGACAATCAAGATCGCCGCGAGGGCCCAGACAATGATGAGCGGGAAGCCGTTCACCTTCGGAACAATCATCGAAGCGATGCCCGGCTCAATGGCACCGAAAGACACACCCTTGGTCGCATAGGTCACGAGGCCGAAAATAATCAGCATGTTCGACATGGTCGAAATGAAGGGGTGCATCTTAAAGCGCGCCGTGAAGAAGCCGGCAATCGAAGTAAAGCAGGTTGCGAGCACAATGCAAGTCAGAAGCGCGAGCACCGCTCTGCCGACATAGGGCAGGGAGGTGAAGTCGAAAATCTTGCCGAAGACCGCACCGGTATTGACACCCTTGTGCATGATGATGGTCGCGGCGACCATGCCCATACCGGTCATTCTTCCGATCGAGAGGTCGGTACCGGTCAGGAGAATCAGACCCGCAACGCCGAGCGCAAGGAACATGCGCGGAGACGCCTGCTGCAGAATGTTCAGGACATTGTTGTAGGTAAAGAGCTGGGTGTTCTTCACAATCGGCGTCACAATGCTCAGCGCAATGAAGATCATCACGATGACAATGTAGAGACCGTTCTTCAAGAGGAACTGGCGCTGGTTAAAGGTGTACTTATAGTTCTCGATGCGCTGTGCCTGCGCCTGTCCGAAGGTGAAGCGGGACATGCGGAGCAAATCGATCATGTGATACTGCTCGGCGAAGGCCTCGTGTCTTCTGTCCTTGATTGCCTGCAGTTCCTGCTCGTAGTTGATCTTTGCATCGAAGAGCTTATTCTTGTAGACGTAGTTCTCGTCCTTCAGCTCCTGCTGCAGATCCGCCCCGCCCTCTGCGCGGAGACGGGCAAGCTCTTTCTCATGCTCCTTGCCGAGCTCTGCGACACGCGCCTGATAGCGTGCCTTTGCGTTTTCTTTGTCTCTCTTGCAGTTTTCGGTGACCGGGCCCAGATAATCCTTATCATAGTGCTCTTTTAAGTAACTCTCTGCCTCGGCAACGAGCCCCGAGACCTCGGCCTGGTTCTTACTCTCAATCGCCTGTGCCGCCGTGAGCGCCGCAGTTGCCTCGGCAATCAGCGCATCCTTCTTGTCCTTTTGGATGTGCTTGTCTTCTTTTAAGAGCTGAATGCGATTCTTCAGCTTCTGTACCTGATCGCTGCCGTCCTTCCGGAGCGCGTCGATCTTTGCCTGTATCTCTCCGACATGCGCGCGAATCGGCGCGAGGAGCTTTGCCTCTTCCTCGGCGTGCATCACCGCGTCTTTTTCCGTTCCTAACTGACTCATAACTCTCTCCTCACTTTACAGGTACTTTGCGCTGAGACGCAACAGTTCTTCCTGGTTGGTCTCTTTGGTCTCGACAATGCCGGACAGATAGCCGTTCGACATCACACCGATGCGGTTCGTGATTCCCAGAATTTCCGGCATCTCGGAGGAAACCACGATGATGGTCTTACCCTCCTTTGCCATGCGGATGATGAGATCGTAGATCTCATATTTTGCGCCGACGTCGATACCGCGGGTCGGCTCATCCATCATGAAGACGCGCGGCTCTCGCTCGAGCCACTTGCCGAAGATGACCTTCTGCTGGTTTCCGCCCGAGAGGCTTGAAATCAAATCCTCGGGACCCATGCACTTGGTGCGCATGGTCTTTAACTGCTTCGTGGTCGCCTTCGTCATCCTCTGTTCGGAGAGCGCCGGACCGTTCTTATAGTGCTTCAGGTTCGCAATGGTCGTGTTAAAGGTGAGGTCTCCCTTGAGGAAGAGACCGTTGGCCTTTCTCTCCTCGGTGATCAGCGCGAAGCCGTGCTCCATGGCCTCCTTCGCCGAGTTGAAGTTCATGAGCTCGCCGCCGTAGTAGACGCGCCCCGCAGCGCGGGTGCGAATGCCGAAAATGGTCTCGAGGAGTTCCGTTCTCCCCGCGCCGACCAGGCCGTAGAGGCCGAAGATCTCACCCTCGCGCACGTTGAAGCTCACGTCCTGAATGTGCGGCTCGAATTTGGTCGAGAGGTGCTGAATCGAGAGTATGTCCTTGCCCGGCGTATTGTCGACCGGCGGGAAACGGTTCTCGAGCGAGCGTCCGACCATGGCTGCGATCAGCTCGTTTAAGTCGGTGTCCTTCGTGTCCTTCGTCATGACCAGCTTGCCGTCCCGGAGCACCGAGACCTGGTCGCAAATCTCAAAAATCTCATCCATCTTGTGCGAGATGTAAATGAGGGAGATGCCCTGATCCCGGAGTTTCCGCATCATCGCGAATAGTTTTCTGACCTCGGGCTCGGTGAGCGAGGAGGTCGGCTCATCCAGCACGATAATCTTCGAATTGTAGGAAATTGCCTTTGCAATCTCGCACATCTGCCGCTGTGAGACAGACATGTTGCGCATCGGCTGGGTCAGGTTCACGGTCATGCCGAGACTTCGGAAGAGCTCCGCCGCCTCTTTCTTCATACGCGCCTCGTCCACAATGCCCATGGAGTTCACGGGATAACGTCCCAGGAAGAGATTGTCCACTACCGAGCGCTCCAGGCACTGATTCAGCTCCTGATGAACCATGGCGATTCCGTTTTCCAATGCGTCTTTCGGTCCCGAAAACGAGACCTCGTGGCCGTCGAGAATAATCTCGCCCTCGTCCTTCTGATAGCTTCCGAAGAGGCACTTCATCATCGTGGACTTTCCGGCGCCGTTCTCTCCCATGAGCCCCATGACGGAGCCCCGTCTCAAATTGAGCTCAATGTGATCCAGAACGCGGTTTCTGCCGAAGGACTTCGACATACCTCGTATGGATAAGATGATATCTTCTTTTTGATCTGACATGGTTCTTCTCCCAATAATTAGAACAGGGGTATCAGGTTTGCCCCCGATACCCCCAAAACACAAGCTTCGTTTACTGGTTCAGAATTGCGGTGTAGGAAGCTGCATTGTCCGTCTTCACCATGTTGATTGCGAATGCATCGTACTGGCTCGGGTTGCCGAGGCGGTTCGTGATGTTGGACTCTGTCTGTCCGTCGCCATCCACGTAATCGACCTTCAGGTTCAGCAGCGCCTCGTAGTTCTTCAGCAGGGGCTTGTAGGTGGAGCCAAGGAAGTTATCCGCCGCGTTGTAGGTGTTGAGCCAGACCTTCTTCTCCGCATGCTTCGCTGCATCCAGCTTGTTTGCGACCGGTGCATAGACCTTGGTTGCATCCGTGAAGTCCTGATAGTTGTCTGCGGTAACCGCAAGGTTCAGTGCGTAGTAGGATCTGTCTTCCGGCACATACTTATAATCTGCCTCGCTGAGGACATTGCCTGCCTCATCCGCCGTGCCGATGCCCGTGTCGACATCCACGCCGTCAAGCAGGTTTCTCAGCACTCTGAGCGTGAGGTAAGCCTGAACGTCTGCGTGCTGGCTGATGGTACCGCCGTAGCCCTCCGGAATCGCAGCGACCGCGTCGGAGTTTGCGTCGTAACCGAAGGTCGGAACCTTCTTCTCCTTGGACCAAGCGTTGAACATGGACATGCCCATGCCGTCGTTGTTCGATGCGACAATGTCAATCTGATCGCCGAAGGAGGAAGCCCAGGTGCTGATGCCGTTTCCTGCCGTTGCAGCGTCCCAGGTTGCGCCCGCCGCGTTCTTCATCTCCTGCGAAGCCAGCTCTCTGACCTTGTAGGTCTTGCCGTCCACTTCGATCTCGCCGTCCTTGACAACCGTTGCCATGCCGTCGACGTTCGTGCCTGCCGGCGTGGAATCGATTGCGCCGTCCTTCTCAACCGCCGTGCCGAGTGCCTTTCTGACACCTCTCGTACGAGCGATCGAGTCGTTGTGGCCGATGTCCCCAATGGCAAGGACGTAACCGATCGTGCCGTCGCCGTTCTTGTCGATCTCGGCAGCGTGCTTCTTGATGTACTCGACAATCATCTCACCCTGGAGCTCGGCACCCTGGTTTGCGTCGAAGCCGACATAGTAGGTCTTGTCGTTGAAGTGAAGTGCCTCTTTGTCGAGCTCGCCCGTGGAGCTGTTGGAGGGCTGACGGTTGTACCAAACCAAGGGCTTATCCTTGTTTGCAACCATGCCGGTCTCGCCGCCCGCAACCGTGGTCTCGCTTGCGCTCTCGCTGCCGCTTGCCGCTGCGGAGCTGCTCTCCGTCTTACCGCCGCCGCCGCATGCTGCCAGCATCGTGGTCGCCATCGCCACAGCTGCGATGATGCTAATTGCCTTCTTCATAACTGACTCCTCCTCTTTCTGTATGCGTATTCGCATTTCAGTGATGGGACAAGAATACCAAGCCGAGGCACAAAAAAAAATAGGATTTTCTATACTTTTCCTAGAAAATCCTATTCTTCTTCGAAAGTCGCCTTGATTCTATCGGCGAAACCAAGTGTTTAGTTCTAACTACCCGTCATTTTGTACAGGCTTCGGTGAATTTTTTGTGCACTCTCCTCAGAGACTCACTTCCACCGCGCCGTAACGGCGCAGACCCATGCGGTAGATATTCTCTTTGCCGAAGAACTGCGACATGAAAGCCGTGTAATCCTCGCGCTCCTCCTTCGGGAGTATCGCCATGATGACACCCGCAAAACCGCCGCCGTGGATGCGGCAGGTGCCGCGCGCACAGCGCTTTAAGAAAAGCTCCGTGAGGCAGAGGGCCAGCGGAATCGACTGCTCCTTCGTATCCTCGGTGCAGTAGGCGTTCTGCAGCCACTCGTAGGAGGACTTGCCGCTCTCCCCCATGAGCTGTAAGAGCTTGTCGCTGTTGCCCGCAGCGACCGCCTCTCGCGCTTCGTTGACGCGCTTGTTCTCCTCAAAGAAATGCAGGGCGCGAAGCAGGGCTCTGTCGTTTCCGAGTTTTTCGCGCATACCGCCGAGGGTCGTGAGCAGCACAAGTTCGCTCACATCCGCAAGCCGGCTCTCGCCGAGCTTCTCCGCGACCGCATACATCTCGTGCGGGATGGAGGAGTACTCTTCGGTGAGATCCGCATGGCCCTTGCCGGTGTTCAGAATAAAGAGATCCATATCGTAGTCGTCGAAGGAGAAGTCTATGGTCTCGTAGCGGACACCCTCGGAAAAGTCGAGGAAAATCACGCCGCCCGCCGCGCAGGCCATCTGGTCCATGAGCCCCGAGCTCTTGTTCCACCAGTGGTTCTCGGCGTACTGGCCCATGCGCGCATAGTCCGCAATGCTCATCTTGCCGTCGTTATAAAAAGCATTGAGTACGGTGCAGACCAGCATCTCAAACGAAGCCGAGCTCGAAACACCCGCCGAGGCAATGACCTCGCTCGTCACATAGGCGCGGAAACCGCCCACCTTGTAGCCGAAATTCTCCGCAGCCTCTGCCATGCCGGCAACCAAGGACTTCGAGCCGTCCTCCTTCGGGGTTTCCGAGAGCGCCTTGGTGTCCACCGAGACCGGGCGATAGCCCTCGCTCACAATCGTAATGATGCCGTCATCGGTCGGCGCTGCGGCGCAGATGGTATCGAGCGTAATGCTGCCCGCCAGAATTTGACCGCCGTTGTGGTCCGTGTGGTTTCCGATAATCTCCGTTCTTCCGGGCGCGGAGAAATAGCGGAGCTCGGCCTCTCCGAATTCTTCCGTAAACTTTTCTTGCAAATGCGCATAGCGCTTTCGTGCTCTCTCGCTCTCTTCTCCGTAGAGCACCTCAATGTCGGGCTTGGTCACATTCATAGTTCTGTCCCCCTTAGGTCTTTATCGCGATTCCAGTCTCATCATAGCGAATTCCCGCCGCCTTTTCCAGCGCTTTCCGAGTCGGCAGCTCCCGCGAGCTCCGCAGCGCGCGAGGCATGAATCAAGGCATCCAGAATTTCGTCCAGATCGCCGTCCATGACGCGGTCGATGTTATAGAGCGTTAGCTTAATTCTGTGGTCGGTCACACGCCCCTGCGGGAAGTTATAGGTCCGTATCTTTTCCGAGCGGTCGCCGCTCCCGATCTGGGCGCGCCGCGCCTCCGCGGTCTCATTCTGCCGCCGCTCGAGTTCCAGCGCATAGAGTTTACTCCGAAGCAGACGGAAGGCCTTCTCCTTGTTCTGGAGCTGCGACTTCTCGGTCTGCGAGTAAATCACGATGCCGGTCGGGTAGTGCGTTAAGCGCACCGCAGAGTCCGTCGTGTTGACACACTGACCGCCGTTTCCGGACGCACGCATCACGTCGATGCGCACATCTTTTAAATCAAGCTGCACATCGACTTCCTCCGCCTCCGGCATCACGGCCACACTCGCCGTACTTGTATGGATGCGTCCGCCCGCCTCGGTCGCCGGAACACGCTGCACGCGGTGCACGCCTGACTCGAACTTGAGCCGCGAAAACGCGCCGCGCCCGCGCACCGTCGCAATGACTTCCTTCATCCCGCCGAGCCCGCTCTCATGGAAGTCGTCGATTTCAACCTTCCAGCCGCGGTGCTCCGCGTACTGGCGGTACATGCGAAAAAGCTCCGCCGCAAAGAGCGCCGCCTCATCGCCGCCCGCGCCCGCACGAATCTCGAGCACCACGTTTTTCTCGTCGTTCGGATCCTTCGGCAGGAGCAATTCTTTGAGTTTTGCCGCCTGCGCTTCCTTTTCGCGCCGCGCCTCCCAAAGCTCCTCCTTCGCGAGCGCCCTAAGCTCTTCGTCTTTCTCCTCGCCGAGCATGGAGAGCGCCTCCGCCTCCCTTTGTTCGGCGCTACGCAGTGCCTCGACACAGGAGACCAGGGGAGAAAGTTCCGCCTGTTCCTTTAAAAGTCGCTGTAAGAGCGCGCTGTCTCCGTGGGTTTCCGGCACGGAGAGCTCTGCCATCACTTCCTCATAGCGGCGCAGCGCCTCGCTCAGATGTTCCTCCAGCATGCATGCTCCCTTTCACAATGCGATCCCGCCCCGCGAGATCCCGAATGATTTGTATGTCCGAAAATGCGGCCGCCTCGAGAAGCGAAGCCACCGCCTCCCCCTGCGACATGCCGATTTCAAGATAAAGTCTGCCGCCCGGCTTTAAATGTGCTCCGCTCTCCGCAGCGAGGCGGCGGTAAAAGGCGAGGCCGTCCGCCGCCCCGTCGAGCGCAAGCCGCGGCTCGTGGTCTCGCACTTCAACGCTCAGGGTCTCTATCTCCGCGCTCTCGATGTAGGGCGGATTCGCCGTGATTACATCGAAGCGCTCCGGAATCTCCGAAAAGAGATCCGACTGCCGGAGGAGAAGCGGCAGGCCCGTACGCGCGCGGTTTATCTCCGCGACCGCAAGCGCCTCCGCAGAAATGTCCGCGCCGAGCGCACACGAAAAGTTCCCGTGCTTCAGAAGCGCCAGCGGAATGCAGCCGCTTCCCGTACAGAGGTCAAGGAGTGCTCCCCGCGCGCCGTCCCGCAGTACTTCCTCGACCAGGCACTCGGTGTCCTGCCGCGGAATCAGCACCCGCTCGTCCACATAGAGGGACAGGCCGCAGAAATTCTGTTCCCTTGTCAGGTACTGGAGCGGCACGCCGCTTGCCCGGCGCGTAAGCAATTCCTCGTAGCGCGCGGCGTCGCGCGGCGAAAGCAAGTCTTCCCGCGCGAGCACATAATCCGTAAAATTAAAGTTCAGCACATGGCAGAGAAGAAGCCGCGCATTTTGCGCGGCTTCTTCTCTGCCCGCCGCCGCGAGGGTTTCCGCCCCGCGGCGCTCTGCTTCCCGAAGGGTCTCTGCGCTCATGCGTTTATCTCCGGCTCCGGAAACGTCGCATCAAAGTTCTTTCTCAGATACTCTCTCCAGTCAAAAACCGCTTCGACCGCCTGAATTGCGACTTCCGCCATTTCGGGCGTCGGTTCCGTCGTGGTAAGTCCCTGCATCCACATGCCCGGGCGGCTCAACGCATTCACGAATGCGGAGTCATGCGTGCCCGTAAAGCGGAGAAATTCATAGGAGACGCCCGCAATCACCGGCATTAGGAGGATGCGCGATACCGCGCGGAGCAAAAGGGTCTCCGGCCGTATCACAATGAAAAAGAGAATCGAGATCATCATCACAATCAGGATGAAGCTGGTCCCGCAGCGCTTGTGCTCCTTGGAGCTCTTCATCACGTTCTCGACCGTGAGCGGGAGCCCGTGCTCCACGCAGTTGATGCACTTATGCTCGGCCCCGTGGTACATAAAGGTGCGGTGTATATCCTCCATCCGCGAGATTGCCTTGATGTAGAGGATAAAAATCAGAATGCGGAATACGCCTTCCAAAACCGCAATCAAGGTCTCGTTTGCGAGAACGCGGCGCAGAAGTCCCGCCAGAAACATGGGCAGCAGCATGAAAATGCCTATGGCCGCGAGGAAGGAAAGCGCCATGATGACACCCATCATCACCTTCATGGCCTTTTCGCCGAAGGCCTTCTCAAGGAAGCGCTCAAACTTCGAGGGTTCCTCCTCTTCCTCCTCCCCTTCCGCGTAAATCTCCGCCGACCAGTTCAGCGCGCGCATACCGAGTATCATGGAATCCGCAAAGCTGAACACGCCGCGCACAAAGGGCAGTCGAAAGAGCGGATAACGATCCGTGAGACTCACGTAGCGCTGCCGGTCCACCGCAATGCTCTTATCTTCGCGGCGCACCGCGCAGGCGTAATACTCCCCGTTCTTCATCATGATGCCTTCCAGTATCGCCTGTCCGCCGATGCCGGAGTATTTTTGTTTCGCCATACTTCGCCTCCTCTCTGAAGCGTTTTAACGTAAAACAGGGGCTGAGTCTACCCTCAGCCCCTGTCCCCTGTTTATTTTTTACTCGCCCTTCACGCCGTACTTCTTGTTGAACTTCTCAATGCGTCCGCGCGCGCCGGCGGTCTTCTGCTGACCGGTGTAGAAGCTGTGGCACTTGGAGCAGACCTCAACGTGAATCTCCGGCTTCGTGGAACCGGTCACAAAGGTGTTGCCGCAGTTGCAAGTCACCGTTGCCTGGTAGTAATTCGGATGGATTCCCTCTTTCATTTGTTTCACCTCACTTTAATCTTGATCTTTTATGAAAGCGGCGAACCGCTTTTCCGTTCCCATTCCCATAGAAAAACAGCTTTCACAGTATAACATGCTTGTCAACGCTCCGCAAGTCCGGAAAACGCTTTTATTTGCTGTCCCGGAGCCGTTTTAAGAGGGTTTCGTTGTCCGCACTCTCCGAAAAGAGCTCCAGAATCTGTTCCGTCTGCTGTTCCCCGCTGCCGTTGCCCCGAAGCCTCCTGAGTTTCGCGACACCGCTCTGCGCAAGCGGAGAGAGCAACAGCTCCTCTCTCCGGGTTCCGCTCCGCGCGATATCGATTGCCGGGAAAATGCGACGCTCCGCAAGGCGGCGATCCAGCATGAGCTCCATGTTGCCGGTGCCCTTGAACTCCTCGTAAATGACATCGTCCATGCGGCTTCCGGTCTCGACGAGAGCGGTCGCAAGTATCGTGAGGCTTCCGCCCTCCCGCATGTTCCGCGCCGCGCCGAAGAAGCGCTTCGGCATGTAGAGCGAGGCGGGATCCAGACCGCCCGAAAGCGTGCGCCCCGAAGGCGTGACCGTGAGATTGTAGGCGCGCGCAAGGCGCGTAATCGAGTCGAGCAGTATCATCACATCCCTGTGCTGCTCCGTGATGCGGCGCGCCCGCTCGATTGCCATTTCGGCAACCCTTCTGTGCTGCTCCGGCTCCCGGTCAAAGGTCGAGTATATGACCTCGACCTCCGGATCCGCGATGTACTCCTTGATGTCCGTGACCTCCTCCGGTCTCTCGTCGATCAAAAGCACGATCAGGTGAATCTCGGGGCGCGCGCTGCGCACGGCCTTCGCGATTTCCTTTAAGAGTGTGGTTTTGCCGGCCTTCGGCGGCGCGACGATAAGACCGCGCTGCCCCTTGCCGATCGGCGCAATCAGGTCGATCACTCGGAGGGAAAGCGTGGACTCAGCCCCTTCCGAAAGCGGTATGCGCTCGCTCGGAAAAATCGGGGTCATCTCCTCAAAGTTTGCGCGGCGCAGCTCCGCCGCGCGCACGCCGTTTACCGTATTCACATAGAGCAGGGCGCTGTAGCGCTCCTTTTCGCCGCGAAGGCGCTTCACCCCGGTCACCAGATCTCCGGTTCTCAGACGAAAACGCCGTATCTGCGAGGGCGAGACATAGACATCCTCTTCGCCCGGGAGGTAATTCGCCGAGCGGAGAAAGCCGAAGCCCCCCTCGCTCACAATCTCCAAGAGGCCCGAGGCGAGGGTTCCGCCGTCCGCCGCCTCCCGGAGCTCGGGCGGAAGCTCGGAGACCGCCTGCTCAATCCGGCTCCGCGGCTCTCCCTTCAGTTTTTGAATCAAGTCCTGCTTTCTGAGCGCACTCACGCCGGAGAGGCCGCGCTCTCTCGCGAGCTCTCTGAGTTCCGTGAGGCTTAGGCTCTCAAGTCTTTCTTCCGTCATGGCCCTCCTCTCCCGCTGTCTTCAGCCTTTTAAGCCGCGCTTTGATTTCGGCTTCTTTTCCGTTGTCGCTCGGTCGGTAAAGTATGCTTCCCCGCAGGCTCTCCGGCAGATAGTCCTGGGCCACATAGTTGCCCGGGAAATCATGCGGATAGAGATAGCCCTTGCCTCTGCCGAGCTGCTTATGCCCGCGGTAGTGGGCATCCTGTAAATAAGGCGGAATCGGCGCCGTCGCCGTGCGCTCCGCGAGCTCCAGTGCCGAAAAAATCGCCGTGGTCGCCGCATTGGATTTCGGCGCCGAGGCCACATAGAGGCAGGCCTGACTGAGTAAGAGCTTCCCCTCGGGCATGCCGATGCGGTCAAGCGCCGCGGCCATGCTCTCCGCGACCACCAGCGCCATCGGGTCCGCATTTCCCACATCCTCCGCCGCACAGATTACAATGCGCCGCGCGAGAAAGCGCGGGTCTTCGCCGGCATAGAGCATGCGCGCCAGATAGTAGATTGCGGCATCCGGGTCCGAGCCCCGCATGCTCTTGATAAAGGCGGAAATCGTGTCGTAGTGATTGTCGCCGTCCTTGTCGTAGCGTACGGCGCGCTTCTGTATACTCTCCTCCGCAACGGACAGCGAAAGGCGAATCACGCCGTCCGCATCCGGCGGCGTCGTCTTCATCGCGAGTTCCAGCGCATTCAGCGCGGTCCGCGCATCGCCCCCCGCGGCATCCGAAAGAAAGGCGCAGGCCTCCTCCGTGAGTTCGGCTCGCCAGTTCCCGTAACCGCGCTCCTTATCCGCCATGGCACGACGAAGCAGCGCTGCGATATCCGCCGCCGCAAGTGGTTTCAATTCAAAAATGCGGGAGCGCGAAAGCAGCGCTGCATTGACTTCAAAAAAAGGATTTTCGGTTGTCGCGCCGATCAGCGCAACGGTGCCGTCCTCCACATAGGGGAGCAGAAAGTCCTGCTGCCCCTTGTGGAAGCGGTGTATCTCATCGACAAAGAGGGTGGTTCGCTTGCCGCGCCCAAAGTTCTCGCGGGCTTCTTGAATCACTTCCTCCATCTCTTTTTTGCCGGCCGTCGTCGCGTTCAGGCGACAAAATTCGGATTTGGTCTCGCGGGAGATGACTTCCGCAATCGTGGTTTTCCCGCTGCCCGGCGGTCCGTAGAGAATCATGGATCCCACGGCATCCGCCCGCACGGCGCGGTACAAGAGTTTTCCCTCGCCGAGGATATGCGTCTGCCCCACAATCTCCTCCAAGCTTCGGGGCCGCATGCGCACGGCAAGCGGTGCCTCCTGCCGGAGCGCATTCTCGCGCATATAGTCAAATAGGTCCATCAGTTCAGTCTCTCTCCCTGCAGGAGTTTAAAGTCGCGGTAGCCCTTTGCCTCGTGCTCGAGTTCCGAGAAGATATAGCTCGCATCGAGGGGACCGCTCTCGTTGTCGTAGTTACTCGTATCAAAAATCAGCCAGTTTCCGTCTATCTTGGAGGTTCCGAAGATATGCATGACACCGGTCTCCCGGTTGTTCGCGATCATGTTCACATAGGAGAGCCCGACACTCCGAAACAGGAGCTCGGTCAAACCGTTATAGCCCACGCAGGCCGTGCGCTGCGATACCACGACGTCCTGCAGGCAGTTCTGCTGCAAGCTGTAGTCGTAGTTGAGGCGCTTTGCGACCGTGTCGCAAATAAACTGCGCCTTTTCCCGCGGGGTCTTGCCTGCGGTCTGCGCCTTCACTTCTTCCGTGAGTCCCTGCAGGCGAAGCAAGTTTCGGTAATTCCGGTAGGCCTCCGCCTCCGTAAAAGGTCGTCCAAGCTCAACGGCCGCAATCAGCTTATCGCCCTTGGTCGTAATCAGGACCTTGGCATTCGAAAAGAAGGGGAGACCGGCGAGCAGTTCATAGCTCAGCTTTCTCCGGTCGGAAGCCGCGCCCTCATAGACCAGGAGATAGGGCTTTCCGTTCTCATCGACATACTGCGCGTCCTGACGATACCAGACGCTGTTCAGATAGAACTGCCGCCGCATCTCCTTGCGCTCGGCATCTGTCTCGTAGGAAAGCAGCCGCGCAATGACCGCATTCGCGTCATCCGACACATACCCGTATTCAGCCCTGCGAGGAAGCGCTGTGCTATCCGGATGCAGGCGATTTTCAACCGTCTGTACCAGCTTCTGCTCTTCTGCGCGCACATTGCTCGGCAGTGCCGCACAGACCCCAAATCCCAAACCCAGCGCAAACAGCGCTCCTTTCCAGCTTTTTATGGACAATTTCTTTCCTCTTTCTTATAATAAGCGTGTCAATAACTACGATTCTCACGCTTGACAATGAGTATTTCCAGTATAGCGCAGCTCGGCTCGCTATGTCAAAAGAGAAAGGATATTCGCATGAACAATGAGGAGAGGGAGCGCCGTGTCGCCGTGCTGATTGATGCCGAAAACATCGCACCGAAGTATCTGCCCATCGTGCTCTCCGAGGCCAATAATCTCGGCAGTGTCAACATCAAGCGCATTTACGGGGACTGGACCACGCCACAGATGGGAAGCTGGCGCAATGTGATACTCGACAACTCCGTGCAGCCCATACAGCAGTACTCCAATGTATCCGGCAAGAACTCCTCGGACTCCGCCCTCATCATCGATGCCATGGACCTGCTCTATCAGGGGCGTTTTGACTGCTTCTGCATTGTCTCCTCGGACTCCGACTTTACGCGCCTCGCGGCGCGACTCCGCGAATCCGAAATCTTTGTGCTCGGCATGGGCGAGCAGAAAACGCCGAAGAGCTTTATCTCCGCCTGCAGCAAGTTCTCGTATATAGACCTCCTCTACCGCGCGAATCAGCCCGCAAACCCGCTCCCGGCCCAGGCCGAAAAGAGCAGCGAGGGCGAGCACAGCGAGAAGGGCGGCAACGCCTCGAACTCCGGCATGGGCATGCGCCTAAAAGCCGTTCGAAAAGCCCTGATTCAAATTTGGGAGGAAAATTCGGACGAGGAGGGCTGGATTCCCTCGAGCCAGCTCGGAAACTTCTTGAACAAGCAGTTCCCGGACTTTGACGTGAGAAACTTCCAATTCAAGAAATTTGTTCCCTTCATCGACTCCACGAATCTCTTCGAGAAACGCACCGAGGGACTGCACGTGAGCTTCCGCTTAAAGTAAATTCGGCAATGCGAGCGCCGCGGGCTGCAGCTTCAGCGCAAGTCCGGCCATAAGCATTCCGAGTAACACGCGGGCAAGGAGAAACACGATGAGACCCATCCAAGACGCAAGAAAGAGCATGCGGTTGGCGCGCGCAATGTCCGCTGTCTCGATTTCCCGCAGCGCATCCCCGATGTAGGGCTTGTCCTTGATCTCACCGAAATACCGCGCCGGTCCCGCGAGCCGCACACCCAGAGCCCCCGCCACGACACTCTCGGTCTGCGCCGAGTTGGGGCTTGCGTGGCGGTAACGGTCCCTTCGGAAAATGCGAAGGGCATTGCCCGCATCCTGCCCGCCGAGTGCCGCCGCAACCATCAGGAAGCACGCGGCAAGCCTTGCCGGCATCCAATTGAACACATCATCCATGCGCGCTGCCGCTCTCCCGAAGAGACGGTAGCGCGCATTGTTGTAGCCGAGCATCGAATCCATGGTATTCACGGCCTTATAGACCCAACCGCCCGCCGCGCCGAAGAAGACGAGAAAAAAAAGCGGCGCAATCTCCCCGTCCGAGGTGTTTTCGGCGACCGTCTCGACCGTAGCCCGGATGACACCCGTCTCGCTGAGTTCTTCCGTGTCCCGCCCCACAATATAGGACACCGCCTTTCGCCCCGCCGCGAGACCGCCCTCCTTTAGGGCACGCGCCACCGCCGCAGCGCTGTCCGAAAGGCAGCGCGCCGCGAGAAGCTGGTACGAGAGCAGGATTTCAAAGGCAAAGCCCGCCAAGAAGAAATGCTGCCGGAGCACTTCGGTCAAAAGATACACGCTCCCGCCGACCGCGCCGACACAGCAGAGCCAAAGGAAAAGACCGTTCCAAAAGGCGGCGACCGGCGGCCCCGCCTTCGGGTAGAGCCGCCGCTCCAGTTCCCGCACGAGCCCTCCGATGAGGCGCACCGGGTGAAACCAATGCTCCGGATCGCCGAGCAGGAGGTCTAAGAGAAAGCCGAGCACCACGGCGACTTCCAAATGCCACCGCTGTAACAAAACATACCAAGTACCCATTCAGCCCTCCTCTTCCAAAAGCGCGGCACCCCAGAGCGCCGTGAGACGCTCCAAGCGATAGGCCGCATTCGCCGGACTGGTCGAAGGCAGGCAGGTAGCCGCGATTCCCGTCTTCGGCTCCAAATAGCGCGCATAATACTTCGCTGCGGTCGTGCCGTTTACAAGTACGCGGCGTATCTTGGCCGCTCCCGTGACCGTCTCGATCTTCACCGGAACCGCGCCCCGTATGCTCGCATCGCTCGACCCCCGAATCTCGCAGCGCTCCAGCACATCCCAGAGCGCAAGCCCGTTTGAGAGGAGCAGCGCCCGCTTTTCTTCTATGCTGTCCGGCACTTCCGCCCCGTAGACCGCCGCTAACATGCGCCAGAAACGGTTCTGCGGGTTCGCATAGTAGAAGCCCGCCGCCCTTGACTGCACCGAGGGAAAACTCCCCAAAATGAGTGTATGACTGTTCCGGTCAAAGACCGGTCCAAAGGAATAACTCTCCCGCACCCTGCCTCCTTCACAAAAAAGTCCCCGCCGAAGACTCGCGCGGGGACTTTCTGTTCACTTGTATCAAGCGTTCTTTGCTCAGCAAATCTTGCGAATCCAGCCCTCCGGTCCCGCAATGTGACCGGACTGAATGCCCGTAATCGTGTCGTAGAGCTTCTGGAGCACCGGTCCCATCTTCTCTGTGCCGGAGGGGAAGTCAATGACTTCGTCGCCGTTCACAACACGGCCCACCGGGCTGATGACCGCAGCCGTACCGCAGAGACCCGCCTCCGCAAAGTCCTTTAACTCGGAGAACTTAACCGCTCTGTGCTCCGTCTTCATGCCGAGCATGTGCTCCGCGATATAGAGGAGGGAGCGCCGTGTGATCGAGGGCAGAATGGAATCCGACTTCGGGCTCACCAGAACGCCGTCCTTCGTCACAAAGAGGAAGTTTGCGCCGCCTGTCTCCTCGATATAGGTTCTCGTTGCAGCGTCTAAGTACATGTTCTCGTCAAAGCCGCGCGCGTGTGCATCCACATAGGCATGCAGACTCATCGCGTAGTTGAGACCGGCCTTGATGTGGCCCGTGCCGTGCGGTGCCGCGCGGTCGTACTTGCTCACGCAGAGCGTGGTCGGCTTTGCGCCGCCCTTAAAGTAGGGCCCCACCGGGGTCGCGAACAGACGGAACTGGTATTCATCCGACGGCTTCACGCCGATCACCGGGCCGCTCGCAAACATATAGGGGCGCAGGTACAGAGAAGCACCGCTGCCGTAGGGCGGTACCCAGTCCGCATTCGCCTTGACGACCGCATCCACCGCTTCCAGGAATCTCTCCTCCGGAAAGGCGGGCATTTCAAGGTAGCGCGCGGAGTCCGCCATGCGCTTCGCGTTCAGGTCGGGGCGGAAGGTCACAATGCTGCCGTCCTCGGTGCGATATGCCTTGAGGCCCTCAAAGACCTCCTGGCAATACTGCAGGATGCCCGCGCACTCCGAAATGCACACGGTCGCATCCGCCGTGAGACCGCCTTCATCCCACGCGCCGTTCTTATAGTTGGAAACGTAGCGCTGATCCGTCACGTGATAGGCGAAGCCAATGTTACCCCAGTCCAGATTCTTCTCTGCCATGTAAAAACGCCTCTCTTCTGTATCTGATTTGCCGCCGACTGCTTAGATTCTGTTGTTCGAGCCCAGAACTTCCGTGATCTTGTGCGCGACAATCGCCTTGACATTGGCTCTGCCGTCGCCGAGATACTGTCTCGGGTCAAAGTGATCCGGGTGCTCGTTGAAGTGCTGACGAATGCCTGCCGTCATGCCGAGACGAAGGTCGGAGTCGATGTTAATCTTGCAGACCGCGCTTCTTGCCGCCGCACGGAGCTGATCCTCCGGAACACCGATGGCATCCTTCAGCTGACCGCCGTTTGCGTTGATGATCTTCACGTACTCCTGCGGGACGGAAGATGCGCCGTGCAGAACAATCGGGAAGCCCGGCAGTCTCTTCTTCACTTCCTCGAGGATGTCGAGACGAAGCTCCGGGTTCGTGCCCGGCTTGAACTTGTAAGCGCCGTGGCTCGTGCCGATTGCGATTGCGAGGGAGTCGCAGCCCGTGCGGCTCACGAATTCCTCGACCTCTTCCGGTCTCGTATAGGAGGACATGCCCTCTTCGACGCAGACATCATCCTCAACGCCCGCCAGCGTGCCGAGCTCAGCCTCGACCACAACGCCGTGTGCGTGTGCGTACTCGACAACCTTCTTGGTCTCTGCGATGTTGTCCTCGAAGCTGTGGCTCGAGAAGTCGATCATGACCGAAGTAAAGCCGCCGTCAATGCAGTCCTTGCAGGTTGCGAAGTCTGCGCCGTGATCCAGGTGGAGCACCATCGGGACCTCCGGATGCAGCTCGACCGCCGCCTCAACAAGCTTCACGAGATAAATCGAGTTTGCGTACTTTCTCGCGCCCGCGGAAGCCTGCAAAATCACCGGGGACTTAAGCTCGGCAGCTGCCTCCGTAATTGCCTGCACAATTTCCATGTTGTTGACGTTGAATGCGCCGATGGCGTAACCGCCCTCGTATGCCTTACGGAACATCTCCGCCGAAGTGACCAATGCCATAACCGTTACCTCCCTTTCATAAAGAAGTCGACGAGTAATTATTTCAACTTTCATTCTAAACAAAGTTGTGGCCGAATTCAAGCGAACAGGAGAAAAGAGCTCCGATTCCGGTAAGCTGCTTTCTGCTTTTCCCAGAGGCATGCTACAATACAGAACATAGCAAGGACAGCTCATAGGAAAGACAAAAGAAAGGCTCTCGTCATGGCATTACAAAACAGCGCCGATGCGGAACTGCTTCTGCACTGGTATCAGGAAAACAAGCGCTCCCTCCCCTGGAGAGATACCGGAAACCCGGAGGATGTCTGGATCTCCGAGATTATGCTGCAGCAGACGCGCGTGGAAGCCGTGAAGGAGTACTTTGTGCGCTTTCGGGAGGCGCTCCCCACACTGGAAGACATCGCGGCCTGCCCGGACGAAACTCTTTTGCGGCTCTGGGAGGGGCTCGGCTACTACACCCGCGCGCGCAATATTAAAAAATGCGCCCAGGTTCTGCTCCGCGACCACGGCGGAGAGCTGCCCGTGGATCCGCTTGAACTCCGAGAGCTCCCGGGCATAGGCCCCTACACGGCGGGTGCCATTGCCTCCATTGCCTACAATGTCCCCGTTCCCGCGGTCGACGGCAATGTGCTCCGCGTCTTCTCGCGGCTCACGGCCTGCGAGGACGATATCATGGAACCCGCAACCAAGCAGGCCTTCACCGAGCGCCTGCAGGATTTACTCTGGCAACTGGTCTACGCGGATTGGAAGAGTTTTCCGGTCGCGGACTTTAACCAGGCCCTCATGGAACTGGGCGCCCTGGTTTGTATTCCGAACGGTGCGCCGCTCTGCGAGCGCTGTCCGGTCGCCGCACAGTGCGACGGCAGAAGGCTCGGCATTGCGGAAACGCTGCCCCGCCGCGCACCGAAAAAGCCGCGCCGGGACGAAGTGCGCACCGTACTCGTACTCCGGGACGGCGAGCGCTTCTATGTGCGGCAGCGCCCGTCAAAGGGCCTGCTCGCCGGGATGTTTGAGTTTCCCGGCTTCCCCGGCACCCTCTCGGAGGAAGAGGTTTTAAAGCTGGTGCACGAGCGCGGCTTTACCCCGCTCCGCATCCAAGCCCTCCCGCCTTTCCACCATGTGTTCACCCACATCGAGTGGCATATGAGCGCCTACGAGGTGCAGATTGCGGAGCCGCTCTCCGCCACCGCCCCCGGGCGAAACCGGAAGGAGCACGCACGGAACGGGATCTTTGTGACCCGCGCGGAGCTCGAAAAACTTGCGCTGCCCTCGGCCTTCCGCCCGCTCTTATCCCGCTACGCCCTGCGCCCGCCGCGCCGTCAAAAAAAATGCTAGATTGCAAGATCAAGTAGGACAGTCTGAAATAATTCCTCCGGCGAACTGTAATGAAAGGATTTTCGAGGGAGTTGATTGATCCAGTTCTGTATCTCTCTTATCTGCTCATCCGTAACTACATCAAAAGAACTCCCTTTTGGTAAGAACCGGCGAATCAATGAGTTCTGCTTTTCATTCAGTCCGCGTTCGTAGGCGGAGTAAGGATGAGCATAGTATATGGGTATCGTGGAAAGCAACTGTGGCAGTGAAGCAAATTCACTGCCATTGTCACTTGTGATGGAGCGAAAGACTTGGCTGAATCGTTCTCCGTATAGCTCTCGGAGCGTTTTTAAACCTTGCTCGACCGCTTGTGTGCTTCTACCGGGTATCTTTATAATGTGTCGAAATCTTGTGATTCGCTCATCCAGTGTCAACAAAACGGATTGTGACTCCTTTCGACCGACCACGGTATCAATCTCCCAATGCCCAAACTCCTCCCGCTGATTGACTACTTGGGGGCGAGCTTCAATACTCAGGCCATACAGCCGCTTGTGCTGCGGATGTCCCTTACGGTGTTGTTTACGTTTGACCTTTAGCGTGAGATCGATATTTCGAGCTTTTAACAATCCACGCTCAATATAGTTATAAAGTGTCTTGCTGCAAACCAGCTCGGTGAAACAGCCCTTTTCTTTGGCAAGACCGCAAATCGTATCAGGTGCCAGATGCTTTGTCAGTATCTGCTTTACTGCAAAAGACACGAACTTCTTAGCTTTCACCAGCTTCATGGGGCAATGACTATTTCGTCTTCGATGTTCGTAGACACGCTGTCCCGAATCTCCAAAGTACCGCGTGTATGGCTCCAGATTCCGTCCTAACTGCTGTACAGTACCTCTGGCAAGTTCATTATATAAAGTTGACCTTGCAATCCCGATTTCTCGCGCGATGCGACTTTTGGGGAGCTTTAATTGCAGCAGCACTTCAATCTGTGCACGCTTTTCGCGTGTCAGGTGGCGATATTTTCTATTTGTGGTATACTCGTTCTGGGCCATGGCGAACCTCCTGGTGTGTTGGTGTGTGGTAGCTTCATCATACCACGAGTTCGTCATCGGCTCTTTTTTATTGTCCTAGTTCATCTTACAATTATCC
>CAJPKN010000002.1 GCA_905370385.1 Stomatobaculum longum
GAACGCTCCGGGAGGCCGCGGAGCGCTTCTCGGACTATCTCTTTGTGCCCGGGCACGGCGCCCCCTTCCGAAACCCGGAGGCTGCCGTCCGGAAGGCAGAGCGCTATTACCGGAAGCACTGCGATCAGCTTGAGAAAATCGTGAGAGACGATGGGAGACCGGTGTTGCTCCGCGATGTCGGCTCCATGGCATATCGTCGTTATCGGCGGCCGCTCACCATGAAGGAGAGAGAAGTCTGCATTCAGATTTGGTTTAAGACCTATGCCTGCCTAAAATACTTGGAAGAGCAGGGGCGGCTTCGGGAAGAGCTGAGAGACGGCGCATCCTATTGGAGTGCGGGCGCTTGAGCAAAGTGCGTCGGCAGAGAAAACAGAAAACAGGCAAAGAAAAACGCGTCCGGATCTCGGACGCGTTTTTCTTTGCCTGCGCTTGTTTATTCGGTGACGCGGCGAAAGCGCACGCTCGCCTTGAAGTAATCGCCGTCGATTTGGATGTCCAGCGTGCCGCCCTGCAGCTCCGTGAGCGACTTCGCAATCGAGAGACCCAGACCGCTGCCTTCGGTCGTGCGGGAGCGGTCGCCGCGCACAAATCTCTCGGTCAGCTCCTCCGGGCTAATATTCAAAGCGCTCGCCGAAATATTCTTCAGCGTAAAACTCACAAAGGCCTCATCCGCCGAAACTTCCGCGTAGACGCGGGAATTTTTGGCGGCGTACTTGCAGGCGTTGTTGTAGAGATTTTCGAGGACGCGCCACAGGTGTTGACCGTCCGCGAAGATATAGAGCGGCTCCTCGGGGAGGGTCGGAATCAGCGTGAGCCCGCTCTCTGAGAAGCGCTCTTCGAACTCGCCGTTGGTCTGTTCCACCAGTTCGACAAAGTCGATTTTTACGGGATCGATCTGCACATTGCCGGTGGAAGCCTTACTCGCTTCGACCAGATCCTCGGTCAGGGTTTTTAAGTGCTGCGATTTTCTCTCTAAGATGTCGACATAGTTCTGCACCGCGGGATCGGAGGGATGCGCTCTCCGAATCAGGTCGATGTAGTTGATGATTGAGGTGAGCGGCGTCTTGATGTCGTGCGACACATTCGTGATGAGCTCGGCCTTCATGCGCTCGGAGCGGACACTGTCGTTCAGGGCGCGCTGAAGTCCCGCGTTGATGTTGTTGATGGTCGCGGCGAGCCGCGCCTCTTTGCCGTGGAAGCGCGCGGGGTCAAGGAGTTGCTCGCTCCGATCGGGCTCGCTGTCCAGCAGGCCGATGGCGGCCGCAATCTCATCGCTCTCGCTCTGTTTCTGGTAGAGATGCTGATAGAGCCAGAGATCGAAGATGGCCAGCAAAAGAATCAAGAAGCTCGCCTCGAGCCGTGCGTTCAGCGACTTGCCGTGCAGCAGGAGAAAGCTTGCGGTCACCGTGCCCGCGAGATTTATCAAGAGAAAGAGCAGGTAGTAAACCGTCATTCGCTGCACAAAACTCACCGTTCTCGACTGCCGCACGAGGCTCTCGAAGAGCTCCCTAAGAAAGCTGTTCTGCCAAAGGATTTTCGCCTTATGCATGCGGAGGGCGGAGAACCAGAAGAGCAGCACAAAGAGGTAGATGATGGCCGCGTGAAGTAATTTCTCCGAGAAGGACCAGTAGGCCGTAGGCAGCATGAGATGCAGGATGCGCACCGCAACCTGGGTCGCAAAGAGCATGCAGAGGGCACAGAGAGCGACGAGCAGCAAAGCTTTGCTCTCGATGCGGTAGCGATCGATGGGAAGCAGTTGAATTTCGACCGCACCCTTGCGCTTATGTCCCGAGAGCAGAGAGAGGGAAATCAGCGTGAGCAGCATAAAGCTTGCGCCCGCAAAGAGGAAAATCATGCCGACCCCGTAGAGCGCGCGCTGGCGCGCATAGTTCAGCACGCCTTGGTAAAAGGCATCCTGCAGGGGATAGTTCGTATCGACCGCAAGTATCAGATGATAGTCCGCCGTCCGGCTCGAAACTTCTTCTAGGAGCAGCGAGCGTATCTTGTTCGGCGTCTCCGGCAGATTGTTGTCCGGAAGAGGATTTTCGGAGTTGAAAATCGCATAGCGCCCAAAGGAACGCGCCTGCGCATCGCTTAAGCCCGGGCGGTTCGTATAGTTCTTCCGCCCGTCGATTTCCAGGAGATAGTAGAGATTCGAATTCCCCGTGTTAAAGAGCTTAACACCCCGGTAGTAGTCGCCGAGGCACTGCATGACCTCGCGGGTCATGGTATCGAGCGTCTTAAAGGCGGAGCCGGGACCGGTTGCCTTCTGGGTTTCGCGGTAGGCGCGCCAAGTGATGGGATAGGTTTGCCCGTCGCCGCCGGGTGCCGCGTCGTCGTGAATGACACGGTAATCGTTGTCAAAGGAATAGCCGTGTTCCTTCGCATAGGCCAGCACATCGGAGACGGAGAATATCTTTTCGGCGCCGTTTCCGTCGGAATAGGAAAAGACCTCGTTGTCGGCGTCAAAGGCCCCGTCGGTCTCGAAGACATCGCGGTAGCGGACATAGCCGAGCAGTTGCTGTACCCGATCGCGGAGCAGGGCCTCAAAGGCGGGCGAGTCCTCGTAGTGCGCGGGATTCACCCAGCTTAAGCCCTCGCGAAACGCTGCGCTCCCGTAGAGCAGACAGATGCCGGACAGGAAGGCAAAGAGCGCCAGAATATGCACAATCAGCAGAACCGCCTTTTTGTAGAACATAACTCTTTCTGCCTTGGCGTCCGATTTCATGGCTTCTTTTCCACCTTATAGCCGACGCCCCAGACAACCTTTAAGTAACGCGGCTCCTTCGGATTGATCTCT
Organism: Stomatobaculum longum; assembly: GCA_905370385.1. GTDB lineage: Bacteria > Bacillota > Clostridia > Lachnospirales > Lachnospiraceae > Moryella > Moryella longum_A. Next base: position 2,801 of record CAJPKN010000002.1, read on the forward strand.
ATCTTTTCGCGAATGTGGCGGATGTGGACGGCAACGGTGTTATCCGCGCCGATGGCCTCTTCGTTCCAAATTTTCTCATAGATCTCATCGATCGAGAAAACCTTGCCCGCATTCTTGACGAGCAGCAGGAGGATATTGTACTCAATCGGTGTGAGTTTGACGGTATTTCCGCCGACCTGAACTTCCTTGGTCTCATCGTTGATTACCAGATCGCCGACCGAGTAGAGGTGCTGATTGTCGCGGCTGTCCACGTTGCCGAGCTCCGTATAGCGGCGAAGCTGGCTCTTGACGCGCGCCACGAGTTCCAGGGGATTGAAGGGCTTGGTGAGATAGTCGTCCGCACCGATATTCAGGCCCAAAATCTTGTCATTGTCTTCGGATTTGGCCGAGAGAATAATAATCGGGATGGAACTCTTTTCTCGGACCTGTCTGGTGGTCCGGATGCCGTCGAGTCCGGGCATCATGACATCGACAATCAGGAGGTCGACCGGCGTCTCCTCCATAATTTCCAGCGCCTCCGCGCCGTCGTAGGCGGGAAGAACTTTAAAGCCCTCGCCGGTGAGGTAGATGCTGATTGCCTCGACGATTTCGTGGTCATCGTCACAAACCAGAATTCTCTGCATATGCTTTCCTCGCTGTGTTAAAATAAACCTTCCGGTTGCAACGCGGGTTTTGAGCCGCGTTGCGTCTAGTATAGCATAAGGAGAGCAGGAAGCGAAATGACGGATGAACAGTTGATGCGGGCCGCAATTCGGGAGGCCGGAAAAGCGGAGGCACTCGGCGAGACGCCGATCGGCTGTGTGATTGCGCGCGAGGGGAAAATCATCGCACGGGGCTATAACCGCCGCATGACGGATAAGCAGACACTTGCGCACGCGGAGCTCTTTGCTCTCCGCAAGGCTTGCAAAAAGGCGGGGGACTGGCGGCTTGAGGACTGCACGCTCTACGTGACCTTGGAGCCCTGCCCCATGTGCGCGGGGGCCATTGTGCAGGCGCGCATTCCGCGGGTGGTCTACGGGGCCTCGAATCCCAAGGCGGGCTGTGCGGGTTCGGTGCTGAATTTACTAAGCGAGCCGCGCTTTAATCATCAGGCCGCTGTGGAAGCCGGTCTGCTCGGTGAAACGTGTGCGGATCTCATGCGGGATTTTTTTCGCACATTGCGGGAGAAAAAACGCGCCGCACAGACAGAGAACGCGGAAGGAACGGAAAAAACGGAGTAAGAAGACTGAATTCCCAGACAATAGAAGCCTAAAACTACAAAACACCGCAGAAAAGATTGCAAAACTCCCGGAACTATACTATACTTAATTCGGGAGAAAAGTGTATTATCCGGTAAAGGGGTGGTCTCATGGAGCGGGCGGAGCGGTGTTTTCAGCGTATCTTTGTCGGCTATGCGAGCTTCTATCAGCTTCTTTTGCTGCTTGAGTGTGCCGTCCAGTATGTGAGCGGCAGTGCGCGCAGTTTTGCGACACATAACGCCCTGTTGAACGGGCTTTTGTTGCTCATGAGCCTCTGTGCCATGTTCCGGCTCGGGCAGAAAGAGAGAAGACCTTCGCTCACGCTGAAGCTCGCGCTGATTGCGCTGTTCTGTGTATTCGGAAAAGAGGCGATATTACAGGGAGCTGTGCCGCCCTACGCCTATGCGGAACTTTTGAACGGAGAGCTTTTCTTCATGGTTTTTCTGCTCTATCAGGCTTTGTTTTGCCGCGAGACCGAGTACTTTTGAAGCGTGGAAGCGGGCGCTGTCCGCTTGACAAAGCACAGGTGGCTCTCGTATACTGAAAGTCCGCACAGCCGGGGAGACGGCGGTTCCCTGCACCTGCAGTCCGCCATAGCAGGGGTGATATCCCGCCTCGGGCGTGCAGAGCTGTGAAGCAGCCCGCGATAAGCGGCGTAGACGCGAGGGCCCCTGCGCGGCGTGCCTTTGTGAACCGTGTCAGGGCAGGAATGCAGCAGCACTAAGCAAATGCGTACGGGCGATGCGGGATCGCCGTCGCCGAGCTGGCTGCCGCGGTAACGTTCATGGCTCCCGTTCAAAGCGGGATGTGCGGCTTGTTTTTGATTTGACAGAGAGAGACGGCAGAGCCGTCTTTTTTTGTTTTGGGCTTCCTTGTGATATGGCCGAATCTGTCGTATACTTTTGACAAGTATGCGGCGTTTTGAGGTGCATACGCAAGCGGTAAGAGGAGTCGGATATGGCAGAAAAAGAAAAGTTAGAGAGAGAAAAGTCGGAGAAGGCAAAAACAGAGAAAAAGGGCGGCAGAATTCGCGTCGGTATGCTGACCAGCGGCGGCGATTGCCAGGCGCTGAATGCGACCATGCGCGGCATTGCGAAGGCGCTCTACAATCTGTACGAGAGCGTGGACATTGTCGGCTTTCGGGACGGTTACCGCGGCCTTATGTATGAGGACTACCGTCTGCTGTTAAAGAGTGATTTTTCGGGCATACTCACGCGGGGCGGCACCCTGCTCGGCACCAGCCGGCAGCCGTTCAAGCAGATGACGGTGCCGGATGAAAACGGAAACAATAAGGTGGAACTCATGAAGGCGACCTACCGGAAGCTGGGGCTTGACTGCCTCTGCGTGCTCGGCGGAAACGGAAGCCAGAAGACGGCAAACCTGCTGCGCCAGGAGGGACTTAACATTATCTCCCTGCCGAAGACCATAGACAACGATCTCTACGGCACGGATGAGACCTTCGGGTTCCAGAGTGCCATTGAGATTGCTTCCAATGCGATTGACTGCATTCACACGACGGCGGCATCGCACGGCAGAGTCTTCATTGTCGAGGTCATGGGACACAAGGTGGGTTGGCTCACGCTCTATGCGGGAATCGCGGGCGGCGCGGATATCATCCTGATTCCGGAAATTCCCTATGACATTCACGCCGTGATTGAGGCGCTTCAGAAGAGACAGAAAGCGGGCAGTCGTTTTTCGATTATCGTGGTTGCGGAGGGCGCAATCTCCAAGGAGACCGCGGCGCTCAGCAAGAAGGAGAGAAAAACCAAGCTTGCGGCGCGGCGCTATCCCTCGGTTGCCTATGAGATCGGCGCGGAAATCGAGGCGCTCACCGGGCAGGAAGTGCGCGTGACCGTGCCGGGACACACCCAGCGCGGCGGTGCGCCGAACCCCTATGACCGTGTGCTGTCCACGCGTCTCGGCGCGCGCGCGGCAAAGCTGATTTACGACGGCAAGTTCGGACAGATGGTCGTCATCCGGAACAATGAGATTACGAGCATTCCGCTCGAGGAGTCGGCCGGCAAGTTAAAGGTGGTGGATCCGAATTCTTCGATTGTCGAAGAGGCGCGGCTCCTTGGCCTCTCGTTCGGAGACCGCTGAGATGGCGTATGTCGCACTCTATCGCAAATGGAGACCCCAAAACTTCGATGAGGTAAAGGGACAGGATGCCGTCTGCACGGCGCTCCGCAACCAGGTCGAGAGCGGGCGTGTGGGGCACGCCTATCTCTTCTGCGGGACCAGGGGCACGGGTAAGACGAGTGTCGCAAAGATTATGGCGCGCGCCGTGAACTGTGAGCAGCCGGAGCGGGGCAACCCCTGCGGTGTCTGCGCATCCTGTCGGGCCATACTCTCGGAGAGCTCCATGAACGTGCAGGAGATCGATGCGGCATCGAATAACGGCGTCGATAACATCCGCGACATTAAGGAGCAGGTGCAGTACCCGCCGACTGCGGGGAAATACCGGGTCTTTATCATCGACGAGGTGCACATGCTCTCGAGCGGCGCTTTCAACGCGCTCCTTAAGACCCTGGAAGAACCGCCGCCCTATGTGATTTTCATTTTGGCGACAACGGAGCAGAGTAAAATACCCGTCACCGTCCTGTCCCGCTGCCAGCGCTACGATTTCCGCCGCATCACGGCGGACACCATTGCGGAGCGCCTGCGGGAACTCGCGACGGCCGAGGGGATACAGGCGGAAGAGGAAGCCCTGCGCTACATTGCGACGCAGGCGGACGGCGCCATGCGAGACGCGCTGAGCCTGCTCGATGAGTGCGTGGCCTTTTGTCCGGACGGAGAGATACGCTACGAGGCGGTGCTGAACATACTCGGCGCCGTGGATGTCTCGGTCTTTTCCGGGCTGTTTCGCGCGCTGTTGCGCGGCCGGGCCGGGGAAGCGCTTGAAATTTTGAACCGCGCCTTTTTGGAAGGGCGTGAGCTCGGGCAGTTCAATGCGGATTTCCTCTGGTATCTCAGAAACCTGCTGGTCTTAAAGACCGCGGAGCGCGCGGACGGTTTGGTGGACTGTGCCGGGGAGCGCCTGAAGCAGCTCCGGGAGGATGCCGAACAGGCGAACAAGGCGGTGCTGCTTCGCGCGATTCGCGTGCAATCGGAACTGGCCCAGCAACTCCGCTATGCCTCGGACAAGCGAACGCTCACGGAGCTCTCGCTGATTCGGCTCTCGGAGCCGGAGATGGATACGGACGGCGATGCGCTTCTCAGCCGCATTGCGCGCCTGGAGAAGCGGATTCAGGAACTCGGAAAACGAGGTGTGGTGCAGACGGTCGCGGCGACGGCGGAAGCCGAGCGGCAGACCGAGGTTCCGGAGGCGGCGGGGACGGTTGTTCAGGAAGTTGCCCTGCCGCGCGCGGCCTACGAGGACTTTATGAAAATCCGCGGAGAGCTCGGCAGCATCGCAGAGAGTCTCGGCGGCATTTACGGCCCCATGTTACATCGCTGCGAACTTGCTGCGGAGGAGGGCGGAAGGCTGACCCTCTGCTGTCCGGATGAAATTACCGAAAAGAGCTTTCAAAGCGGCGGGCTCAAGGCCTTGGAGGACTGCCTGACCGCACGCTACGGGCGGACGTTTTCGCTCGGCACCAAGTATGTGCGGGGCGGAACGGCGGCGCGGAGCTATCGCATTACGGATGAAGAGTTACGGGAACAAATTCACTTCCCGATTGAGCGGGAAAGCTAAGCGCTGCGGCGCAAAACCAGAGAGAAGAGGAGAAGAGAGATGGCAAGATTTAACGGTATGCCCGGCAACGCAAATAACATGATGAAGCAGCTCCAGAAGATGCAGAAGCAGATGGAGGAGCAGGCGAAAGCCTTCGAGAGCAAGGAATTCGAGGCGACGGCCGGCGGCGGCGCGGTGCGCGTCACGGTGGTCGGCGGCAGAGAGGTCAGCAAGATTACGCTGGACAAGGATGCGGTGGATCCGGACGATGTTGAGATGCTGGAGGATCTCATCAAGGCTGCGGTCAATGAGGCGCTTCGCATGGCGGAGACCGAAAACCAGCAGATGATGGGCAAGCTGACCGGCGGCCTCCCCTTCTAAAAATAAGGCTTTCAATGGACTACTACGGCAAACAAATCACAAGGCTCATGGAAGAGCTGTCCGCGCTGCCGGGCGTCGGAAGAAAGTCCGCGCAGCGCCTTGCGTTTCATATTATCAACATGCCGCCGGAGCGCGTCGAGTCTTTGACCGACGCCATCCGCAGCGCACGGCAGAATGTGCGCTATTGCAAGGAATGTTTTACGCTGACCGATGAGGATCTGTGCCCCATCTGTAAGAGTACCAAGCGAAATCACAGACAGATTATGGTGGTCGAGAACACGAGAGATCTCGCCGCCTATGAGAAAACAGGAAAATACGAAGGCGTCTACCATGTGTTGCACGGTGCCATTTCCCCGATGCTCGGCATCGGGCCCTCGGACATCAAGCTGAAAGAGCTGATGCGCCGCCTGGAGGGCGATGTGGAAGAGGTCATCATCGCGACCAATCCGAGTCTGGAGGGTGAGACCACAGCGATGTACATTGCAAAGCTGGTCAAACCGACCGGCATTAAGGTCTCCAGAATTGCGAGCGGCGTGCCGGTGGGCGGCGATTTGGAATATATCGATGAGGTCACGCTCTTGCGTGCCTTGGAAGGAAGAACGGAGCTCTAGAGAGACGGAAAGGAAGCGGATGGACAAGCACGAACTGAACGTAAAAGTAGAGCAGATGCGAAAGCAGGCGGGGCTTGGCGACTATCAGACGGCGGTGAAGATCGCCGATAAAATTGACTGGAGGCGTGTGTCAAATGTAAGTCTCCTGACGCAGGTCTCCGAGATTTATGAAAAGGTCGGGAAGTACGCGGAGGCAAAGGATATTCTGCTTCTGGCGGTCGAACGTACCCCGATGGGAAGAGGGCTGCTCTTTAAGCTGACGCAGCTTGCTCTGAAGGTAAACAGCATAGATGAGGCGGAGGAGTGCTTTGAGGAGTTTCAGAGACTTGCGCCCCAGGATACGCGCCAAAAGCTGCTCCGCTATCTGATACTCAAGGCAAAGGGGGCACAGCCGCAGCAGCTCATGCCGCCGCTTGAGGAGTATGTGAGCGAGGAACTCTCCGATGAGTGGATGTACGAACTCGCGGAACTCTACCACAGAGCCGGCATGCGGGAAGCCTGCCTGGACCTCTGTGACCGCATTACCATACTTTTCGGCACCGGCGAGTGGGTGCAAAAGGCCCTGCGCCTAAAGGCCGAGGGAGAAGGGGAGCCTCTCAACGAATATCAGCAGAGCATTCTGCAGGGCGAAATTTACTATCAGCCCACCGCGCCGCGTCAGAATGCGGTGCGCGAACCGGCACCGCTCACGACACCCTATGCGCAGCAACCCATGATGGCGACAGAGTACGGTACGCAGATGCCGTATCAGACCGCGGCAGCGCCGTACGGAATGGAGCCGGCGCCCGCGCTTGCGGAACAGTACGCGGCACCGATGACGCAGCCGCAGCCGACAGCGTTTGCGCAGCCTGCAGAGTTTACACAGCCTGCGGCATTTGCGCAGCCGGAAGAGAGTTATGATCAGGCGCCGCTTCAGCAGGCTGCGCCGAGCGAAGAGCGCTATCGCAATGTCCCGACGTTTCAGACACCGGCGGCGGCTTCGACGGGAATCCCCTCCTGGACCGAAGCGGCCAAGCCGCAGGAAGCACCCGCACAGAATGATATCGATGCGGAGATCGATGCGCACCTTCGTCGTTTGGAAGAGGAGAAGCGGAACGGTGTAAGAGCCAAAGCCGCAGCGACGCCGGTAAGCACCGAGACCGTACAAGAGCCGTTGCGCGAGACAGCGGCAGAGCTTCGGGAGAGTGCGCTCCCGTCCGCGGAGGAGGATGCGCGCAGCGTGGAGCAGCGCTACCGTGAAGAAAGCGCCCGCCTCTCGCGGGACTATGTGGTCTCTAGCGGAGAGCGCAGCGAGACCTCCGAGTTCCCGGGAACGGAACAGCTCATGGTGGATCGCCTGCGCTATGAGGAAGAGAGCGAGGCGGCAAAACTGCGCGCCGAAGCGCGCGCGGCCGAGACCGAAGAGGCCATTCGGCAGCGCGAGGCAAAACTCGACGAGACCAAGGTGCTGCCGAAACTCCCGGCCCAGGAGAGAAGAGAGCAGCTCGCGCGCGAAGAAGCGGCACTCCGTCGGATTGAGCAGGACAAAGAAGCCGAACAGATTAAAAAGAGTGTAATCGAGGCGGAAAAAAAGCCCGAGATTGAAGAGATGGCAAAGGAAAGCCCGGAAGCCGTGAGCGCTGCGGCGACGGAAGAAAAAGCGAGCCAAACGAAGCCCGCGGAAACAGTTGCCACTGCGGAAAAGCAGCCTCAGGCAGAAGCCGTCGCCGCAGAGAAGCAGCCTGTGGAAACGGCCGCTGCGGAAAAGCAGCCTCGGGAAGAAGCGGTCGCCGCGGACAAGCAGCCCGCGGAAACAGTTGCCACTGCGGAAAAGCAGTCTCAGGCAGAAGTCGTCGCTGCAGAGAAGCAGCCTGCGGAAACGGCCGCTGCGGAAAAACAGTCTGCGGAAGAGGGTGAGCTTGTCGAAGAGAGCGCGGAGGCAAGACGGGAAGTGCCGAGACAGCCGAAGTTGCTTCGTACACCGGGCTCCTTCAATGCCCTGATTGAAGGCAGAACGCCCGAGGAGGGCTTACAGTCCGCGGTGGAGCGCCTCAAGGAGGCGCAGGCCGTAACCGGATTTAAGCGTCCGGCGGCCAAGGTAAAGGCAGAGCGACTCAATGTCTACGGCGTCCGAAACTCGGCGGAGAAGACCGCGGGACGCGACCTCATCATTGAAGAAGCGGGCGATTTAAGCGATGTGAGCCTCAGCGAGCTGATTCAGCTCATCGCGGCCGACGGCGGCATGCGCACCGTCCTTCTCATTGACAATCCGCTGCAGCTCACCAGACTTCGGGCTTCGCATCCGGAGGTCGAGACGGTTTTCCACACCGCGGATAAGCGGGAGGATGTAAAAGCCTACTTTGCCGCGGAGGCAAAGTTCCGTGAGGCGGAGGCACGCCTACGGGAAGAGGCGGTTAAGACCGCGCTCGAAGCGAAGGAGGCGCGCCGCAAAGAAGAGGAGGCGAAACGCGCGGAGGAAGAGGCAAGACGCGCGGAAGAAGAGGCGAGACGCCTTGCCGAGCGCGAAGCCGCCGAGAATGCGCGGAAGGCTGCGGAGGCCGCGGCCGCTGCGGCGGAAGCGAAAGCTGCGGCCGAAAGAGAAGAGGAAGCGCGGCGAAAGGAAGAAGAGGCACGGCGCGCGGAAGAACTTTTGAACCGCGTGGCGGAAGAAATCATTGTCCGCGAACCGGAGACAGTCCCGGCGGCGCGCGCGGAAGCGGAGGCACAGCGCCCCGCGCAGCGAGCGGTGCCGCGTGCGGAGGACAGGGCGAAACTTGATGCCGAGAGGAGGCGGGCCAAGGAGAATGAACTCCTGACGAAGGATGCCTTCGCGAATTACGCCGCCGCATATGCGCGGAACATAGACTGTGTCATGACCGGAAAGAGCATGAATGCGCTCTATGAGAGAATTGAATTGTTACAGGAAGACGGTGTGAGCCTCACGCGAAAGAATGCGGAAATTTTAATCGAAGAGGCGGCAGATCACGCGGAGAGACCGCCGCTCGGAAGAAGACTCAGCGGACTCTTCTCGAAGCGCTATAATAAGGACGGTCTCTTAATCCTGAAAGAAGAGGATTTCTTAGGCTGATGGCGGTACAAGTCACAGCCTGGCTCGACCGGAATTGGTTCACGCTCTTAATCGCTCTGTTTTTGCTCGGAATGACACTGGACGGTCACCGGAGAGGCTTTCTGCGTCTCACGGTGAGCGCCCTTGCCCTGATTCTCACGACGCTGTTTGCGCGGGTTGCGCTCCCGAGTACGGCGAGTTTTTTGGCAAAAAACACGGGGATGCAGGCGGCTGCCGAGCGGTATATTACCGAAAAGATAGGCTTGGACACAGTGACGGATCGCCAGACCGCAGACAGCGCGGGACAGGACCGCGTCATTGAAAATCTGCCCATACCGGATAATTTTAAACAGGGACTCCGCAAAAATAACACGACGGAAGCCTGGCAGGCAGTCGGCGCGACAGAGTTTCAGCAGTATGCCGCGGATTTTTTGGGGCGAACGCTCCTGAATTACCTCGGCTTCACCTTGCTTTTCCTTCTGTTTCGCATGTTGCTCCACTGTGTATTCCGTTTTTTGAATTTGTTTACCGCACTCCCCGTGATTCACGGCATGAATCAAATTGCGGGAGCCGCACTGGGCTTGGCGGAGGGGCTCTTTTTCCTCTGGCTCGGCTTCCTCATCCTGAATCTCTTTCAGTATACGCCGATCGGCAGCGGCATACTGGGGCAGGTAGAGGCAAGCCCCTGGGTGTATTTCCTTTATCGGAATAACCTCTTGCTGAGCGCGCTCGGCAATCTGTGGCAGGGAATTTTCTGAATTTTGCTTTCCCGTGCTTGCAAAGCGGAAATCAAAAAAGCTCGAATCCGTTCGGATTCGAGCTTTTTGTTTGTCGAAAAGCCTGTGTATATTCAAGGATTCAGAGGCTCTACCGTCTGAATGGCTGCGGTAGATCCGCTCTTTTTGCTCTCACGTGTTGCGGAGGGCCCGCTTTTTCCGCCGGAAATGGTCTCGCCGGGCGCGGGTGCACCGCTGTTATTCACTGCGTTCGCCTTACTGCTCGTCTTTGCCGCGGAAGTTTCCTTTGCCTTGGAGCTTGCTGCCGTGGTCTTGGCGGCAGCGGAAGTCTCCTTAGCCTTGGAGCTTGCTGCCGTGGTCTTACTTGCCGCGGAAGTCTCCTTAGCCTTGGAGCTTGCTGCCGTGGTCTTACCTGCCGCGGAAGTCTCCTTTGCCTTGGAACTAGCGGCCGTGGTCTTAGCGGCCGCGGAAGTCTCCTTTGCCTTAGAGCTTGCGGCCGTAGTCTTAGCGGCCGCGGAAGTCTCTTTTGCCTTAGAACTTGCGGCAGCGGTTGTTGACGCGCTGCTCGTCTTTTTCTGCGTTTTACTGCTTTTACCGCTGTTCTTTTCTGCGGAACTCTCTTCCTCGGCAGTGGTTTCCTTGGTCTTATCATCCGTGCCGTAGGTGTGGTACTCGTGGCTGTTGTCGCCGCCGTTCCCCATCGCATCGAGCTCGGTGAAGTTCGCAACCGCCTCGTGGCCCAGCTGATCGGATATATGGACTTCCAGGCGCGAGGTCAAAACCTGAAATACGGCTTTGTTCTCGCTCTCATCGATGCTGCTCGGAAGAACACGCTCCTCATCGGCATCCATGGCATAGATGGAGTCGTAGTTAATGCCGGACTGCGGATCGTCAAAGCTCACGGTTAACATATTGCCGTCGAGCTCATCGCCCGAAATCAACGGCGGCTGGTCATCCACAGAGCCTATGTGCTCGTACTGGGTGCGGTGCATGCCGTTGATGTAGCGAACCGTGACTTCCAGAGTTCCGTTTTTATCGACCGAAGCCTTATAGTGGCCACCGCCGAGGTTCTCGAGATTCAGCGGTGTATCATCCAGCTTGACCTCAAATGCGGCGAGCGGCAGGCGCGGGTGCATCTCCACTTGGATTTCCGCCGTGCGAAAATCGGAAGACTCCTCAATATGAAGCTTAAACTTGGGACGCAGGGTCACCAAGAAAAAGATCAGGAGATTGATGAGGAGAAAGGGGATAATATAGAAGAGAACCACATTGCCCGGTTTCTTTTCTTCACCCGGATTCGGATTTCTCTGCTCCTCGTTGGCCATAGGACTCCTTTCAATATAACTGGTCTGTATTTTTTCTCATTCTAACATTTACCGGGGAGGCGGGCAAGAGCGCATTCCGTCGAAACTTTTCCGCTTTGGGGGGTGGTTATGGAAGGGAAACGTGTTATAATGGAGCTTACCATGCGCGAAGACTTGCGTTTCGCTGCGTGGCATTTTGTGCTTCTCAGGCAAAACGGGGGAAATATTTAAGAAGAGGAGGCAGAAGAGAAAGCTATGATAAGACAGTCTATTTTTCGGCGCATTGCTGCGGTTGCACTTTCGTTTGCAATGGCGCTTGGTATGAGCAATGTTTCGGGAGATCTCACCGCACCGGTTCACGCGGAAGAGGGCAAGGTAGTCCTCGCCTATGAGATGGAGTACAAGGGACAGGGGTGGACCGGTTGGACCGAAGACAACCACTACCTGAGCCGCACGGGGACCTACCCGACGGCATTTCGCGCGGCACTCAGAGAGCAGCCGTCCGGAATGTCGGGGACCATTAAGTACCAGGTCAATGTGAGCGGCAGCGGTTGGACCGGCGTCAAGGAAAACGGTGCGGTTGCAGGCGTGGAGGGCGGAACGGCTCCGCTTGAGGGGGTGCGCGTCTGGCTGAACGGAGAACTTGCGTCTTCCTACGATGTATACACCAAGGCACAGGTGAACGGCCAGTGGCTCGACTGGGTTACGAACGGTCAGGACGCGGGCAAGGTCGGCGTGGGGACCCACATTGACGGCGTTCGCATTGCGGTGGTCAAGAAGGGCGAGACGCCCGCGGAAGTGGCACCGGCAACGGTGCGGCAGGTTGACCCGAACCGCCCGATGGTCGCTCTTACCTTTGACGACGGACCGAGCAAGTACGATGCACAGATTCTCTCGGCACTTGAGGCAAACGGCGGCCGTGCGACCTTCTTCATGGTCGGAAACTTGGTTCCGCGCTATCAGAAGACCGTGCAGCGCATGGCACAGGACGGCATGGAGCTCGGCAATCACAGCTGGGCGCACGAGAACCTCGCAAAGCTCAGCGGTGCTGCGGTGAGAGAATCCATTGAGAAGACCAATCGCGCCATTAAGGAGGCAACCGGCCAGACAGCAACGCTGGTACGCCCGCCCTACGGTTCTCTCGGCGGTCAGGCGCGTCCCACGCTTGCGGCAATGGGCTATTCGGCAACCCTCTGGGACATCGATACCCTGGACTGGAAGACAAAGAATGCGGATAACACGGTCAATGTCGTTCTGAGTCAGGTAAAGGACGGCGACATCATCCTCATGCACAGCATCTATGCGCAGAGCGCGGCGGCTGCGGAGCGCTTAATTCCGGAGCTCACAAAGCGCGGCTATCAGCTGGTCACCGTGAGTGAAATGGCGGCGGCACGCGGCGTCACAATGCAGGCGGGACACAGCTACGGTTCCTTCCATAAGAAAAAGTGAGTACAGCAGAACTTGAGAGCGCACTGAAAAGCGGTGCGTTCTCGCGGGCCTATCTTCTTTGCGGAGAGGAAAGCTATCTCCGCAGGAATTATAAGGCCCGCTTTTTTTCTCGGTTCGGGACAGACAGCATGAATGCGAGCCTGCTTCAGGAAGAGGCGGCGAGCGAAGATAACATCATTGCCGCGGCGGATACCTTGCCCTTCTTTGCGGAGCGGCGCCTCGTCTTTGTCGAGGAGAGCGGACTCTTTCAAAGAAGCGCGGATAAGCTCGCGGATTACATTCCCGCTTTGCCGGAGAGCACGCTCTTGGTCTTTTCCGAGCGCGCGGTGGATAAGCGCGGCAGGCTTTATAAGGCGCTGCAAAAGCACGGGGCGGTGGTCGAGTGCGAACATCCCTCCGAGCGGGATTTAAAGCTCTGGGCGGCGCGCTATCTGCTTCGGAGCGGCAAGAAAATTCAAGAGTCGGTCCTGGAGCGCTTTTTATCGCAAGTCGGCGGTGACATGGAAGCACTCAGCGGAGAACTCGAGAAGCTGATTGCCTATCTCGGCGAACGCGAGGTGGTCACGCGGGAGGATGTCGCGGCGATTGCTTCGGTCTCGGTGGAAAACCGTATCTTCGATATGATCGCGGCGAGCTGTGAACGGAAGACCGCGCAGGCGCTTGCGTTGTACGGCGACCTCTTGTCGCTCAAGGAGTCGCCGGGGCGCATCCTCTCGCTGTTGAGCCGGCAATACCGCCAATTGCGTCTTGTCAAAGCCTTTGCGGCGGAAGGCAAGCGGGAAAAGGAGATTGCGGAGCTCAGCGCACAGCCCCAGTGGCTGGTGCGGAAACTCCTGCAAATGGGGCGGCAGCTGTCCCTCGGCGGCCTCGTTGCGGCAGAACGGCGTGCGGCGAGCTTGGAAACCGCCTACAAATCCGGGCGCTTAAGCGACCAGCTTGCGGTTGAGCTGCTGCTGTGCGGCGGCGATTTGACAGACTATTGTCCGTGAAATTGTACAATTTTTAACAAACAGCCGCCGGAAAAATGTGAAAATAATACAGAAAAAGCCGAAAAGTGCATTGACACGCATCATAATGTTTGCTATAGTTACATTGTGATTTGAGTGGACACGGATACGCGCGACGGCAGAGATCATGCAGTTCCATCCATGGTCGAGTTGTGGCGCGCTTTGTTGCCCCGGGGGATTACGGATTATTTTTTATTTCATGGAGGCAGAAAATGCACAACGGAACAGTTAAGTGGTTCAACGCAACGAAGGGTTATGGTTTCATCACGGACGATGCTGATAAGAGCGAGATTTTCGTTCACTTCTCCGGCATCAACTCTGAGGGCTACAAGACCCTTGAGGACGGCCAGAAGGTCACGTTTGAAGTTGCAGACGGCAACAGAGGACCGCAGGCAGTCAACGTAACGGCTGTTCAGTAAGCTTATCCCACACGAGGGCTAAATAAGCTGCGGCAAGCGATACAACTGAGATGGAACAGGAGAGAGCGCGAGAGCGCTCTCTCTTTTTTGGTGTGCGAAGCTCGGTTCTCCGCGCACATCTTATGAAGGAAATCCGTTTCTCCGAGGGGCGCGAAGAGCGCGGGAGCGCCGCGACGGCAAAAAAGCACTTGCAATACATAGATAGATAGTGTATTATTCCGATAGTTCACTATTGCGAACAAACAAAACAAGCGGAAGAGCTGCGGTCACGGCGGACTTTTGAGAAGCCCGCGGCGCGAACGACAAAGCAACGACAGAAGAGAGGCAAAGCATGAATCGGATTGAACTGCGGGAGGTCAGCAAGCGCTACGGCAAGAAGGCTGTGCTGGACGGGTTGAACCTGACGGTCAGACAGGGTGAAATTTACGGTTTGATCGGTAAAAACGGCGCCGGAAAAACAACCCTGTTTAAGACGGTTCTGGGACTCACGGAGATACAGAGCGGACGCGTCTCGATTGACGGTGAGGCGACGCGGGCGGGGCTTCGTAAGGCAAGGCGAAAGATAGGCTTCTTTATCGGCGGCAACTTTTTTGACTATTTGAGTGCGGAGGAGAATCTGCGCTTTTACTGCGGTGTCAAGGGGATACGGGATACGGCGGAAATCGGGCGGGTGTTGGAGCTTGTCGGACTTACGGGCGTCAAGTCAAAGTTCGGCGCTTTTTCGCTCGGTATGCGACAGCGTCTCGGCATTGCGAATGCGATGCTCGGAAAACCGGAGATTCTGCTGCTCGACGAGCCGGTGAACGGTCTCGATCCGGAGGGCATTGCCGAGATGCGTGAGCTGTTCCGAAAGCTCGCTGCGGAAGAGGGATGCACCGTTCTGCTTTCTTCCCACATCTTAGGAGAACTCGAGCATACGGCGGACCGCTTCGGCATTCTGGAGAACGGCACCCTGGTGCGCGAGATTGCGCGGACAGAGTTACGGTCCGAGGCAGCCGATTGCGTAACCTTGCGGGTTTCGGATTTGGAGCGGGCAAGGCGCGTGTTGCAGGCAGCGGGTATTCGAATCTGTGGGCGGGAAGGAAACGGGCAGAGCCTTGAGGACTACTATTTTTCGCTGACGGGAGGCAGAAAAGATGCATAACTATATGCTTGCGGACATTGCGCGCGTTTTGAAAAAACGAAGCGTCCGTGTCGGAATTCCGGGCTTTGAACTTTGCCTTGCGCTGCTGCTTTTGTTCTACGGCGGCAATGGTGCGGTTTCGGCCGATATGCGCCGGGCGGCCGAGTTCGCGCTCGACTTTTTCCCGCTGGTCATCGGGACGCTGCTCTTTGTCTCTGTCTATGCGGACGACTTTAAGTGCCGGGCGATGCAGGTTGCAATCGGCGCGGGTGTCTCACGGGAAGGCATAGTCCTCGCAAAATTCGGAGAGTGCGCGCTGCTTCTGCTGTTCACGCTCGTGCCGACCGCTGCGCTCTGCTTTCTGCTGCCGGGCACACGCCATCTTTTCTATACAGACGCGGAGGCAGTGTCGGTCGCGCTCACCGTCGCACAGATATTTCTCCGGACGCTCGGATTCATGCAACTTGCGGCGACCCTCTGCTTCCTCACGCAGAACAGTCTGCAGGGCGCGATTGCCTTTGCGCTGCTCTCATCGAACGCAATGTTCATTCTGATTACGATGACCCTGCTGACGGGACCGCTCAAAGACAACGTGGGACGTCTGCGCCCCTTTCTCTACACGGCGCTGCTTCGCACCGTGCAGAGCAACATACAGAACGGAAAGCCGTTTGCCGGAATTTTTGTGCTCGCAATCGGAATGTATATGCTGCTTCCGCTGATCCTTGCGCTTCTGGGCTTTCGGAAGAAGGAATTGTCGTTCTAAGGAGGAATGGTATCATGCTGAATATACTGAAAAAAATACTGAAGCTATGCGTTCGACTGCTCTTGGGGCTCATTCTGCTCGTGCTCGGAATTGTGCTGTTCCGCTTCGGAAAGCAGAAAATAGAGGAGGTACAGGCGCACCGGGAAATTCCGGAACTCAGGGCAGAGATGCAGTCCCTATCCGCGGATCATATCCCGGACAATGTGTCCGTCCTGGCCATCGGGGAAGGGGTGCACGGCAGCCGTGAATTTCAGGAGCTGAAACTCTCTGTCTTGCGAGAGATGGTCGAGAAACAGGGCTATACGGCCTTTGCGCTCGAAGCGGACTACAGCGAGTGTGCCGACATCAACCGCTATTTGCAGAGCGGCGAGGGAAAGCCGGAAGAGCTGGTACAGAAGTTCTCGTTCCCGATTTATCACACCAAAGAGATGGCGGCACTGCTCGGCTGGATACAGGACTGGAACCGGACAGCGCCGGAAGAGAAAAAGGTCCGCTTTTACGGCTTCGATATGCAGAATCCGGAGACCGGCTACGCCTTTTTAAAGCAGTACAGTCTCGCACACGGGTTAACGACCGAAGCGGAATTTGATGCGGTGTTTCAAAATGTTCTGACGCCCCCCTATTCGCTGAATGCGGAAACTGCGGGGCAGGCCGTTGCGTTTCTGGACGGGCTGCGCGCGAAAGCCGGTGATGCGGATATGCGGGATGCGGATGCGCGGGACTTTCAAATGGAACTCACGACCGTCCGCCAGGCAATGGAATCCTGGACTTCGACCGAGAATTTTAACACGCTGAGAGACCGGAATATGGCGGAAAATGTTGAGGCCATTCGGAAAATCGAAGCGGAGATCGGCTCCGGGAAGATTGTGATTTCCGCGCACGACGGGCACATTGAGCGGGTGAATCCGATTTACACAAGCATGGGCGTTCTCCTTTCGCAGGACCTCGGAAACGACTACTACGCAATCGGCACCGATGTCTGGAAGCTTAAGGATAATATCAAGATGATGGGCGAAACAAAGCGGAGCATACAGCGCTTTGTTTCCGGCGACCCGCTGGCAGCGCAGGCGCGCTTTGCAGAGAGTCAGCAATATGTCCTCTATTTTTCGCAGATTACGAAGGAGGAGAGCCGGGTTTACACCTTGGTACATAGCCCTATGCGGATGATGCAGCTCGGCGAAGGCTACAGCTTTTTGATGCGGCTCTTGCCGGATCAAACCTATCGCTTAAAGGGCATACCGAGCGAACACTATGACGCGATGCTGTTTCTCTATGGGGCAAATCCCATTGAGATTTTGGAGGCCAAAGGTGCATAAATTTGCGAAACAACAATGAATATACAAGAAAGTAATCAGCGTATTCAAAAAGCCGAAACGGCGGTGAAGAAAGTATTCACCGCCGTTTCTTTTTCTCACGACAGACCGATACAAAACATCTGTCTATCATAAAACACTAAGTCGAAGCTTACTTTGTAAAAAGCAACAAAGAAAAGGCTGAATTTGCGTAGATAACAGCCTTTTTTTGTGGAATCTAGCCATAATTGTAGCAAAACAGGCGGAGATATTGAAAAGAGATGTGCTTATTCTTATAATTACATTAAGCTTTCTTTAATAATTTGCGGGCTACCGAGCGGAAAAGGAGGTAAACATACAGGGTAGCGGGTAGCGTATTCAAGGGTGGCAGTTCGTGTTTACTTTTGGAAGGAGAACAAAAGCGAATGAGTGGAAAAGCAGGACAGGGGTTGCGGGCGGTATTGCTCGCGGCGGCTGTCGCTTGTCTTGTCCCGAATGTGACAGCGTACGCGATTGAGGGCTGGAACAAGGTGGGTGACGAGTGGCAGTATTTGAACCGGGAAGATCAGCCGGTGACCAACGCCTTCAAGAAGTCGAAGGAGGATTGGTTCTATCTGGATGATAGCGGCACGCTGTTAAAGGACCGCATTTTTTCCTTCGGCGGCGATGATTACTATGTGGACCCGGACGGTCGCATGGTGAGAAACGCCTGGGTCTTCATTGACAGCGAGAAGGATCCGGACGGTGCCTACGGCGACAGCGCTTGGCATTACTTCGGCGAGGACGGCAAGGGCCTCCGCGCGAAGGGCAAGGGCTTCCGCAAGGAAATTGACGGCAGAACCTATGCCTTCAACGAGAACGGCGGCATGCTGAGCGGCTGGATTGACGAAGAGGGCAATGTGATTGAGGATGAGGACCCCTTCGCAACGGCGCGCTACTATGCGGATGCGGACGGTGCGCTCTACACGAACCGCTGGCTTTATTACGACTGGGGCTCTCATTTGACGAGTGAAGTGACCGGCAGAAGTTATGAGGACTACGAGAAGATGTGGTTCTACTTCGGCGCCGATTGCAAGAAGTACAGAAGCCGCGCGGGCGAGCAGCCCTTCCAGCGCGACATTGACGGCGCAACCTACGGCTTCGATGAGAAGGGTGTCATGATCGAATGGTGGGACAAGGTCGCGACCATCTCGGACGCGGTTCGCTCGAATCCGACCAGTGACGAGCGTGTCCGCTACTACAGCGGCTACGACGGCGGCGCCCTCATGAAGAGCAAGTGGTTCTGGATGTACCCGTCCGCAAACCTCGATGAGGATCAGAACCGCGACCTCGAGTGCTCCTGGTGGAGAAGCGATTCGAAGGGTAGAGCGATTCGCAACAAGATTCACCGGGTCGGCGAGAAGGAATACGCCTTCGACGGCATCGGCAGAATGAAGACCGGCTTTGTTCTCTTCAAGGGCAAGAGCGAATTTGTCGCGCAGTACGATGTGGATGCTTGGACCGCTGCGGACTTTATCAACGGCGATCTCTACGGCATTGAGAAAGCGGATCTCTACCTCTTCTCCCCGGACGAGATCAACGACGGCTCCATGCAGAGCGGCAAGGAAATTACGGTTGAGCTGGCGGACGGCCCGAGAACCTTTGCCTTTGCGCCGAGCGGCAAGGCGTACGGCAACCGCAACATACTCCAGAAAAGAGACAACAAGTTCTACATCAACGGCCTCCGCCTGGATGCGCCGGAAGAGTACGGCTACGGCATTGTCTCGCAGAACGTGGGCACCTTGGCTTCCCCGCAGTACCGTTTCTATGTGGTCGATCGGAACGGCAGAATTGTGAACGGAAGACGCGTGCTGAACACGGGTGAGGGCTATATCCTCGTTTACAACGGTCAGTTCCTCGGTTTCACCGGAGACGAGGACGCGCCGCGCTGGAGAAACAGCGGCAGTGCGGGACCGGGCTTCTATCACTACGACAGAAAAGAGCGGAATCACTTTGCGCGCGGCCTGATTGCGGGCGCGTCGACAACAGTCACGCAGAGCGATGTGCCGGATGAGCTTTCTGTCTTTGAGGCGGATTGAGAAAGGGGCATAAGGAATGAGACATGAGAACAAAGTGAGGCGTGCGGGGCTGGGACGGCGTGTCCTGGCGCAGCTGCTCTCGCTCACAACGGCATTTACCCTGCTCGCCCCGGGCGGCGGGGGATTGCTGACTGCGCGCGCGGCGACGGAGTTGCAGCCCGAGACACTTCCGGCGACTGAGTCGACGGACAACATGGAATCTAAATGGCTGGTGAGCGGTGACTTTGCGGAGGAAAACGTAGAATCAAATCGCTATAACATGTCAGGTATTAATCGCGACAATACAAGACAGTCTATCACCTACGGAGAATACGGAGTACCGCTTTATCTGGTAATGCCGACGGGGACAGTGAGTCAGCCGTTTTTGATAACCCAGCAGTCGGGAGGCTACAACCCGAATTCTAGAGTTACGGTAGGGTCGAATTCATATTATATTGCAAAGCTTGGACAGAGAAAGGCGGAGCTCAGCGCCGGGAATGCCTTGCCGGCAGGACAGAATCAGGCTTTGAGCCCACTGATTGACAAAAACGGTGCGGTTGAGACCACGCGCTTTGGAAACAACTCTGCTCATAGCACGGTGGAGTCCATGGTCAAGACTTCCGCAAACGGCAAGTACATGATTGCCGACTACTACTTCTACGGCCGCGAGGACATCCCGACTGCCGGTCAGGACTTCTATGTGTCGATGGCCTACGATTTTCAGGTCAACAACTCATTGCAGAAGGACATGGTGGTGACCGACCGAGGCTTTTACGCTAGAAAGAATGGCGAAAATGCAACGGTAAATGTCATCCTGAAGGATGATAACCTCGGCGTAACAGCAGCGGATTCCAAGTGGATAGGCTATTTTAATCAGCGAATTCAACGATCCCTTATAACAGGACTTTCTCCGCTGAATGCCCATAATAATATCACCCATTCAATTATGACGATGGAGCAAATCACCGGGCAAGTATTGCTTAATAAGGATTATTCCATCTCCTATTCTTGGAAAATCCATCTGCACCCCGGAGAGACGATCCATAAGCGCGTTGCTTATACCTATACCGAGGCGGCTATCTATGTCTCCTCCGCGCACGGAAATGACGGCAATAACGGAAACTTCGATGCGCCGGTGAAAACCTTCGCAAAAGCGTTGCAGCTCTCGCAGAATAAGAACGCGACCATCTTTATTGAGGACTATAATGTTGCGGATAGCGGCCGCATGGTAATCGGCGCCGGCGCAGGTTCCGGTACGCTTACCATCACGAGTGCGGATATCACCAGAGGCGGTGCTTCCATCGGCTTCGGACAGGATACGCAGATCATTCAGTCCCCGGGCGGAGCTACCGCAGCGCTCTTTGAGAATGACCAGAGCGCGCGCCCGGTCACGATTGACGACCTGACCTTCCAAGGTAACGGCAGTGAGACAGAGCCCCTGTTTAAGAACACTGCGAATGCGGGTGTTCTGAATCTCGGTGCGAAGCTCACAATCACGGGCGGCGGCAACGGTGCTCTGGATATTAAGGGCGGCGCGGTCTCTACGACGGCAGTCAGTGAAGCGGAGAGCAGCATGCCGGTCACGATTACCGGAAACAAGGCTTATATCGAAACGGTGACACCCTCGGGTGGTGCGCCGGTACAGAAAGAGCGCGGCGCGGTTGCGTTCCAGGGCGGCAGCTTAAAGCTCGCGGGTGCCGTGAATATCAGCGGGAATTTCATCGAAAGACCGAATCCCGACGATCCGAGCAACCCGATTCAGGAGCCAAAGAATCTTTATGTGAAGGATCAGCTCTATGTAGATGCGACCGAGTCCCTTCGTGCGAGCTCGACGGTTGGTTTCACAACCGAGAAGCTTCCGACACCTAACTCCACCATTAAGGCAATTAATGTGACCGGAAAACCCGGAAACGCAGAGCGCTTTACGAAGGATGAGCCTTCTCCGGGTGTCCTGAAGTGGGTTGAGAAACCCGCGGGAGGCGGTCCGGTGACCGGCGTGGGTCTCGAGGCGAGGGCGCAGAATGTGGAGCGCGTCGTGGTTGACTTAGACGGAAACCGGATTTCCGGAGCGCCGGTCTTCGGCGGCACGAATCCGCAGCTTCTTACCATAGGCGCAGAGTTCAGCTATGCGGAAGACACCGTGCCGGGCAATAACCAGGTAGGCGGTGTAGGCAGTGCTTATCAGAAGCCGAAGTTCACGGCAAACGGCGTTGAGTGGATTTTTGACTCGATTATCACGGATCCGGAGAACAAAATCGAAGCTGCGAAGATCAATGCGACCACGGCGGCGATTACCAAGGCGAAGGTGCCGGAGGACGGCTTAAAGATCTACTACCGCTTTAAAAAGAATATCGGCAAAATCAAGTTTGACGGAAACGGCGGATTACCTGCGGTAATCAATATGAGCGGCAGCGGCAGTGCAACCGGTATGACGCCGGTGGTATCGCGCTACGGCTATAAAGTCAGCAAGTGGACGCTTGATCAGGCGGGCACCAACCCGGTCGATGTGCTGACGGTAAATCCGACGAGCGGTCAGGCCGCCTTCACCTACGGTAGTGACGAGAGAACCTATTACGCACAGTGGGTCTATGATACAAGCATCAGCTTTGACTTGGTCGCAATGTACTCGAATGCGGACGGCAGCATCAATTTCCAGACCCTGAACCCGGTCGCGACACCGATCGGCAGTGCGTCCGCAATTGCGGTGAAGCACATTCACGGTTATCAGCCGGATCCGAGTCAGACCCTGAGTGTGATTACGCCGGCGCTCAGAACCACGGGAAGCGATCCGCAGGCAGAATGGGCGCTTTCGGCGACCCCGAAGCAGTATAAGATTCACCACATGCCGGGCCAGGATACGGCGGTGGATCTCCACTACGTACTCGGCACGGCGGAATCGGATAAGTCCAACTTTGTGGTGGAGTATTACAGCGGCTCCGTTGCGGCACCGGGTACGCTCTTAAAGACAGATACGCCCCAGCGCTACTTCCCGGAGGCACAGATCAGCTATACGGTGAACCCGCCGCTCGGCTATGATGCCACGGAGTTTGCGGTCATTGACGGCAATGTGGCGAGCGATGCGACGACGGTCGATAACCTGGTCAACGCGATACGCGATGAGGATTTGACCGGCACGCTGTTCACGGCCATCATGCCGAACCAAGATGTCAAGATTCGCGTGTACTGCACGCCGAACGGCACCGGTGTTCCGCTGGTTGTGGACTATGTGGATACGGGCAGCCTGGACCCGGCGCTCAAGGTACTCCTCCCGCAGAAGATCGCGACGCATGCAATCGCAAGCCCTGTGAATGAGGAACTCCCGAATATCTACGGCTATTTTTACAGCAACAATGAGCCGCTCGGTACTGTGACGCCGGCAGGTGTCGGCGGCAGCTTCCAGTATACGACGGCACCTTACAGCTATGCGTTCACCATGCCGACCGGCGAGGTGGATCTCAA
The DNA here is from genome assembly GCA_905370385.1 of Stomatobaculum longum. Lineage (GTDB taxonomy): Bacteria > Bacillota > Clostridia > Lachnospirales > Lachnospiraceae > Moryella > Moryella longum_A. Next base: position 25,360 of record CAJPKN010000002.1, read on the forward strand.
GCTCGAGTACCACAGAGACCCGAGTAAGTGGGTGAAGCTCACCTATCTCCCGGGCAACGACGGAACCCTGGGCAACGACCCGAGCGCGGTATCCCCGGATGTGCACATGGGCGCTGCGGCGGGCAGCTTTGAGGCGGATGTCACGAAGCAGGGCGCGAACGCAGACGAGGGCTACAGCTTCGCGACAGTCAAGGCAAAGCGCCTGGTGCCGACGGTCACGGCGAACGATGCGCCGTACTACCGCTTCAAGGGCTTTATCGTGAACGATGACGGCAACGGCATTCTGGACGGCGGTGAGCACTTGGTCACCGACAACGAGCGGTTTGCGGCAAACACCACCCTCACGGCTTGCTTTGAGGAGGATCCGGCATACTGGATTGACATTACCTTCGCGCCGTACGACGGCAACACCCTGATCAACCCGGGTGCGGCACTCACGATGCACTTAAAGAAGGATAAGCTCTGGAGCGATGCCCTTCCGACCGCAAACCTTGCGTTCCACGGCATTGCAAACTATGTCTTTGACGCTTGGTATGACCTTGCGGGCAACAAGATGGAGCTTGGCACTGTGCTTGAGAACGGCGGCGTTTACCGCGCGAAGTACGTGAAGGATCCGCTTGTCTTCGGACTTCCGGCGCACGGCATTGACGCGGCAGGCAGCATTGACAACCGCGGCAAGGGCAAGGTTACGGCTTATGACACCAAGCCGGGCTACAAGTACATCCTCACGGATATGGACGGCAATGTGGTCGATGTGCAGGACGGTAGCACAACGGGCAGAACCTATTTTGATGACAAGACACCGGGTACGCGCTACAAGGTATACGAGGCAACCGGAGATGTTGCGGTCAACGCGGGCGATGACATTGCGAACGTCATCGCGGCGAACCCGGCAGCGCCGAACCCGCGCATCTCGAACCCGACCGAAGTTCTGGTTCCGGTGGTCGAGACGAACTACCAGGTAACTTACGATCCGGATGATGAGGGCAGCGTGGTGCTCACGATTGACCCGGCGGATCGCGATGCGGATTACGCGCTGATTGATGCGGCGGGCAATGTGGTGACCACGCCCGAGACAGCGGCGGACGGCTGGCAGGCGGGAACGCCCGGCGCAATTCACTTCTCCGGACTCCGCGCACACGAAACTTACACTGTAGTTGCGAGACCGCACGGCAGAAACGACATCAGCGTGCTCAGCAAACTCCCGGACGGCACCCCGCTTCTCATGGCGCCGGCAGGCGAGATTGAGATTCCGAAGTTCAGCATTGAGACGACGGACGGCGAGAGCCTGATTGACAGTGTGAACGGTGCTGCGATTGCCGCAGCAAGCTTTGATGAGGCGCATGCGGGCGAGGCAGTGGTGCTCGGCGCACCGGCGGTGAACGGCGCAGGTGAGGCATTCAAGACCTGGCGCGTCACGGCGGGACAGATTCCGGGCATCAACAGCCAGCTCGGAAATGCGACGCTCAACTTCACGATGCCGGATACGAACCTTGTGTTGACGGCATACTATGACCGCGACCTGAACGGCAATGCGCCGGTGGAGGATGAAGTCCGCGGCGGTAACCCGGGCGAGATGGCCTTGGATCCGAATGAGCTTCCGGTCCTTGAGAATGACCTGACGACTCCGGCTGACCGCGTGCTCATGCAGGTCAACCATGCGGATGTGCGCTACAAGGTGGTCTACCAGAAGAAGAGTGTTCCGGCTTCGACCTCCAATGCACTGAAGAACGACACGGCGAACATCGATGCTGCAAATCACCCGAGCGCGTTTACGGCGGCCTGGGAGGTGCAGACCAATGTGGAGCGCTATGTAAACGGCAGATTGGTGCCGCGCGCAACGCCCTCTTCCGCACAGTACGATACCTATGTGCAGCTGAGCCGCGAGGACGTCAATAACCTCGATTACCAGCTGGTACACTACGATGCATCGACAAACAGCTTTATGCCGGAGACACTGACACCGGCAGATGTCTACGAGAGCGGCGGTCTCTTTAAGTTCCGCGCGACCGAGGGCGTCAAGTACTACCTGGTCTACTCGAAGGCATATAAGCTTACCTTTGTGAACGAGCGCGAGAGCGCGTCTCCGTGGCCGCACTACAGCTTCCCGGTGAGACGGGGCGAGGCACCTTCGGATTCCGATTACACAACGCTCTACGGCACGGTTCTAAACGACACGCCGAGCGGCAGTGCGACACATGTGACCGATCCGGCGACCGGCGTTGAGTATGACTGGCTGGGTTGGAGTAAGAGAGAGAACAAGTACATCGCTTACGACGACACGGCGCCGATTAAGAAGCGCACCATAGTCTACGGTTACTGGAAGAACAACAAGGAAGAGTTGGACAATGCGAGAAACGGTCTGGACGATGCGATTCGGCGGGCACAGCGCCTTGCGGACGATTTCTTCCTGAAGCGCCGCGAGACCGCAAACCTCTTGAACGGTGTCCCGGGTCAGTACATCGGTCTCAACGAAGTGATTGCGCTCTTTGAGCGAACCAACCCGAGACCCACGGCTGCGGAACTCGAGGCAGCGATTGCGGAGCTGGAAAACACCATTTCCGTATTTGAGGCAAAGCTTGACCCGCGCTATCATCACTACGGTAACATCTCGAACAACAACCTCTCCGGCGGCGGCAGCGGCGGCGGCGGCCGCGGAAACGGCGGAAGCGGCGGCGGTGGCCGCGGCAGAGGCGGCAGCGGCACCAAGACCGTCAGCGCGGGCGTCGGCAGTACCTTCGGAAAGCCGAACTTAATCGGAAGCGAGGCCTTTATCGCAGACTATGAGCCGAGCTATACGGTCGGAACCAACGGCAACTGGCAGCTGATTAATCCGGAGAACTCCGAGTGGATTTTCACGCTGAACGGCGGTATCCGCCTGGTGAGCCGCTGGGCAAAGCTTGACTATGCGAACAGCGACGTCAATAAAAACGGCTGGTATCATTTCAACTCGCACGGTATTATGGACTTCGGCTGGTTTAAGGACGAGCAGGGGAACTGGTACTACTGCAACACGGCGCACGACGGCTGGCTTGGCAAGATGCAGACCGGTTGGCACTTTGACGAAGTTGACAAACACTGGTATTATCTTGATCCGGCGACCGGCATGATGCTCACCGGTTGGCAGGAGATCGGCGGAAAGTGGTATTACTTCACACCGACAACGACGGCCTACACCTATGAGTACGATGCGGTGAATGAGAAGTGGTTCTATAAGACGAACAACACAGTTCGCCCGCACGGTTCCATGTATGAGGGCGAGACCACACCGGACGGCTACAGAGTCGACCGGAGCGGTGCTTGGCAGCGTTGAGAAGGTCGGGGTGCCGCTTGGCACCCCGATAGATAGGAGAACAGAATGAGACAAAACAGACTGAGAAAAAAGGCCCTTTCGGCGCTTCTTGCGCTGAGCCTGTTCTCGACCCCGCTCCTCACGGCACAGGCGGCGGGTCCTGTGGATTACTCGGATTACAATACTGCCGGAACGGCGGGCTACTCCGGCCTGCCCGGCAGCAATCCGCCCGGCAGTCCCGCAGAACTGATTTTTGACACAGGAAACGGACCGGGGGTCAATGCCTCGTCCGTTCCGGGATGGCATGCGCTCACCCAGACAGGACGCTACTACATCATCAGCGGGACCTCCGGTCAGGTATTGAACAGCATTGCTCCCTTTGCCGGAAATATGGCGGCTTTCCCCGGAGCCAGCAGCTCTTGGCCGGGCGGCAAGCCCGTGTTGCCTTGGGGACAGAACGGTGTTCCGGCCCCCAACTGGACGGGTTATGTCTTCAAGGGTTGGAGTAAGATTATACCGCAGAGCGCTTCCTCGGCTGAGGTAGAGGATGTGAGCCAGATTGGACTTGAACCCGTCATCCCCTACGCGAAGAAAACCATCTATGCCGCGAAATGGGTCGGAAGCGCAAGCTATAAGATGTTCACACAGCATCGCAGAAAGCCGATAGCAGACTTTTCGCCTGCGACCTCGCCCTGGATTTTTGATAAGAGTGAAGATAGTATCGTGGTCGACAGCGATGTGAGTTATGCAAGCGTGGAGCTCCCGGGCTATAAGATTACCGGCGCTACGGTAACGGGCACGGGCTCAACTGATGCGACCAAGACGGCGGACGCGGATTTTGATAAGACCGAGGTGTACGGCCTGAAAGCCGACGGCTCATCGACCTACGGGAACAAGCGCTTTGTGGTTCCCGGCACCATCCCGAACCCGCTCGATCTGAGCGATAAGATGCCGAACCAGAATGTCCGTATGATTTTTGACTATGAGCCGGATCTGAGCAAGACGTTCAAGTTCTCGACGAGCTACGTCTATGTGGATGCGGCGGGCGTTGAGGACGCCATTACAGTTACGGACAGCACGGGCGCTATCCTCGGTGCGGCAAAGCCTTTCGCGGCTGAGAGTGACGCAGCAGGAGTGCAGCGCGGTACGACTGAATTCAGTGCGCCGCTTCTTCCGGATGCCAAAAACCCGAAGGACAACACGCCTGCGGCACATCCGAAATACCTCTTCCATAAGGCGGAGATCGTTGCGGGTAAGGATCCCAAGACCCTAACGAAGGCAGTCGCGACAGGCGGCGCAGCGGAGACGTTTGTCCGCCAGCGCGGTCTCAGCGAGGCGCTCTTTGGTCTCAGCTTGCCGGCGGACGATGCGATGGCACCGACTCCGGTGAAGTTTAAGTGGATGCCGAACCAGGATGTCAAGGTGAAGTACACCTACAAGCTGAACCCGGACTACCGAAACTCGGTGCGTATTATCTTCCGCAGTTCAGAGGACAATGACACGACCGGTATTCGCGATGTGAATGTGCAGGTGGCGGACGATGAGAAGCCGACCGATCCCACCGGATTGACGACGGTTTCCATACCCTATGTGCCGAACTACAGGGTGGCTACGGTCATGGCAAAGGATTCGACGGCGCTCGACCAGCAGCCGACAAACCTTGTGCAGCCCACGGCAACGACAGCGGGAAGCTTCCAGTATAAGTCGAAGACAGATCCGGCCGAAATTGTGGTGCGCTATTCACCGATTCAGGGAGCCTTTGCAAAGGTGTACTACACAGCAACGAGCGGCGGTTCGCTCGGCGGCATCATTGTTCAGCAGAGGACAGTGCCGAAGAACTACACGCTGACAGAACTCCTTACGCTCCACGGCATTACGGCGACCCCGGACACCGGCTATGTCAGTGACGGTTGGTACCCGGCAAATGCGGGCGGCAACGCACCGTTGGCAGGTAGCACAAAGATAGAGCCGACGGATACGCTGACCTTGACCGCCGGTGATAAATTCAAGTATGTCCATGTCTTTAAAAAGGACCCGAATGCCTGGGGCACGGTGAGCTTTATCAGCGGTCCGAACGGCAGCATTACCGGCACGGCGTCCCAGTCCGTGCTGAAGAACACAGCGCTCAGCACCCTGGCGCCTGTGGTGACACCGGCGGCAAATTATCAGTTTGATGGCTGGTACAGCGGTAGCACGCTCGTTTCGACCGATCCGAGTTTCGGCAGCCTGACGGTGCAGGGCAATGCGCAGTACACCGCAAAGTTTGTCCTGCAGGCAGCGCTGTACGACATGGTCTTCGCGGCGCCGAATGTGGATACCTCCGTGAGCGCTGTGGACGGCACGGGACAGATTAAGGTCAACATGCCGAATGCGGCGCGCAACTATGCGGTCACCGATGAGCACGGAAACGTGCGTGCGGTCATGACCGGCACGGCGCTGGCAACGGGCAACTTCACCGGTCTCAACCCGGGTCAGCCCTATCATGTCTATGAGCTCGCGTCCGATCAGACCCCTGCAATCGGAAGCGACATCACTTTGGTTCCGGCAAATAAGAAGGGACCGGAGACGCTCGCGGTTATTCCGCCGACGCAGCCCAATCTCACGGCGGTTCCGGATCCGGCAAGCAACACGGCTTCGATTACGGTGAACCCGGCGGCGGCAAGCAGCCAGTACGCACTTGTGGACGATGCGGGCAACACGGTTGCACCGGGCTTTGTGAGCCCGACCGGTGGTAGCGTGGTCTTTACGGGGCTCGATCCGGCGAGAAGCTATACGGTGGTAGCTCAGCCGACCGGCGCGGCACAGGATCCGGCTGCAAATGCAGCGTCCGGTTACGGCATGACGGTTCCCGCGGCGAACCAGGGTAGCGTGGTCGCAGCGGATATGCTGACCGTCAAGATTCAGAACGATCCGGCAAACAGCGGCAGACTGCTTCAGCACATCAGAGGCGGCGCAGTGCTTCCGGTTGCGGATGAGAAAGAAATTGACAGCGTGAAGAGCGGCGATAACGTGATGATCTCCGCGGACGCGACGAATGCAAGCGGCGCTCCGTTTGAGCGCTGGGAGCTTCTCAGCGGCAATGTGCTCAGCTTCAATCCGACCATGCGCAGCCAGAGTGTCACGGTTAACAGCAATGCAATCTTTGAGCCGATTTACCGGACCACACTCCCGGCAAACACCGTGGAATTAAAGGTGGAGTCGAGCGATCACAGCGTGGGCGTGGCCGAGGCGGTCCGCCTGCAAAAGCAGGATGATCTGAACAATCCGCAGCTTGCGGAGGACAGCAGTGCATGGGCGACCAACAGCAATGCGACCTATACTATCAAGCTGCAGAAGAGCGCAGCGAGTGCGGCAGTGAAGCAGGCGGTTGCGGATGCGGATGCGAACGGCAGCGAGAGTTCCTTCCGCGTGGGATGGATGGTCGATGTGAAACTGTTCCGCGCACTGACCAGAACGGCGGATGGTGCGGTCTTAAACCGCCCGGTTCCGGAGGATGCGATTGGTCGAATCGGTCAGTTCAATCTGACGGCTGCGCTCGACAACGCGGCGCTCGGCAAGATTGATTACGCACTCTATGCGGTCAGGGATAACGGCAGCGGCGGAGTGACGGCACACGACCTGAGTTCCGCACTCCCGGCAGACTTTGCGACGAATCCGAGCGCAATTTACGAAGTGCCGGTGGAAGTCGGAGACAAGCTGGTGCTGAGCTATCACAAGGCGGTGAAGTTCCGCCTGGTCGATGCCAGAAACGCGGCGAACAATGCAATCGTAGCGGTTCGCAAGGGCTCCAGGCCTGCGGATAACGCAAGCTTTACGGCTCTGACACCGGATTACACGGTGAATCTCGACAACGGCAAGTATCGCTTTGTCGGTCTCTCGACGACCGCGGGTAGCTATGCGGCCTTCGATCCGAGTGCGGATACCGTCAATGCGGATCAGACCGTCTACGCCTACTACGAGGTGGATCCGGCTTGGACCGCGGCAAGAGCGGCGCTGGATGCGAGCCGCGCAATCGGCACGGCGACCCTTCCGAACGTACAGGATCCCGCATTGCAGGCAGCACTGCAGGCGGCACTGAACAATGCGGCGGCGGTTTCCAATGCGGTCGCGCCTTCCTCTTCGATTGCGGCAATGCAGGCGGCTATGGTCGCACTGAATCAGGCAATCAGTGACGCGACGGCAGCACCGACCCCGACGCCGACTCCTACACCCACGCCGACACCGACCCCCACGCCGACCCCGGGCGGCGGAGGCAGCGGCGGCGGCGGCGGCGGAGGCGGCGGTGGCCGCAGAAGCAGTGGCGGCGGCCGCGGTGTGCGCGGCGGCACCATTCCGACCGGCACGGGCAACCGTGTTTACCAGAACGGCGTTGAGGGCAACTGGGTGAACTTTGACCCGGCGGGCCATGGCTGGTATTTTGATCTTGGACTTAGCAAGCGCATCACGGCGAGTTGGGCGGATGTGGCCTACACCTACGGCGGTGAGACCAAGATTTACAGCTATCACTTCGACGAGAACGGTGTGATGGACAGCGGTTGGTGGAAGGATGACCGAGGCGTTTGGTATCACCTCTCGACCAATCACGACGGTTGGTTCGGTTCCATGGACAAGGGCTGGTATCTCGACAGCGCGGACGGCAAGTGGTACTACCTGAATATCATGACCGGATCCATGCTGACCGGTTGGCAGGAAATCAACGGAAACTGGTACTACTTTAACGAGAGTGCGCCGATGCAGACTTGGGACTGGGACGCAACTGCGAATCGCTGGGTATACGCGAATCGCACGGGCAGACCTTACGGTTCCATGTATGTGAACGAAGTGACGCCGGACGGCTATCATGTGGATGCCTCCGGTGCATGGATACGCGAGACACCGTAAACAACAGTAAGACGAAAGAGCTCCCCGCGGGGAGCTCTTTTTTGGTTCAAATTAATCTGGACAAGTGCCGCGAAACTGCTATAATTATTTATTATTTCTTAATTTTCGGTGAGGTGACACTTGAAGAAGAGACAGTCGAGAGAAGCTTTTTTTAGGAGAGCGGGACGGAGCGCGCTGAGCCTGGGCCTCAGTGCGGTGCTCGGGGCGCTCTCTGTTTTTGTGCCTTTGGGCGGTATGGAGGCGCAGGCGGCGACCGAATTGCAAACGCCGACTCCGGCGCTGCCCTTAAGCGGAGAGACCGCGAACCACAGCATGACCTTTTCCTGGAAGGTGGGGAATGACGACCGCGAGCTGACCCCGGCGCTGAGCTCAAGCCGCTATAACATCCGTGGGAAAAATGCGGACGGCTCGGAACCCGGTATCACGCTGGATTCCGACAACGGCCTCGAGGGTAACGGCATTCCGCTCTACATTGTAATGCCGGATACGGACCAGGGCCCTGCCCCCTATCCGAAGCAGGCGGATACCACAACGGGTTCCGGCGGAACGGGGTATTGGCCGGGTGTTGCGGAAAACGACGGACGGGGAAACACCTACTATATCGCGAAGATGGGGCAGAGAGCCTCGGAACTTGCGGGGGGCAATGCGGCGAGCGATGCGAACCAGAATTTGAGCGGAGCGGCATTGGTCGCAAAGAACGGTGCGGTCGAGACCACGCGTTTCGGTCCGTCCGGTCGCTACCGCACGATAGAGACCCAGGTAAAAACCCATGTTTCCGGGCGCTATGTGATTGCCGATTACTACTTCTACGGACGGGAAAATCTGCCGCCGGGCGGACAGAAGTTCTATGCAGGCATGGCCTACGACCTCTCGGTCAATGAGAAATTGGTAACTTTTCCGGGATATCCTGGTATTTACCCGTCAGGCGAGGGTCAGGTGAAAGATATGATTAGCACGGATCGCGGTTTTTATGCGCGAAAAAGCGGTGATATCGCGACGGTGAACATCGTCCTTGACGATGCGACCCTAGGCACCTCGGCGTCGAGCAGCAAGTGGATGGGGAAATTTGATCGCCGTCTGCAATACGCCTTTCACAGCGGCTATGACACGGAAACACATGGGACTTATCAGTTCAATCCGGTGGCGGGAGCCGGCGCATTGACCGGACATGCGCTCCCCAATTCGGACCTCTCGCCGGCCTTCTCCTGGGAGTTAAATCTCCGTCCGGGCGAGACCATCCATAAGCGCATTGCTTACAGCTATGTCGAGGCGGCCATTTATATATCGAGCGGCGGTGTCGATACGAACAGCGGTACCTTTGACCATCCGGTGAATACGTTTGACAAAGCACTGGAGCTGGCAAAAGACAAGAATGCCGTTATCTACTTTGAGGATGACCAAGCACTTAACGCAGCGCTCACCATTGACGCGAGTAAGGTGGGTAGCAGCGGCACGCTGACCCTCGCGAGCACGGATATACGGCAGAATGCGACTTCGGTGAGCTTCGGAACCGAGACCAAGACCATTGCGCCCGCAGCGGGCTACAGCGGACCGCTGTTCGTGAACAATCAGAGCACGGTTCCGGTCGCAATCGAGGATTTACACTTTGCAAACGGCAGCGGCGACTTCATGCTGAAGAACAGCTCCGGTACCCTTTCGCTCGGCGCGGGTGTGGTGCTCGAAAATGCAGCGGCGGGTGCGCTCAGCATTGAGGGCGGATCGGTCGAGTTCGCCGCAAACGGAGAAGAGGGAAGCCATTACCCGCTCACGGTGAGAAATAACAGCGCTTATCAGGACACGGCGGTATCCCCCGCCGCATCGCGCGGTGCGGTTTACCTCGGTGCGGCAGGCAACCTAACCGTCGGCGGTTCGGTGCGGCTCAGCGGGAACCGAAATGCCGTGACAGCGACCCAGCCGGAAAATCTCTACATCTCGAACAACAAAACCGTCACGGTGAACAGCGCGCATCCGTTGGACGGCAGTTCCGTCATCGGCTTTACAACCGAGACCTTGCCGACAGCGAGCACTACGGTCGATGTCGCGCTGAACGGTGCGGGCTCCATAGACCGCTTTGTCAAGGACAATCCTGCCGTCGGTATCGTCAAGGAGAAGAACGGAACCACCCTTCGCCTCAAGGCGGTGACACATAAGGTGAATCGCAGCGTGACAGACATGTCGGGAATTCCGATTGCAGGCGCACCGACGCTTACGCCGACCGGCGAGGATTATATGATAGGCGGAAAAATCACGGTGGACGGAATTCCGGCGACCATGCAGAGCTTTGTCGCGGGCGGCATACGCTATGTGTTTGACAGCGTTGAGCTCTCGGTATCCCCGGGCGCTGCGCTCATTTCGCCGACCGACGGAACAATCACGGACTTCGTGATGCCGAACGATACGGTGCAGGTGAATTACCGCTACCGCGACGATATGGGACGCATTATCATCGACGGCAACGGCGGTCTTCCCACAACAAGTTCGACGAACGGCATGGCAGGCACCCAGGTGGCGGCAATACTTCCGAGTCGTTACGGCTATGTGATTGATAAGATTACGGAAAATCAGGACGGCACGGGGGCGGCTGTCATCGCCAATGCGGCCGGGCAGTACATGCTCGGCATCGTAAACGGTGTGAAGACCTACTACGTGCAGTGGAAGCCGGACCCGAGCGTGCAGTATCAGCTCTATGTGCAGTATATGAACGCCGACGGCAGCATTTTGTTCCACCAGACGCCGGGTACACCGATTACCTTCATGACGGCCTTTACAGCTTCGAATCTGCGCGTTCCGGGCTATCGACTCCTGCCGGACAAGGTGCTGTCGCGCGTCGTACCGGACACGGTGCGGAATATGGTTGGCGGCCTGGATACGAACTGGCAGATCAACGGCAATTACACAGCGACCATGCCGAACCAGGATGTGGCGCTTGAGTTCCACTATGTCCCGGGCAATGCGGAGAGCGATAAGTCAAACTTCACCGTGGAGTATCGTCTGGGAACGGCTGCGGCACCGGGTGCCTTGGTTCCGGGAACGGCGCCCATGACGACGCGCTACCTCCCGGAGACGCAGATCAGCCAGTGGCTCACACTCCCGGTCGGCTATCGCATCAACGGCACTTCGCCCTTCCGCGTGGTGCAGGGGCATCAACCGAGCCTGCCGACCGCGACCAATAATTTTGTCTCGGCGGTGCGGAATGTGGACATCACCGGCAATACCCTGACGGCGGAAATGCCGAACCAGGATGTGAAGATTGAGGTTTACTTAGAGCCGGACGGCACGGGCGTGCCCTTCGTGACGAGCTTCCGCGACGCCGGCAGTCAGGACAGTGTTTTGCAGGTCCTGCGCCCGACGAGCATACAGAATAATCCAATCGGCGCAAGCTTTACGGAGTCCTTCCCGGAGATTTACGGCTATCACTACGGCGCGACCGAGCCGAGCTGGAGCGATGCCCCCGCAGGCAGCGGTACGGTCAGTGTGAGCGGCAATGCGCAGAGCTATACGGCAATTATGCCGGGCGGCGAACTGGATTTGAATCTGGTCTATCAGCGCGACAGCGCAAAGTGGGTCAAGGTAAACTACCTGCCGGGCACGCACGGGACACTCTCGACGCTCAGTGCGGCGGCGGATGTCAAGACAGATGCTTCCGGCAATTACTATGCGGAGGTGATTCGCGCGGGCGCTGCGGCAAACGAAGGCTACAGCTTCGCGGAGATTCAGAGCAAGCGCCTGGTGCCGGAAGTCACAGTGAGCGAGAGCCCGTATTACGAATTCGCGGGCTGGATCATCAACGACAACGGAAACGGCGCACTCGATGCGGGCGAGCAGCTCGCAGATGATGCGACCAAGTTCTCGGCGGACACGGTGCTCACTGCCCACTACCGCGAGAATCCGGCCTACTGGATTGACATTTTATTGGCGCCTTACGACAGCAATACGCTGACAGTGCCGGGCGCAAGCCTGAACCGCCATGTGAAGAAGGATAGCCTCTTTGGCAGTATTCGCGCTTCGGCGGAGACTTCTTTCACCGGTATCGCGAACTATGTGCGCGAGGACTGGTACGGCGGAAGCGGCGCAAAGGTCGATGCGACAACGGTTCTGCAGGACGGTGAGACCTATCGCCTCAAGTATGTGAAGGATCCGATTATCTTCGGACTTCCGGCGCAGGATGTGGATGCGGTCGGCGGCCTGCTCTCGGACAATACGGGGCGTGTCACGGTCTTTGACACCAAGCCGGGTTACAACTATATTTTGACGGATCCCGCGGGAACGGTACTCGACGTGGTGCCGGGTTCCGTTGTGGGACGGAGTTACTTTGACAACCGCATCCCGGGCGAACAGCTGGTGGTCTATGAGGCAACGGGCGATGTCGCGGTACAGCCGGGCGATGACATTGCGGTGGTGACGGCACTGAATCCGCCGTCGCCGAACGCAAAAGTCGGCGCGCCGCACCCGGTCAGCATTCCGCAGCCGAATCAGAATCCGGATCCGGAGGCGGTTGAGACGCCGAAGTTCATGATTCAGACCTACGAGGGCGATATCGACAGCGTCGGAACCCAGGCTGTGAACGGCGATTTCTACAGCGAGGCACACGCGGGCGAGCAGGTGACGCTCACGGCACCGGCGGTGAATGCGGCGGGGGCTGCGTTCCGCTCATGGCGTGTTACGGCGGGAAATATTCCGAATGTGAGCTTCCCGGCGGGGCAGGGCACGGTGCAGTTTACAATGCCGGAGACCAACCTGGTTCTGCTCGCGGAGTACGAAGCACTGCCGGGCGCGGATGCGGCGGTTTCGGATGAGAGCCGCAATGCGGCGAAGGGGGAGTTCTCGCTTGTTCCGAGCGAACGGGCAAGACTTTCCTCCCTCCTCACCACGCCGGAAGATCGTGTGCTCTCCGGTGTGAACGGCGCAAAGGTGGAATATCGCACGGTCTACACGAAGAAGGCAGTCAGCCAAACAGCATCGAACGCGCTGAAGGCAGTCAGCATTGCGGGCACCCAGCATCCGGATGCCTATCGGGCGGCCTTTGAACTTCGCACGGACATTGAGCGCTATGTGGACGGCAGAAGAGTCAATGCGACGCCCTCCAACGCGACCTTTGATACCTATGTTCAGCTTGAAAACCGGGATACGGACATGCTCGACTACGAGCTCTTCGAAGAGCAGCCGGGCGGCGGCTATGTCGGCGTCGCGATGCAGACCCTCTCGGGCAGCGTCGAGGAAAACGGCGGCCTCTTCCGTTTCACGGCGAAGGCGGGCGTGCGCTACTACCTGGTCTATTCGAAGGCATATCGCTTAAAGTTTATCAACGAGGCGCCGAACGCCGCGCAGCCGAGCTACAGCTTTAAGGTGAGACACGGTGAATCGGCGGAGGATAGCTACTACGCGGGCAGCAATGCGCTCGGCGGTCTGGCGGATCCGGATCCCTACGCGGTCGATGCGGACGGTGTCGAGTACGAACTGCACGCAGCTCCGATTTGGAGTAAGCGCGCGGACCGCTACCAGGGCTTTGACCTCGGCACGCCGGTTCGGAAGCGCTTAACGCTCTACGCTTATTACGAGAACAACCGCGCCGAGTTAGAAGACGCGCGGAAGAAGCTCGATGAGGCAACCCGCCGCGCAATTCAGCTTGCGGACGATTATTTCCTGAAGCGCCGGGAGACCGCAGATTTAATCAACGGTGTGCACGGCGTTCCGGGTAAGCCTGAGATTTACGGCATACTGGAGTCGCTCGGCGTGCTGGAGCGCACGGGACCGAGAGCAAGTCTTGCGGAGCTGCAGGCGGCGCTTGCGGCAATGGAGCAGACGCTTGCCCACTATGACAGCGTGTTGGATCCGCGCTATGACAACTACGGTCATCAGCAGCAGAATCAGCTCGCAGGCGGCGGCTCGGGCGGCGGCGGTCGCGGAAACGGCGGCAGTGGGCGCGGCGCGGGACGCGGTGTCGGCGTCGGCAGCACGGCGGGCGGAGCCCGTCTCATTCCGAGCGATCCCTTTGTCGCGGACTACGAGAAGGGCTACACGGTCGGCACGAACGGCAACTGGGAGCTTTTAAACCCGGAGCAGTCCGAGTGGATCTTCACGCTGAACGGCGGTATGCGGCTTGTAAACCGCTGGGGTAAGCTCTCCTACCGTTACGGCGACCGCATTGAGACCGCTTGGTATCACTTCGGTCAGCACGGCATCATGGATTCGGGCTGGTTCCGCGATGAGAACATGAATTGGTACTACCTCGACCGGACACACGACGGTTTCTTCGGCAGAATGCAGCTCGGTTGGCATCACGACGAGTACGATCAGCGCTGGTATCACTTTGATGAGAGCAGCGGTGTCATGCAGACCGGCTGGCAGGAGATCAACGGCAAGTGGTACTACTTTGCGACGAGCGCGAGCGCCGATACCTATGAGTACGATGCGGTCAGTGAGAAGTGGTACTATAAGGACAGCGTTTCGGTGCGTCCCTACGGTTCCATGTACATCAACGAAGTGACTCCGGACGGCTATCGCGTGGATGCGACCGGCGCTTGGGTACGGTGAACATCGGTAATAAAAGCAAGGCAGCAACGAGATCCCTAATTCTTGTACCTGCGCGGGGCGGTGAAGACATCTTCACCGCCCCGCCTTTTTTGCACCCTATGATCCGAAAGAAGCAAAGTATTGGCCGAGCGGACGTGGGTACGCGTGTAAGGGCAGTCCGTCGTGAATCGCCTTGCCGCGCGCCGCTGACGGTGCGATGGCTGTGTGATTAAATCCGAAATTTCCGAGTGCCGGGCGGCGTGTACAAGCATGGCAGTTTGTGATACGATACTCAAGGTAGAGCTTCACCATTAAGAGGAGGTACGAGTATGCAGGAGTACAGACCGGTAAAAGAGGGAAAAGTGCGCGAGATCTACGATGTCGGCGAGGGCCTTATCATGGTCGCGACGGATCGCATTTCCGCCTTTGACGTAATCTTAAAGAATCGCATTACGGATAAGGGGGCGGTGCTCACGCAGCTGTCCCGTTTCTGGTTTGAGTATACCAAGGATGTCATGCCGAACCACATGATCAGCACGGATACGGCAGATATGCCGGAATATTTCCGCACGCCGGAATTCGAGCGCCGCAGCATGCTTTGCAAGAAGCTCACGATGTTGCCGATTGAGTGCATTGTCCGCGGCTATATCACGGGCAGCGGCTGGGAGAGCTATAAGAAGAACGGAACCGTTTGCGGCATTCAGCTCCCGGCGGGCTTGCAGGAGTCCGAGCAGCTGCCGGAGCCTATCTTCACCCCGAGCACCAAGGCGGAAATCGGTGACCATGACGAGAACATTGATTTTGCGCGCTGCATCGAAGTGCTTGAGAAGGCCTTCCCCGGCAAGGGAAAAGAGTATGCGGAGATTATCCGCGATAAGACCCTGGCGCTCTATCGTCTCTGCGCAGACTACGCAAAAACCAAGGGCATTATCATTGCGGACACGAAGTTTGAGTTCGGCCTCAACGAGGCGGGTGAGGTTGTCCTTGCGGACGAGATGCTGACCCCGGATTCCTCGCGCTTTTGGCCGCTCGAGGGCTATGCACCGGGCAAGCCCCAGCCTTCGTTCGACAAGCAGTTTGTGCGCGACTGGCTGAAGGCAAATCCGGACAGCGACTACAAGCTTCCTGAGGAAGTCATTGACAAGACCATCGCAAAGTACAAAGAGGCGTATGCGATGCTCACCGGAAAGGAGTTAGACTGAAGCGCAGCTTCAGGTGCTATGGAGTTACGGAAGAATCAGGGCGGACAGCCGGAGTTTCATCACTTTCACGCGGGAGATATCGCGGGCTACGCACATTTTTATGAGTTGCGTTCCAATCTGACCTCGGACAGCACGCCGCTCGAGAGTTTTCTCTGGAGAAAGTATTTTGACGCGCGTGCGGCGGTGTTACGCGACGGGGAGCGGGAACTGGGCCTGCTTTGGCTCTACGGAACCGAAGAGGAGCCCTATGCGGCCATGCCGCTTGCGCGGGAGGAGGATTTGCCCGCGTGCTTTGCGGCGCTGCAGCGCTATTTTCATGAGGTTTTAAAGAAGCCGCTGGTTATAAAGCTTGCGGATGAAGGTGCCGTCAATGCATTGAACCTTTCGCCGGAGAAATATCTGGTCGAGGAGGAAGAGGACGCAAAGGACTATCTCTACGACGGCAATGCGCTCCGCACGCTGTCGGGCAGAAAGCTCCACAAGAAAAAGAATCACTACAACAACTTTATGAAGAACTACGGGGAGCGCTTCAGCTACCGGCCGCTCGAATGTTCCGACCACGATGCGGTGATTCGCTTTCTCGACAAGTGGCGGGGCGGCAAGGGCGAGGAGGTTGAGAGCCATTTGGATCGCGAGGTCGATGGCATCCATGACCTTCTGAATCACTGTTCGGAAATCAGTGCCGAGACGGGCGCCATTTTTATCGACGGTGAGCTCGAGGCCTTTTCCGTGGGCAGTCTGAATCGGCGCGACAATATGGCGGTGATTCACATCGAAAAGGCAAATCCCGAGATTGACGGGCTGTATCAGGCAATCAACAAAGAGTTTTTGTGTCGCGCGTTTCCGGAGGCGGCCATCATCAACCGCGAGGACGATGTCGGTCTGGAGGGACTGCGGAAGTCAAAGCTCAGCTACTATCCCTCCGGTTTCGCAAAGAAGTTTTTGATTATGGAGAGAAGCGGCGCGGAGCTCAGCGCGGATCAAGTCCGGGCAGAAATGCAATACTGAACAATCCCCAAAGACCTGTCCGCATCGCGACAGGTCTTTTTCAAATGGGGAGAGAAGGGTGCAGATGGAAGTAAAACGCTTGGAAGCGGAAGAGAAGGAGAGCACACGGGCACTGTATGCGGAGGCCTTTCCGGAGGACAGTGTGCGCGCGCGGGACTATTACTATGAGACTCGCATGCGGGAAAATCGGGTCTATGCCATTCGAAACGGGAGTGAGGTGATGGGCATGCTCTGCCTGAATCCCTGCCGGGTGCGTTTCGGCGACAAGGATTGGGACCTGTCCTATATTGTTGCGGTTGCGACCGGAAAAAAGTATCGCAGGCAGGGGGTTATGCGGCGCATACTCACGACGGCGCTACTCGATGAGTATGCCGAAAAGAAGCCCTTTGTCTTTTTGAAGCCCGCAAATCCCGATTACTACACGCCGTTTCAGTTTGCCTACGCCTCAAAACGCGAAAAGCGCATCCTGAAAAACGATTCGCGCTACCACTGCAAGCGCGTGGATGTAGAGGATGACGCACTGCTTGCGGAGCTCTCGGGCTGCGCAAACAAGGTGCTCGGCGAGAAGTATCAATGCTACTGCCTGCGCAGTCCCGCATACCTTCGGCAAATCGGCGGAGAACTGTCCGCCGGGGACGGGCGCATATTGTCCGTCTGGGAAAGACAGGACGGGGGCGAGCGCTTGATCGGGATGGAGTGCTTTGACTACGCGGACACCGCAGAGCGGGATGCGCGCCTTGTGCTGCCGGAGAAGGCGAGCATCAAATTCTGCGGCACCGAGCCCTTTATCATGGCGCGCGTGCTCTCGCTGCCGGACTTTTTTGCAGGCATCTCCCTGCGGCCGGAGGTCGCTGCGGAGGAGCGAGAACTGCTCTTCTCGCTGAAAGATCCGCTGATTGCCGAGAACAACGGCGTCTTTTGCTTGCATGCCACAAAGCACGGAAGTCGAATCGAGCGTCTATCGGCAGCTGCTAAGCGCGGGCGGGAAGTCATGGAACTCACGCCCGAAGAGCTGGTTTCTGTCTTTTTCGGCATGAAGCGGGAGGCTTGGGCGGCCGAATTGACGTCATACAGAGCCTATTTTGACGAAGAAATGTAAGGGGCAAACCCGGTTTCTGCGAAAGCGCATCACATTCTTGCAGGGGATTTTCAGGGAAAGCGGCACCCGGGGGAGGGCGAGTAGCGGCACCCAAAGCCGGAACAGAATAGAAGAAAGAGAAATCCCTGTTGCGGATACGGAAGAGCTGTGTCAGCGGCGGGCAAAGGGGGAAGGTATATGAACGGAATCAAAAAAACAGGGCCCGGAATTCTGGTCTGCTTTGCGCTTGCCGTGCCGACATGGCTGCTCGGAAAGCGCTTTCCGCTGATTGGCGGGGCGGTGCTCGCCATACTCGGCGGCATGTTACTCACTATGGTTTGGACGAATAAGGGGAGAGCGGAGGCCGGGATACGCTTCACCTCCAAGTACATCCTGCAGGCCGCTGTGGTTCTGCTCGGTTTCGGTTTAAATCTCGGCGTCATTTTAAAGACGGGAAGGCAGTCGCTCCCCATTATTGTATGCACCATTGCGACGGCCCTGCTGCTCGCGTGGGGCTTACAGCGGGCGCTCCGGATTTCGGGGAACATTGCGACCCTGGTCGGCGTGGGCTCTTCGATCTGCGGCGGCTCGGCGATTGCGGCGACCGCACCTGTCATCGACGCGAACGATGACGAGGTCGCACAGGCCATCTCGGTCATTTTCTTTTTTAATGTGCTCGCTGCGATTTTCTTTCCGATACTCGGCAGGGTGCTCGGTTTTGATACCGGGAGCGGCACGGCCTTCGGTGTCTTTGCGGGCACGGCCATCAACGACACCTCTTCGGTGACGGCAGCGGCTTCCACTTGGGACAGCATGTGGAAGCTCGGGACGGATACCTTGGACACGGCGGTCACGGTGAAACTCACAAGAACGCTCGCAATCATTCCGATTACGCTGGCGCTGAGTGTATATCGTGCCAAGCAGGCGGCAAAGGCGGGAGGAGAGCAGAACGGCTTTCAACTGCGGCGCGCCTTCCCGATGTTCATTCTCTATTTTATTCTGGCTGCGTTGATTACGACCGTTGCCCTGCAGGTGGGCGTCTCTTCGGCGGCTTTCCGCCCATTGAAAGAGCTCTCGAAGTTCTGCATTGTCATGGCAATGGCGGCCATCGGTTTAAACAGCAACGTGGTGAAACTCATACGGAGCGGCGGTAAGCCCTTACTGCTCGGTGCGGTTTGCTGGGCAGGCATTACTTGCGTGAGTCTTTTGATGCAGCAGTTCATGGGACTGCGCTGACGAAAAAGAAAGGAGCGGCTATGGGCGGAGAAGCGGATCGCTTAGAAGCACAGATTACAGCGCTTTCGGCTTGGATTTCGGAGAGTCAACATATTGTCTTTTTCGGCGGGGCGGGCGTTTCGACCGAGAGCGGCATTCCGGACTTTCGCTCATCGGACGGGCTCTATGCGGAGAAGCGGCGCTATCCGCCGGAGCAGATTGTGAGCCACAGCTTTTTCCTCTCGCACACAGAGCAATTCTATGAATTTTATAAGGAACGCATGCTCTATCCCGAGGCGGCGCCGAATGCCGCTCACCTTGCGCTCGCGGAACTGGAGCGGCAGGGAAAGTTAAGCGCGGTGATTACCCAGAACATAGACGGCCTTCACGAGAAGGCCGGGAGCAAAAAGGTGCTTCCGCTTCACGGCACGGTGCTTCGAAACCACTGTCAACGCTGCGGGAAGTTCTACGATTTGCAGGATATGCTCGCGCGGCCGGGAACGGTTCCGCACTGCGACTGCGGCGGAATGATTAAGCCGGATGTGGTGCTCTATGAGGAGGCGCTCGACACAGCGCTTCTCGAAGAGGCCGCGCGCTGCATTGCGGCGGCGGATATGCTGATCATAGGCGGGACCTCGCTCGCGGTTTATCCGGCGGCGGGACTGCTTCGCTATTTTTCGGGAAGGCGGCTGGTCGTCATCAACCGCAGCGCAACACCGGCAGACCGGGATGCGGATTTGGTCATTCAGGCGCCGATCGGAGAAGTGCTTTCCGAGGCGGTCGCGAGGGCACACTGAAGCGGGTGCTACGAGAAGGCCCAAAGGCGCGAAACGGCGCAGCTTTCGGGAGATTTGCGCTTGCAAAACAGGTTGAAATCGGGTAGAATAAGACACCGTGACATTATATCCTTGCTTCCGGACGTGACCGGAGGCCGGAGACCAAAAGGAGGAAGAGCGAAATGAACAAATACGAATTGACGCTTGTTCTGAACGGAAAGCTCGAAGAAGAAGAGAAGGTGGCTGCGCTTGAGAAGGCGCAGGGTTACA
>CAJPKN010000003.1 GCA_905370385.1 Stomatobaculum longum
GGCGCAACCCGCCTGCACACA
This sequence comes from Stomatobaculum longum, assembly GCA_905370385.1. Taxonomy (GTDB): domain Bacteria; phylum Bacillota; class Clostridia; order Lachnospirales; family Lachnospiraceae; genus Moryella; species Moryella longum_A. The sequence continues at coordinate 22 of CAJPKN010000003.1, forward strand.
CCCCTCCGCGACACCGGAGACTATGGTCGCAATCTTCTCCGGGACATTTTTTCCGCAGGCAATGTAGTCGAGGAAAAAGAGCGGTTCGCCGCCCGCGCAGGCGACATCGTTCACGCACATCGCAACGCAGTCAATGCCGATCGTATCGTGGCGATCCAGCAGGAAGGCAATCTTTAACTTGGTGCCGACGCCGTCGGTTCCGGACAGAAGCACCGGATCCTCCATGTCCTTGATTCCCGCGAGGGAAAAGGCACCGGAAAAACCGCCGATTCCGCCGAGAACCTCCGGGCGCAGGGTGCGCTTTACAAACTGCTTCATCAGCTCGACGGACTCGTAGCCCGCCTCAATGTCAACTCCGGATTTTCTGTAATCCATTGCGGCTCCTCTCACTTCAGAAAACTCTGGTAACCCTCGCGCTGCAGCTTATCGTCCTTTGCGACGACCTCATCCCGCATTTCCTTCTGAAATGCCTGTAACTTCTCTTCAAGCGCCTTGTCTCCGACCGCGAGCATCTTAGCCGCGAGGATACCTGCGTTCTTGCCGCCGTTGATCGCAACGGTCGCACAGGGAATGCCGCTCGGCATCTGCACAATCGAATAGAGCGAATCCACACCGCCGAGGTCCGAAGTCTTCATCGGGACACCGATTACCGGGAGCGTGAAGAGAGCCGCGCACATACCCGGCAGATGCGCTGCCTTGCCCGCACCTGCGATAATCACCGAGAGTCCGCGCTCACGCGCGCCGTTTGCCCAGGAAAAGAAGACATCGGGCTCGCGGTGCGCAGAGATAATGCGCATCTCATATTCAATCCCCATCTTCTCCAAAAATGCCGCTGCCTGTGCCATCACGGGCATATCCGAATCGCTGCCCATCACAATTCCGACTTTTGCCATTTTATCCTCCTTAAATGTTGCTTACAGCTTTATTATATCGGCGCAGTTCCCCGAGCTCAATGCCAAAATCGAGCAAACGGAAATAAGCCCCGGTGTTACCCTTCATTTATTCGTTATCCGCCGTATAGAGCTCACGGAGCCAGAGCTGCTGTCGCGGCGAAAAAGCCGTGTCCGCGCCGCGCATATTCTGATAGCACACGATGCTCTCGCGGCATTGTTCCCGCTCCGCCCGACTACTCGCTTCGCATATGAGGGGCCGAAGCCGGTCCCGCAGCGCCTTATCGAGAAAGAGGTACAAATCTTCCGTATGCGCCGCCGCGATGGCCGGAAAGCGATCCGCGTACCAGAGCGGCTCTCCGGGGAGGGTCAGCGAGAGGCTGTATCCCCCCTTGTTCCGCTCCGTAAAGCGCTCACGCACATCCTCCTCCGCATAGTCGAAGAGGTCGTAATACATGGCCTCGCAGAGCGCCTCCTCACCGCCGCCCTGTGAAAGCAGGGCATAACACTGAAGAAACAGTTCTATGCAGCGCACTTCCGTTTCCGGAGCGCACTGCGGCATAAAAACACGGCTGCAGATCGAGGAAAGTGCGGCGAGTAAGCGTTCTTTCTTCCCCGCCTCGGGGACAAACAAAGTGAGCGCTTCCGCCCGTTCTTCGCCCGCCTTGCCGCTTGCACGGGAGAGCGACAGCGCTTCTCGCCGAAAGAAGCCTCGGAACAAGCGTCCCGCGGCCTCTTCCGCCGGTATTTCTCTAAGCCGCTCAGCAGATAGCGCGCGGCGCTCCCGAAGGAGCTCTTCTCCGCCCCTCAAGATGTGAGCCCCAGGAGGAGCGCAATCACCCATATCACCGTTACCACCGAAGAAAGCGAGAGTCCCACCCAGGTGTAGAGCTGGTCCTTATCCTTGTCGCGCAGCGCCTTGACCGCAAGATAGATTCCGTAGGCCGAGACCAGCATGGCGCTCATGACCGCCGCCGAAACCGTGAGCGAGGGCTCGCCTGCCGCCTGTATCATGCCGAAAAAGGCAAATACGGTGAAGAGTATCGCTATGCAGGCAGCAACCAGCACCGTGTATCCCTCTTCGGCGCGCGGTTTCCTGAGGTAACTGATGAGGCCTTCCAGTTGCTTGCCCTTCTTTTGTTTTGCCGCAGTCTTTTTCCCGCTGCGTCTCACTTCCTCTTCCGGCAAAAACTCCGGCCGTTCCAAAATGGAGTCATCGACTTTCGTTGCCGGCGTCAGGATTTGATATTCTCGCTTACGAAACGGATTCGGCAGCTTCACGATTTAACCTCCTCAATGCCAGTCGAAAAATAAAATAACCCGCGACGACGCCGATTGTATTCAAAAAAATATCATCGACATCAAAACTGCCGAGTCGCGTTGCAAGTTGCACCGTTTCGATGAGTCCCGAAAATAGAAAACCGGCAATTAAAATGCGGGAAAAATTGTGACGCCGCGCGCTCACAATCGGCAGAAAAAAGCCGAAGGGAACAAAGGCTAGCACATTGCCTGCGGTATTCAACACGAAGGCGCGGTAGCCCAGAATATCGCGGTAATGCCAGAAACGCCAGATTTCCCGAAAGAGCACGAGGTTGTAGCGCAAGTTCGCATTGACCCTCCCCTGCCTGCCGAGCGCCTCGGCAAAAAAGAGAAAGTAACTGAGCCCGGCCAGATAAATCAAAAAGAGCAGGGTTCCGAGCAGGCGATGCTTCCACTGAATCTTATCCATCGAGCGGCTCAGTCCTCCTCCGCACCGTACTCACGGTAGTAAGCATCGATTCTCTCCATCAGCGCATCGTCGATAATCACCTTGCCGTTCACTTCACGCTTGTAGAGGTGTTCAATGACCTCCTTCATGGTGACAATCGCCGTCGTCTTGATGCCGTAGCGCTCCGAAATCTCGGAGAGTGCGCTCTTTTTGCCCTTGCCTCTCTCGCAGCGGTCCACGCTGACCACGAGGCCCAGTACCTCTGCGTTGCCCTGCGCCTTGATGATGGGCATGGTCTCCTCAATCGAGGTACCCGCCGTGGTCACATCCTCGACAATCACAATCTTATCCGTGTCCTTGATCGGTGCGCCGAGCAATATGCCCTTGTCGCCGTGGTCCTTCACTTCCTTTCGGTTTGCGACATAGCCGAGCTCCTTCTCATAGAGCTCGCTCATGCCGATGGAAGCCGCGACACAGAGCGGGATGCCCTTGTACGCCGGTCCGAAGAGCAGGCTTGCCTCGTCGCCGAAGGCCGCATGGATGGCGCGCGCATAGTAAGCACCGAGTTCCTTTAACTGGGTTCCGGTGCGGTAAAAACCGGTGTTCACGAAAAACGGGGTCTTTCTGCCGCTCTTGGTCACGAAGTCTCCGAACTTTAAGACCTCGCACGAAATCATAAACTCGATAAATTCCTGCTTGTACTGTTCCATAGTCCTCCCTTATTAGCGCACCGCGCCGATGAGTTCTCTGACATCCTTGGTACCGGTTCTCGAGAGATACGCGGCAATTCCCTCCGCGACCTCCTCCGAAGCGCGCGGGTTCCGGAAATTCGCCGTGCCGACCGAGACCGCCGTCGCGCCCGCGAGCAAAAACTCGACCGCGTCCGCGCCGTTCTCGATGCCGCCCATACCGATGATGGGCAGCTTGACCGCATGTGCGCAGTCATAGACCATGCGCACCGCAATCGGGTGCACCGCGGGCCCCGAAAGGCCGCCGGTGCGGTTCGCGAGCACAAAGCATCTGCGCTCAATGTCAATCTTCATGCCGGTCAGGGTGTTGATGAGCGAGAGCACGTCCGCGCCGCCCGCCTCAGCCGCACGCGCGATCTCCGTAATATCGGTGACATTCGGCGATAGCTTGACAATTAACGGCTGTGCCGCCCTCTCCTTCACACGGCGGGTGATGTGCTCGACCGCCTTTGCTTGGGTGCCGAAGGCAATGCCGCCCTCTTTGACGTTCGGGCAGGAGATGTTGAGCTCCAAAAAATCGACCGGCGCCTCGCGGAGCCGCTCCACGACCTCGACATACTCTTCCTCGCTGTGGCCGCAGACATTGACCACGACGCGGGTGTCAAACTGCTTTAAGAAGGGCAAGTCCCGCTTGAGGAATACATCCACACCCGGGTTCTGCAGGCCGATCGCATTCAGCATGCCGCTCGGCGTCTCCGCGATGCGAGGCGTCGGGTTGCCCGCCCACGGAACGGCCGCGACACCCTTGGTCACGACCGCGCCGAGCTTATTGAGGTCCACAAATTCACTGTACTCTTCGCCGGCCCCGAAGGTGCCGCTCGCCGTCATCACGGGATTTTTGAGGGTGATTCCCGCAAGACTCACTTCCGTTGAGATGTTCAAAGCACCACCTCCTCTGCGCGAAATACCGGTCCGTCGGCACAGACGCGCTTGTTTTTGACATTCGAGTGCGCATCGACTTCCGCGCTCTCGGTGATGCAGCCGAGGCAGGCGCCGATGCCGCAGGCCATGCGCTCTTCCATGGAGACCCAGAGCGGAATGCCTTCCTCCGCCGCATAGGTCTTCAGCGCGCGGAGCATGGGCAGCGGACCGCAGCTCAAAATTGCCTTCGGTTTTTCCGGCAGGGCGCGGAGCAGATCCACAACGTTACCCTGAATGCCGAGACTGCCGTCCTCGGTCGCTATCTTAACCTCATCCGCGGCGACCGCAAAGTCCTCGAGCAAAAAGAGCTGGCCCTTGCTGCGATAGCCGAGGAGCGCGGTCTTTTTCCCCGGGAGTGCCCAGAGGAGTTCAAGGAGAGGCGGTATACCGATGCCGCCGCCGACCACAGCGACATCATCCAGTTCGGTCGGGAAGCTGTTGCCAAGCGGGCCGAGGAGCATGAGCTCGGTGCCCGCTGGGTAGCGCGAAAGTTCTTCGGTTCCGCTTCCCTCCTTGGTCACGCGATACACCAGACGCAAGATACCGTCCTCGCGGTCTATGTTGCAGAGACTGATGGGTCTCGGCAGAATATGCGCCTCGTTATTCAAAAACACATTGACAAACTGTCCCGGTTTTGCCGCCGCCGCAATCTGCGGTGCCAAAAGTCTCAGGTCAAAGACACCGGGACATAATTCGCGCTGTCCCAGGACGGAAGCGCGCTCCTTTACTTTACTCATATGCCGATTCCCCCATTTCTCACGCAAAGCGGATGCAACGCCGAAGATCCGCAATCATATCGAGCGTCGCCTGTCGCGCCGCCTTTGCAAAACCCTCTGCGCCGAACGCACGATACTGCTCCTGCTTCCACGCCGCGATGATGCCGCGGGAAGAGTTCACGATGCCGCCCTCGCCCTTTTCGTTAAACGCGACCGCGAGATCCTCCGCCTTGCCGCCCTGCGCGCCGTAGCCCGGGATCAGGAAGAAGGTGTGCGGCATACGCGCTCTGAGCTCCGAAAGCATCTTCGGGTAAGTCGCACCGACCACCGCGCCGACATTGGACCATTCGCCCTCCATGAGGGACTCACCCCAGGACGAGGTGAGATCCGCGACCCGCGCATAGAGCGGCTCGCCGTCAATCAGCCGATCCTGCAACTCGCCGCTCGAGGGATTCGAGGTCTTGACGAGCACAAAAATACCCTTATCGCAGCGTCCGCAGACCTCAAGGAAGGGCTTTACGCCGTCGCTGCCGAGGTAGGGGTTCACGGTTGCCATATCCGCGTCAAAGGGGAAGAACTGCTTCTCGCCTATGGTGATGCTGCCGAGGTGTCCCTCCGCATAGGCCGCCGAAGTAGAACCGATGTCGCCGCGCTTCACATCCGCAATGACAATGAGCCCGAGCTCCTTTGCAAGCCGCACGGTCTTCTCGTAGGCAATGAGACCCGGAATGCCGAACTGCTCGTACATGGCAATCTGGGGCTTCACCGCCGGAATCAGATCCGCCGTCTCCCGAAGTATCGCCTCGTTAAAGCGGAGGCAGGCCTCTGCCGCCCCCTCTAAATTTTCACCCTTCTCGGCAAACGCGGCCTGCTTTACCTCATCCGGAATATACGCCAGCATGGGGTCCAGACCGACGCAAATCGGGGCCTTGGTCTCTTTGATTTTTTCGATTAAAGTTGTAATCATCGCTTCCTCCTGTAGGCAGCCGTAAACTCGTTTTTCTTATTATATGTTTTTTTGTCCCCGCACGCAACGAGCGCGCACGCTTTACGGTTTTCTTACAGCTTTTCCCTGCCTCGCACAGCCGTAAAATCTATGTTATAATGACGGAAATCTTTAAGATGAACGAATATGCGCAAAGCGCAGATGGGAGCTCTATGAAATTAACAGAACAAGATCGTTTAAACCACGGCGAGCAGGACAAAATTATGGACCTGTTGAAACGCTGCCACGAGAAGGAAGCTTTTTCGATGACCTTCCCGCTTCTCGAGCCGGGCACCAAGTACCTGCTCGCCTATGACAGCAAAGATCCCAAGGAACTCCGCGCTGTCATGGCGCTCTGCGGCCTCGGCGATCAAATTTTCGAGGTCTATGCGTTCACCGATCCGGACTACCGCAAGCAGGGTTACTTCCGCCGCCTCTGGGAAAAGGCTAAGATCACCTTCCCGGGCAAGAGTTTAAAGGGCGCAGCCCCGGTGGTTCGCTTCCCGATTGACGGCAGCTGCAAAGATGCGCTTCCCGTACTTCTCTCGATCGGCGCGCACCTCGCGGAGGAGGAGACCGAGATGGAGTGCGAACTCGAAGACAAGCCGACGCCGGATTCGCGCTACCGTTTCCTCGAGTCCAAGCCGTCCCCGGAAGGCTTCCGTGCCTACCAGGTATTCCGCCCCGAAGATAAGAAACCGGCCTTCCGCTGCTTTGTCACCCCGCTGAAGGACAACAAGGCTTACCTGCACCGCATTGCGACCCGCAAGGATTTGATCGGTCAAGGCGTTGGCAGCGAGCTCTTCCCGCAGTTCCTGGGACTCCTGAAAAAGCTCGGCTACAAGAAGGCTGTCATGCAGGTCAGCGCTTCCAACACGCCTGCGGTGCGCCTCTACACGGAAAACGGCTTCCGTAAAACCACGTCGCTCCGCTACTACGAGCTTCTGCTCTGAGTCTATTTCAATTCGGGGAAATCCCCGCCTCGCTCCGCCCGAAACAAAGCGGGCAGAGCGAGGCGGGGATTTCCTTGTCTCTTGATTCTCTTTCTCTTGGTTTTCGTATTTTTTCTTTTTGTTGCCACGGCACTGTTTTTTCTTACCGGCCTCTGCTATTCTCTTCCTAGCAATATTAGATATTACTTAACAAGCTCTGTTGCTTGGCTTTTTGCGAATAGAAAGGATGTCTCATGAATTTGAACGGCCTCTTAATCGGCTGCGGTGCATTTTTGATGATAGGCGCTTTTCACCCCATCGTCATAAAGAGCGAATACTATATCGGCAAACAAATCTGGCCGCTGTTTGCGCTTGTCGGTCTTGCCGCACTTGCCGCTTCTCTGTTTCTTCGCGGGACGGTCGCGAGTGCGCTCTGCGCAGTCTTCGGCGTGAGCTGCCTCTGGAGCATACTTGAACTCTTTGAGCAGGAGGAGCGCGTCAAGAAGGGGTGGTTTCCCAAGAATCCGAAGAAAAAGAACTGAGCCTCAGCGTCTCCCGGTTCGTACCGGATGGTGCACCTCTAAGACAGGGTTGGGATGCTTGAAAAGATATTAACCGGCGAAACGGACAAACGAACCGGTTCAAGAAAGATGTACGCAGACAAAAGCCTTGTATCGCAAGGGGTTAAAACGCTTTCTACCGACTCTTTTTGTCCTATAACTCTGTTTTGCGCCGTTGCAAAAAAGCTGCGTGCTTTCGCACGCAGCTTTTTTGTTACCGCCCGCGGAAAGACAGCTCTTGTCTTCCCGCCCGGGGCGGTAAATGCTTTCTTTTGAAGTGCCGTTTGCTCAAACGCGAAGGGCAATATCACGGCTTGTTTTTAACTTCTCAAGAATCTCCTGCGTCAGCTTGTCGAGCGCCTCCGGTGTGAAGGCCTGTTCTTCCGGACGGAAGGTCAGGGTGAACGCAAGGCTCTTCTTGGTCGGCGGTATCGGTGCGCCCTCGTAGACATCAAAGAGCTTCACCTCGCGAATCAGCGGGCTGCAGCTCTGAATCAGATTCACGACCTGCTCGCAGCTGATTGCCTTGTCCATGACAAGTGCCAGGTCGCGCTGTACCTCCGGGAACTTCGGGAGCGGCGTGAAGCAGACCGGCTCGTGCGGCAGGCTCTCGATGGTATCGAGGTCCAATTCCGCGAGATAGGCATCTGTGCGGAGGTTCAGTTCCCCGGCAATGTCGTAAGCCAGCTTGCCGAGATAGCCCACCTTTACATCGCCCACATAGACCGCCGCGGTCTGGTAGGGGTGCGTAAACGGCTCGCTCGAAGCCTCATAGCGGAACTTGACATGCAGGCTCTCGGCCGCGAGATCCAGAGCGCCCTTCAGGGTGAAGAAGCTCTCCTCCTTGCCAAAGAACGCAAATGCTAAGTGCGCTCTCTCCTCCGGGTACTCCGTGAGCGGCAGGGACTTCGGAATGAAGACCTTTGCCAGCTCAAAGAGGCGCCCGGAGAGATTGCCGACCTTCTGGTTCCGCATGACGGCATTCGCCATGGAGGGCGAGAGCACCGTGCGCATGAGCGAGAGTTCTTCGCTGATCGGGTTCAGAATGCGAATCGCGCGAAGCGCCTCACTTCCCTCCGGATAGCGGAACAGCTTTAAGTCCGCCGGGGAGAAGAAGGAGTAATGGACAGCCTCGTACATGCCGCCGCCCGTCAGCGTCTCCTTTAACTTGAGTTCCCGGCGCTGTCTCTCGTTAAGACCGCCGCTCGTGACCTCCGCGCTCTTTAAGAAGCTCGGGACGATGTGCTCATAGCCGTAGAAGCGTATCACCTCTTCGGCGACATCCTGATAGCTCTCCATGTCCTCGCGGTAGGCGGGAATCTTGAGGCTCAGTGCATCGCCCTCAAGCTTCGGCTCCATCTCGAGGTTTGCAAGAATGCGGCACACCGCCTCCCCCGGCACTTCGATGCCGAGTACGCCGTTCACGCGGGACAGGCTCACCGTAAGCGGGCGCTTTTCGATGCTGTTGCCCGTATTCTTGCCCGCGCACTCATCCGTGACCGTTCCGGCACCGAGTTCTTCGGTTAAATGCAGGGCGCGCTGCATTGCGAGCACCACCGTGTACTCGTCCGTGCCCTTCTCGAAGTGCGCGCTCGCATCGGTGCGCTTTCCGAGCGCCCGGGCGCTGCGGCGGATGTTGTCGCGCGCAAACTTTGCGGCCTCAAAGACAACTGCGGTCGTCGTATCCTTAATCTCCGAATTGAGACCGCCCATGATGCCCGCAAGGCCGACCGGCTTTTCGCCGTCGCAGATTAAAAGATTGCTCTCGCTGAGCGTTAACTCCTGCTCATCGAGGGTCACAAGCTTTTCGCCTTCCTTCGCTGTGCGCACCACAATGCGGTCGCCCGATAAGTCGCGGCGGTCAAAGGCGTGCATCGGCTGTCCGAGCTCCAGCATCACATAGTTCGTGATATCCACCATGTTGGAAATTGCGCTCACGCCGACCAGGCTCAGGCGACGGCGGAGCCACGCGGGCGAGGGCGCTATTTTGACATCCTTCACCGCGTGCGCCTCATAGCGCGGGCAGTACTGCGGCGCTTCCACTTCAACCTGAAGCGTGTGCGGCTCGGTCTTCTCCGCGCGGTAGCTAAGCGGCAGGGGCTTTATCTCTTTGCCGAGAACAGCCGCCACTTCGCGCGCAATGCCGTAGATGCCCTGGCAATCCGGGCGGTTTGCCGTGATTGCGATGTCAAAGAGCCAGTCGTCGAGACCCACGATGGGCTTCACATCCGTCCCCGGAACCGCATCCTCCGGCAACACAAGGAGGCCGTTATAGCCTGCGCCCGGGTACAAGTCTTCGTTAAGACCCAGCTCCATGCCGGAGCAGAGCATGCCGAAGGAGTCGTAGCCGCGAAGCTTGCCCGCCTGTATGGTCGCGGTGCCGACAATCTCCGTTCTCTCCTTGTTGGTTTCACAGACCGTTGCGCCGACCAGGGCGGTCGGGAACTTCTTGCCCGCCTCCACATTGTCCGCGCCGCAGCAAATTTGGAACTTGCCCTCACTGCCGCAGTCCACCTCACAGAGGTGCAAATGCGTGCCCTCGATGGGCTCGCAGCTTGTCACGAGGCCCACGACCACGCGGGAAATCCGCGCGCCGACTTCCTCCAAACTCTCCACTTCAAAGCCGCAGGAGAAGAGCTTCTCCTCGAGTTCCTGCGGGGTGCAATCAATGTCTACATATTCTCTAAGCCAACTGAGCGGCGCTATCATCTCTCTGCCTCCTTACTCATTGATCTGCCGGAGCACGCGGAGATCCGACTCGAACAGATACTTAATGTTACCGATGCCGTACTTCAGCATTGCGACGCGCTCTATACCGATTCCGAAGGCGAAACCGGAGTATACATCCGAGTCGATGCCGCAGTTCTCGAGCACTTTCTTGTTCACCATGCCCGCACCGAGAATCTCGATCCAGCCCGTTCCCTTGCAGAGACGGCAACCCTTGCCGCCACAGGAGAAACAGCTCACATCGACCTCGACCGAGGGCTCCGTGAACGGGAAGTAGGAGGGACGAAGGCGCGTCTTGACGCCTGAGCCAAAGAACTTCTCGACAAACTTGTCGAGCATACCCTGGAGATCGCAGAGCGTGATGCCCTTATCCACCACGAGCCCCTCCATCTGCATGAACATCGGGGAGTGCGTCGCGTCGTCGTCCGAGCGGAACACCTTGCCCGGGGAGAGAATCTTAATCGGCGGCTTCTGCTTCTCCATCACGTGAATCTGGCCTGCGGAGGTCTGGGTGCGAAGCAGGAACTTATCGCTCAGATAAAACGTATCCTGCATATCGCGCGCCGGGTGGTCCTGCGGCGTGTTGAGGGCGGTGAAGTTATAGTAATCCGTCTCAATCTCGGCACCCTCGTAAATCTCAAAGCCCATGCCCGCAAAGGCCTCGATCATCTGGTTCCGAACCAGAGTGTCCGGGTGAAGATTTCCGCGACTAAGCGCAACACCGGGGAGGGTCACATCAATCTTCTCTGCCTCGTAGCGACGATTCAGCTCTGCCTCTCTCGCCTGCTTTTCAAGGGCGGTCAAGTTCTCGAGCACCCAGTCCTTCAGCGCATTGACTTCCTTTCCGAAGTCCGCCTTCTCCTCCGGGGGAACGCTCTTCATGAGCTTCATGAGTCCGCTGACCAAGCCGTCCTTCCGGTCCAGGAACTCCTTCCGGAGCTCGTAGAGGGTCTCCGAGTTCTTCTGCTCCATCGCAGCGGCTCTCTCGGCAAAGCGCTGCTTCAAGTCCTCAAACTGCTTCTTGTCCATGCCTCTCTCCTTTTCTGACTTGCGGGGAATAAAAAAGGATACAGAGAGTAAGCTCTCTGTATCCGGGACGAGTTATGTAACCCGCGGTACCACCCGCATTATCCGCTTATGCTGCGGACCGCTCCTTGTATCCTTGACGCGGAAAGACGTCGAAACCTACTGAGGCCAAGCCCGTTCAGCTCCGCTGCTCCGACGCGAAGGTTCGACCTCCGGTGTTGCGGCGGAAATCTCAGCCCTCTCCCGCTCTCTGTGCGCTCTGCCGGTGCTACTGTGCGTCTTCACTGCATTTGATCATTTAATTCCGAATCAGCATAAGCTTAGGGCCGCAAAAAGTCAAGGCTTCTTTACTTCTCGAGGCTTCTCCAGCGGAAGTCCGGAACCACATCCGACCACTTTTGAATGCCGACAATCGGCTTTGCAAACTCGGTCGCCTCCAGGGTCTTTGCCTTCTTGTCGATGTCCCTGAATACCGCCCAGATTTTTCTTCTTCTGGTCGCGACAATCGCATCGCCGACATCCATGCGGCAAGCCCAGAGGCCGAAGGCACAGCTGCTTCTCACTTCAAGCGGTGCATCCACCTGACGGCTCAGAATGAGCGCATCCACATAGGGGTTGGAGTCCGCAATGTAGTAGGCATAGGCAAAGGCCGCCGCCTGCTGCTCTTCCACATTGCCGCGCGAGGGGCTGATGGCCGTGAATCCCTGCTCCGAGAGGATGATGTGGCGCACCTCTCCCGCGCGGTTTCTGAAGTTCGAAGCCTTCAGGTAATCCGTGAGGACATTCAGGTTCTCAAAGTCGATGATCTTGGTGCTCTCGTTCTGCACAATGGCACCGGTGTTGTGATCATCCCAGAACTCCGGCTCCGTCATGGGATACGGATACGGGTGGTAAGCAAGCTGCCAGTCGATGTTGCCGTTCCGGTTAATCTCTGCGTTTACCTTGTCGAGGATGTGCTTCGCGGAGTACATGGTCTTCTGATCCGCGTTCGGATCGTTCCAGTTCATGTCGATCGAGAAGAAGACACGCGCGTTTGCCTGCTGCGCCTTGATGGCCGTGTAGGCGACGCGGAAGGCGCGGACATACTCGGTCACGTACTTGTCGATGTCCATCTTGCCCATGTAGTTCCAGTTTCTGCCGTTGTTGATCTCGTTGCCGATGATCCAGTTCGAGACGCGGCCGTAGCTCGGGTTCTCGCCGTTATAGCGCTGTGCAAGGAAGCTCATCAGCGCGCGCGTGGTCTCATAGCCCTCCTTGGTCGCCGTGTTAAAGCCGTAGTAGAAGACGCCGTCCGTCTTCTTGACACCCGGATAGATGAGCTCGGGCATCTTATCGTTCCAGCCGTTTAAGACTATGGCCGTGACCATCATGCTCTTACCGGAGAAGGCGCTGATGGTTTTATCGTACTCCGCAATCTGATTCTTGTCGAAGTGGTAGGTCTTTCCCTCGTAGGTGTAGTCGATGCCGGTTCCCGAGGTGATGTGCGCAAAGTTAAAGTTTACGTTCACATGCTTCACGCCGAGATCGAACGCATCGCTCAGCATGTTGAGCTCCACCAAAAGACCCTTCTTCGTGAGCGGCTGTTCGTAGGGCTTATCGCTCTTTGCGACCACCTCCGGGTTGGTGATGTAGGCGCGGCGGCCGATGTCGTAATAACGGCCGTTCTTCCAGACCGCAATTGCGAACTGGTCGTAGAGTCTGGTCTCCGGCGTGCCGTCAAGGAGCGGTGCGGTGAAGGAGAAATTCGCGCCGTACGCCGCACTCTGAATGGGCTGTGCGTCCTTGATGCTGTCGTTATAGGGATCCAGTGCAAAAAAGTAGAGCTTACCGTCCTCGGAAGTACTGTCTCCGCTGACTGTTCCGCTCACGGTCACCTGATCCTTGGTTGCGGTCGCGCGAATTTCCGCGCTCTCTGCGTAAGCCGGCAGCGCAAAGAGCGCGCTTAAGCCCAGTGTCAACGCGAGCGCGCGGAAGCGCTGCGTCCATTTATTCTGTACTCTCATCTTGCTTTCTTACCTCCTTTGCCTCAAGCCATTATAGCCGAGGCCGCTCGTAAATGATTTGCAAACTTCTTACAATTTCTATACGCTTTCCCCGAACTTCTTAAGCGCTCTCGCCAAACCGAGCTCGAGGAGATACACTTCATCCGCCTCGGCCGCGAGTGCACACTGGAGGCGCCCCACCGCGTCGCGCAGGGCTCTGTCCCGCCGCTCGATCGGAACAAGGCCGCCGCCTACGCTCGATAGAAGCAGTGCCTCTCCGCGATTCCGTGCCTCTTCCGCAAGCAAATGCACGCTGCTTGAAAGTTCCGCTTCGAAAGCTGTCCTATCCTCTCGCAGCAAAATCTCCGTGAGCGTCTTAAGCACAGTTTCCGGCACTGCCCGAAATCCCGCGATATGTCCCTCGCTGCACAGCCGCTCCGCAAATCGCAGCTTGCCTTGATAGCGCGCCCCCGCAATCAATACAAAGGGACGCTCCGTGCGAAAGGTGGGCGTAAATTCCTTCCGGTAGAGCGCAAAGGTCGCCCCGTCCACCACCGTCTTCCCCGTAATCTGAATCGGCGCACAACGCGCGGCCGCGCGCGCGGCGACCGCCCCGACTCCGGTGGTCTTCCGCACAAACTCCGAGGTCTCGAACTCCCCCGGTACGGCCGCGAGTTCTTCCGCCGTAAAGAAGCGCGTCGGGAGTTCGAGATAGCTTGCGAGCGCCGATACGGCGAGTTCGTCGCGCTTTAAGTCTATGCTCGCAAGTGCGAACAGGGCATCTTTTGAAACATTTTGTTCTTTCAGAAAGCGGAGTGCCGCCTCCCGCAGTACTTCAACCGGCGTATTTCTCCGGCAGCCCACACCGAGCGCGTAAATTTTCGGGATCAGCTGAAGACAAGCGTTCGGCGGCAGCTCCCCCGCGGCACTCACGCATATGCCGAGTTTTCCGGCCTCCGCCTTTCCGGCATAGAGACCCGACGGCAATGTTTCTTCCTCCCGAAGCGGGTAGTTGCTCTCAAAGGCCACGGTCTCGTATCGTAGCAGCGCCGCGCTGATGCGCTTTGCATTCTCCCGGCTCTTGATTACAAGCCCGTTTTTCTTTGCGAAGACATCCACGGCAAAGCGGCCGTTTAAGTCGGTCGCCGTGCTGATTGCGACAGCGGCGCCGAGCTGCCGTCCGATGAGGCGCGCGAGCTCGTTGGCACCGCCCACGTGTCCCGAGAGCAGGGGTATCACAAAGCGCCCGTACTCATCGAGACAGAGCACTGCCGGGTCTTGAAACTTATCCTTCACAAAGGGAGCTATTTTCCGCACCGCAATGCCGCTCGCGCCGACAAACACCAGCGCTTCACAGCGGGCAAAGGCTTCCTTCACCTCCGCTTGAATACAAAGATAGCCTTCCGCTCGAAGCAAGGCCTCGATTTGAGCCGCCAGCTCCCTGCCCCTTGCCGTATAGGAATAAATCGCAAATTCTCGCTCTTTTTTCTGTGCCGATTCTGTCATTGTGTTCCTTTTGAGACTGTATTTTTATTACAAACAGAAAAAGGCAGGGGAGAACTTCCCCCCTGCCTCTCAATTCGCTTTTTACTGCTCGTCCTGCGGTGCAGCGTCCTCGTAGACAATCTCATCGCCCTGCATGTTCTCAAGTGCCTTCATGCTGAGGGAGATCTTTCTGTCGTCTGCGTTGAACTCGACAATCTCTGCCTCGATCTCATCGCCGATCTCAAGAACATCCGACGGCTTGTCGATGTGCTTTCTTGCGATCTGGGAGACGTGAAGCAGTGCATCCACGCCCGGCTCCAGCTCGATAAACGCGCCGAAATCGGTCATGCGTGCAACACGGCCTCTGACAATGTTGCCCTGTGCGTACTTCTCAGCCGCATCGATCCACGGATTCTGGTCCGGGAACTTTAAGCTCAGCGCAATCTTCGTGCCGGAAATCTCCTTGATGAAGACTCTGACGCGGTCGCCGGACTTCAGAACCTTCTTCGGGTTCTCGATTCTGCCCCAGCTCATCTCGGAGATGTGCAGGAGACCGTCAGCGCCGCCGAGGTCCACGAACGCACCGAAGTTGGTCACGTTCTTGACCGTACCCTCAACCACATCGCCGACCTTGATGCGAGAAAAAAGTTCCTTCTGCATCTCTGCCTTTGCAGCCTGCATGAGCTGCTTGCGATCGCCGATGATTCTTCTTCTGCGCGGATTGAACTCGGTGATAACGAACTCAATCTCCTGATCCGCATACTTATTCAAATCTCTCTCATAAGAATCCGAAACCAGGCTTGCCGGAATGAAAACGCGTGCCTCGTCAACCAGCACGCTCAGTCCGCCGTTCAGGACCTGGACAACCTTCGCCTTCAAGACCTCGTGGTTGTTAAACGCCTCTTCCAGGCGCTTGTTGCCTCTGTCCGCCGCGAGTCTGCGATACGAGAGGGAAACCTGGCCGTCGCCGTCATTTACCTTCATGACCTTGGCTTCCAGTTCGTCACCAATCTGCACGACAGTCCGGAGGTCGAGGCTGTTATTGTTCGTGTACTCGTTTCTGGTGATGACGCCGTCCGACTTATAGCCGATGTTCAGGATGATCTGATCCTCCTTCACATCCAGTACTGTTCCCGATACAACTTCTCCCGTGTGAATCGTCTTAAAAGACTCATTCAACATCTGTTCAAAACTCTGCTCTGACAATGGCTTGAACCTCCTCAATGATATGTTTGGGGGTGGATGCCCCCGCTGTAATACCAATTCGCTGAAAGGGCGCCAAAAGCTCAGGATCTAGTTCTCTCGCGGTCCGGACGTAAAACGTATTCGGACAAACTGCGGAACAGATTTCCACAAGTTTTCTCGTATTAGAACTGTTTTCCCCTCCGATCACGATCATAGCATCGACTTCGGAAGCAATTTTTTTAGCCTCCGCCTGTCTTTCCTGCGTCGCGTTGCAAATCGTATTAAAACAAGCTATATCATAACCTAACTCTCTGATTTTATCAACCAGCATTTTAAACTTTGCAAGTTGAAACGTTGTCTGGGACACCACGGACAGCGCAGTGTCCTTCGGGATATCGAGCGCGAGCAGCTCTTCTTCGCTCTGAATTACCTCGGTATCTCCCCTGCCCCAGGCGCGAATTCCCTGCACTTCGGGGTGCTTCGGATCGCCGACAATCAGCACCCGGCGTCCCTTTCGGTTTTCCGCCTCGACTATCTTGTGTATTTTATTGACAAAAGGACAGGCCGTATCCACAATGCGCAGTTTCTTCTCCTCGCAGAGGCGGTATACCTCAGGTCCCACGCCGTGCGAGCGGAGTATGATTGTGCCCGCATGCTCGGGGAGGGCGCTCACCTTCGCCGCAGCATCGGCATCCTCAAAGACGACCACGCCCTTTTCGGTGAGATCCCGCACCACCTCCTCGTTGTGGATGATGGCGCCGTAGCTGTAAACCGTATCCTTGCTCTCCTCGGCCTCGCGGTACACGGTCTCGACCGCCTTCTTGACGCCGAAACAAAAGCCCGCGCTCGAGGCGAGTATCACTTCTCTCTTTCGCCGCTCCGTCACTCTGCTTCCTTCTCTCTGACCAGCGCGAGTATGCGCTGCTGTACTTCCGCAATGCCAAGCTCCGAGCTGTCTAGGAGGAGCGCATCCTCCGCCTGCCGAAGCGGCGCGACCGCGCGGTTCTTATCCTGCTCATCGCGGGCCGCAATGTCCCGCTTCACTTCCTCGAAATTTGCCTCTATGCCCTTCTCCCGGAGTTCCGCCGTGCGGCGCTTTGCGCGCACTTCGACACTCGCGGTTAGGAAGACCTTGGCGAGCGCATTCGGCAGCACCACCGTGCCTATGTCCCTTCCGTCCATGACGACCGGCTCCCGCGCGGCTATTTCCCGCTCGATCACGAGAACCCGCTGTCGAACGGCATCTTCACGCGCAAACGCGCTCGCCGCCTTGCCGATTTCCTCGCGCCGTATCTCAGCGCTCACATCCCGCCCGTCGACAAAGACGTGCTGCACACCGTCCGCAATGCAGAGGTCAAGCCGCAGATTCGACGCAGCCTTACTCACCGCCTCGCTGTCCTCCGGCGAAATGCCCTGTTCGAGCAGCGAGAGTGCCGCAGCCCGGAACAGCGCCCCGGTGTCCACATAAATCCAGCCGAGTTTATGACTTACTGCCCGCGCAATCGTGGATTTTCCGGCACCTGCCGGTCCGTCGATTGCGAGTGCCTTTATTTTCTCCATCTCTTCCTCCCGCTCATTCCGCTTCCGCGGCGCTTCGTCCCGCGAGCATGCCGGTCGACCAGGCAATCTGCAGGTTAAAGCCGCCGGTCATCGCGTCTAAGTCCAGGAGTTCGCCCGCAAGGTAGAGCCCCTTTGCGGTCTTACTCTCCATGGTATTCGGAGAGACCGCGCGAACCGAGACACCGCCCTTGGTTACCACCGCCTCGTTAAAGCCCCGAAGGCCGGTCGCCGTGAAGCAAAGCCCCTTGGTCGCCTGCCGAAGCGCGGCGCGCTCCGCCTTCGTGATATCTCTCACCTTTTTTTCGCCGGAAATGCCGCTCTGCCGCAGCACTTCCGGAATGAGACTCTGCGGAAAGAGCGAAGGCAGTATGTTCTTGAGGTCCTTATTCTTGTTTTCGTCAAACTCGCGCAGCAGTCTCTGTTCGAGCTGTTCCTCCGTGAGCGCCGGCTTTAAATCGATACGAAGCTCCAATTCCTTTTTGCTTCGAAGGAGAGGACCGATGAGGGCGCTCGCCGAGAGCAACAGGGGGCCGCTCATGCCGAAGTGGGTAAAGAGGGCCTCGCCGAAGCCCTCGTAGACCTTTTTCTTACCGTCCCTCAGCGTAATCGTGACATTCTTTAACGAAAGCCCCTGCATCGCGGCACAGCTCTCCTGCTCTTTCAGAATCAAGGGCACCAGAGAGGGATAGCGCTCCGTGAGCGTCATACCCGCGGCCTCCGCAAAACGATAGCCGTCACCGGTCGAACCGGTCGCCGGGTAAGAGAGTCCGCCGGTCGCGAGTATCACGGCGTCCGCAGAAAGCTTATCTCCGTTTGCCAGCAGGACGCCCGTCACGCTGCGCGCTTCTGCCTCGCCCGAAAACAGCAAGTCACGGACTTCCGTGTTGAGGCGCACGCGAACGCCCTTCGCCTGCATCTCCCGCTCCAGTGCGCGTATCACGTCCGACGCATGGTCGCTGACCGGAAATACGCGCTCGCCTCTCTCGGTCTTTAACGGGCAGCCGGCGCGCTCAAAGAAGCGCATCACGTCCTCGTTCGTCAAGGCACGGAAGGCACTGTAGAGAAAGCGCGGGTTGCTCACAACCTGCGCTTGCACTTCCCGCATGGGCGCCGCATTCGTCAGATTGCAGCGCCCCTTGCCGGTGATATAAATCTTTTTTCCCAACTTCTCGTTCTTTTCGAGCAGCGTGACCGCCGCGCCCGCTTCGGCAGCGGCCACCGCCGCCATCATGCCCGCAGCGCCGCCGCCCACCACAATGATTTGTCTCATGTTTTAACTCAAATCTGCGTCAACACGAAAATCGTGTAGATCGCTCGAATCGCATTTTCAAAGTCGCGGCTCTTGACACCGATGATGATGTTGAACTCCGAGGAGCCCTGGTCGATCATCTTCACATTGATGTGCTCGTGCGTGAGTGCCGCAAAGACGCGTGCCGCCGTACCGCGCTGGTCCTTCATGCCTCTGCCGACCACCGCAATCAGCGCGAGGTCGTCCTCCAAGATAATCTGGTCCGGATGCACCGCGCGGTGAATGCCGGTCATGATTCTCTGCTCATGGTCCAAGAACTCCGACTGGTGCACGACAATGGTCATCGAGTCGATGCCGGAGGGCATGTGCTCAAGACTGATATCGTTGTCCTCAAAGACCTGCAGCACCTTGCGGCAAAAACCGATTTCCGAGTTCATCATGTCCTTGTCGACCGTAATCGAGCAGAAGCCCTTCTTGCCCGCAATGCCGGTAATCGTGTAGCGCGGCTTTCTGCAGGTGGAACTCACAATCATGGTGCCGCTGTCCTCGGGACGGTTGGTGTTCCGGATGTTGATCGGAATGCCCTCCTTCCGCACCGGGAAAATCGCATCCTCATGCATGACACCCGCCCCCATATAGGAGAGCTCGCGGAGCTCCTGGTAGGTAATGGTCTCAATGACGGCCGGGTTTTCGACAATGTGCGGATCCGCGCAGAGGAAGCCCGAGACATCCGTCCAGTTCTCATAGAGATCTGCGTGGATGGCGCCCGCAATGACAGAGCCCGTGACATCCGAGCCGCCGCGGCTAAAGGTCGCAATGCTGCCGTCCTGCTTTCTGCCGTAGAAGCCCGGAACCACCGCGCAGTCATAGCCGGCAAGCTTTGCCGCGACCTCACGCTCCGTTTCCTCCGCATTAAAGCTGCCGTCGTTGTGGAAGAGTATCATATCCGCCGGATCCACAAAGGGGAAGCCGAGGTAAGCCGCCATCACATGACCGTTCAGATATTCGCCGCGACTCGCCGCATATTCTCTGCCGCAATGTGCGCGGAAATTCTTTTCTAGTTCGGCAAATTCCGCGCCGAGATCCAGATCCAGCGAGAGTCCGTCGATAATCTCCTGATAGCGCCCTTTGATTTCCTTCAGCGTCTCCTGAAAGAGCGCCTCATCTTCCGTGCTGTCATAGAGCTGATAGAGGAGATCGGTGACCTTTGTGTCGCCGCTGTGGCGCTTGCCGGGCGCGCTCGGCACGACATAACGCCGCGCCGCATCGCTCCGGATAATCTCACCGACCTTCTTAAACTGCTCCGCACTGGCGAGGGAACTACCGCCAAATTTTACTACCTTCTTCATGCACTCCTACTCTCCTTACTGATTTGTTTCTTTTGGGATGGAGAGCTCACCCGCGAAAATACGCTACGCCTGCGGCAAAGATGCCGAGATCCTGGCGGAGCGGAATATTCTTGTTAATGTGTTCTCCGATTCTCTCCGGATGCGCCATCTTACCGAAGACGCGTCCGTCCCGACTGGTGATGCCTTCGATCGCCGCATACGAGCCGTTCGGCGTCCAGAGCTCGTCGGTCGAAACTCTGCCCTCGAAGTCGCAGTACTGCGTCGCGACCTGACCTGCCCGGAACAGGGCCTCGATGGTCTCCGCCGGTGCGACAAAGCGTCCCTCACCGTGCGAAATCGGGTTCGCGTACACGCCGCCGAGCTCCGCATTCTTAAGCCACGGGGACTTGTCCGAGACAACCTTCAGGTTCACCATGCGGCTCAAATGTCTGCCGATGCGGTTCATCGCAAGGGTCGGCGCATCCGGCGCCTGCTCCTTGATGTCCGCATCCGGCAGGAGGCCCAGCTTGATCAAAGCCTGGAAGCCGTTGCAAATGCCGAGCACCAGACCGTCGCGCTCGTTTAAGAGCTTTAAGAGCTCCTCCTTCACCACCTCGTTCCGGAAGACCTGCGCAAAGAACTTTGCGGAGCCGTCCGGCTCATCGCCCGCCGAGAAGCCGCCCGGGAACATCACAATCTGCGCGTTTTGAATTTCGTTCCGGTAAGCCTCAACCGAGGAGGCAATGTCCTCCGCCGTCAGATTGCGGAAGATGGGGGCGTTTACAATGGCGCCCGCCGCCTCAAAGACACGCACCGAGTCGTAATCGCAGTTCGTGCCCGGGAAGACCGGGATAAAGACGCGCGGCGTAGCAATCTTGTGGCTGCAGACCGCAATGCTCTCCGCACGGAAGAGCGGGCGATCCTGAACTTCGCCGTCCTCGGTGACGCGGGTCGGGAAGACTTCTTCGAGGGTCTTACTCCAAGCGGCTTCCGCTTCCGCAAGCGAAAGAACGCTGCCGCGGTAGGAAAGCACGGGCTCCGCCGTCACCTCGCCGAAGCGCTCCGTGCGGCAGGACAGCGCCTCGACCGCATCCGCCTTCACTTCGAGCAGGAGGTTGCACCAGCCCGGCGCAAAGAGGGTCTCTTCCGTGACGCTATCATCCAGCTTTACGCCGAGGCCGTTTCCGAAGGCCATCTTAGCGACAGCCTCCGCCGCGCCGTGGCGCTCCAAAACATAGGCGCTCAGCACGCGCTTTGCCTTGATGTCTTCCGTGAGGGCGCGGTACTGCGCCTTCAGATCCTCATAGTCCGGCAAGAGATCGCCGTCGCGCTTCACCGTGAGCAGCACAAGGCGATTGCCCGCCGCTTTCAGTTCCGGTGTGATGATATCCTGCACCGAGGCCACATCGACCGCAAAACTCACCAGAGTCGGCGGCACATCAATCTCGTTAAAGGTACCGGACATGGAGTCCTTGCCACCGATCGAAGCGAGGCCGAGCTCGAGCTGCGCCTCATAGGCACCGAGCAGGGCCGCAAAGGGCTGAGACCATCTCTCCGGCTTGTTGTCATCCATGCGGCGGAAGAACTCCTGGAAGGTCAGGTGAATCTTGTCGATATCGCCGCCCACCGCCGCGACCTTCGCGACCGAATCGCAGACCGCGTAGACAGCGCCGTGATAGGGACTCCAGCTCGAGAGATAGGGATCGAAGCCGTAGCTCATGACGGTCGCCGCGTCGGTCTTTCCGCGAAGCAGCGGAATCTTTGCAATCATGCTCTGGGTTTCGGTCAGCTGGTGCTTACCGCCGTAGGGCATGGTGACCGTGCCGACGCCGATCGAGGCATCGAACATCTCGACCAAGCCCTTCTGTGAGCAGACGTTCAGATCGCCGAGGACTGTAAGCCACTTCTCCTTGACATCGCCGCCTGCCGCATAGCCGAAGGGGTTCTCGCTCCGCTTCGGCAGTTCCACTTCGACTTCCGCCGTCAAGTGAGCGCCGTTCGTGTCGAGGAAGGCGCGGGACAGATTTACAATGTCCTTGCCTCTCCAGGTAAGCACAAGGCGCGGCTCTGCCGTGACCACGGCGACCGGTGTCGCCTCTAAGTTCTCTTCCTTCGCATACTGCAAGAAGGTATCCACATCTTTCGGATCGATTACGCAGGCCATGCGCTCCTGCGACTCGGAAATGGCAATCTCCGTGCCGTCGAGACCCGCGTACTTGAGCGGAACCTTATCGAGCTCAACCTTAAGGCCCGGCGCAAGTTCACCGATTGCGACCGCGACGCCGCCTGCGCCGAAGTCGTTGCACTTCTTGATTAAGAGGCTCACCTCCGGGCGGCGGAACATGTGCTGAATCTTACGCTCGGTCGGCGCGTTGCCCTTCTGCACCTCGGCGCCGCAGCTCTCGATCGAAGAAGTCGTATGAATCTTCGAGGAGCCAGTCGCACCGCCGATGCCGTCGCGTCCGGTTCTGCCGCCGAGCAATACAATCACATCGCCCGGGTCGGAACTCATGCGCACCACGTTCTTTCGCGGTGCCGCCGCAATCACCGCGCCGAGCTCCATGCGCTTTGCGACATAGTCCGGGTGATAGATTTCTTTTACATAGCCGGTCGCAAGACCGATCTGGTTTCCGTAGGAAGAATAGCCGTGCGCCGCCTCCGTGACAAGCTTACGCTGCGGGAGTTTTCCCGGCAGGGTTTCTGCGAGCGGACGGGTCGGATCCGCCGCGCCGGTAATGCGCATTGCCTGATAGACATAGGTTCTGCCGGAGAGCGGGTCGCGAATCGCGCCGCCGAGGCAGGTCGCCGCACCGCCGAAGGGCTCAATCTCCGTCGGGTGGTTGTGGGTCTCGTTCTTAAAGTTGACGAGCCACTCCTCCTCCTTGCCGTCCACCGTAATCGGCACGACAACGGAGCAGGCATTGATCTCATCCGTCTCCTCCTGGTCCGTCAGCTTGCCGTCCCGCTTTAAGCGGCGCATGCCCATCAGCGCGAGGTCCATGAGACAAATAAACTTATCGCTTCTGCCGCCGAGCAAATCCTCGTGGTCGCGGAGATAGCGCTCATAGGTCTTCGTGAGACGCTCACGGAAGTCTCCGTCAAGGAAAGCAATCTTCGTGAGTTCGGTCTGGAAGGTCGTATGGCGGCAATGGTCTGACCAGTACGTATCCAGCACCCGGATTTCGGTCACGGTCGGGTTTCTCTTCTCGCTCGCAAAGTAGCGGCGAATCTCCAGAAAGTCCTCATAGGTCATCGCGAGACCGAAGGAGGCATAGAGTTCGCGGAACTCGTTTTCCGGCATGTCAACGAAGCCCTCGACGGTCTTCACATCTTCCGGCGCGGGGAAGTTCTGACGCAGGGTCGCTGGCTTCTCTTCCGCACACTCTCTGGAGTCCACGGGATTAATACAGAAATTCTTGATGGCCTTGAGCTCTCGCTCATCGAGCTTACCCGAGAGCACATAGGTCGTCGCGGTGCGAATCAATACCGCCGCGTCCTTGTCAATCAGACGGACACACTGCTCCGCGGAGTCCGCGCGCTGGTCGAA
Source organism: Stomatobaculum longum (assembly GCA_905370385.1). GTDB lineage: Bacteria > Bacillota > Clostridia > Lachnospirales > Lachnospiraceae > Moryella > Moryella longum_A. The sequence goes on from CAJPKN010000003.1 coordinate 23,572, forward strand.
CTGTCCCGGCAGATACTCTGCGGAAAAGACCAGATCTCCGCTCTCACGGGGAAAATCCTCCTCATAGAGCAAATCGAGCGGCGGCTCGGAAAAAATGGTGCCGCGCGCCTTCGCATAGGTGCTGTCCTCGATATTCTCGATATCGTAGCGCACCAGAACGCGCACGCGCGCAATGCCGGAAATACCGAGATAGGTCTTAATGTCCTCAAAAAGCTCTCCGGCGCGCACTGCATATTCCGGTTTCTTCTCTACATAGATCCTTCTAACGCTCATAGTCTCTCCTTCCGGCTTTTACCTGATTCACTCGAGTGCCTGCATACTCATCGCAAGAAGACGCTGTACCTCATCCATCGGAATGCCGAGGCGTATGGCAAGGTCCTCCGGACTCGCCTCTCTGCCGAGCTCCGCCGCGAGTTCGCTCGCAAGATCGCTCATTGCATTCAGGCGTTCCGCAAGTGTATGCTCCTCCGCATCGCTCTGACTTTCCTCCTGTACGGCTTCCTCCAACGCGGTATGCACGTTCCGCTTTATGGTATCACGAAGTACAGCGCTTTCCAACGTTTTTTCATCGCAGAGGGCTGCGGTCAGCGCGAGATTCGCGACACCGATCAGCTCTCCGACATCCATTCTGCCGAGATAGGGGCGAATTTCCGCGAGCGCTGTCTCGAGATACGCTTCGGTGAGACGTTTTCTGGCCCGGCTGTCCTCCGGCTTTGCCCGCAGTTGAGCGACCAGCCTTTCCTCCTCTTCCGCCTCGAGTGCGGGAATCTGCTTTAAATCTTCTAAGTAGAGGGCCAGCACATCTTCCCCCTGCCCTTCTTCGCGCGAAGCCTCCTCGCGCGCCGCTTCGTCACGAAGCGTCTCGTCTTCTCTCCCGTCCGAGAGCCGACCCGCTCTTCTCATGCCTGCCTCCTTACAGTTCGGCGATTACCAGTCCCATTGCCCGTAGCCGCTCCGCAGCGCTCCGGTCCCAGAGTTGCTCGAGCGCCTTGTCTCCGGGGAACGCTTTGACACTCACACCGCTCACAATGCGGAGCGTTTTCTCCTCGTAATTCAAATTCAAATAGAATCCGCTCACTTCCTCCGGACGCAGCTTACTGCCGCTCTCTGCGAGAAAGGCCGTGCTCTCCGCAAGGTCAAGGCGCAGCACCACGCGAAACGCGCTCGGCGCGCGCTTGCCGCGGATTGCCTGAAAGGCCAAAGCTTTCACCTCGCCCCAGCGGACAAAGTCTTCGACGCCTCTGCTCTGTCTTTCCTCTTCGCTGTACCAGTCCTTGGCCACCCTGCCGTCCAGTTCCAGCGAAAAAGCGGTCTGAAAGCTCGCCTCTAAGAGCAGGAAGCGGTCAAAGCTGTCTCCTCGAAACAGGGCCTCGGTAAAAGCCCTGAGTTCCTCTGCCTTATACGCCTTCATAGCGCAGCGCCTCCCGGACCGCCGTAAAAAAGTTCGCGCCGCTGTAACTCTTGCCGACCGCTGCCTCTACACTGTCCCAAAGCCCCTCGTTTTCGGCAAAGGGGTGTGCGGCAAGATAGCGCTCATAGGCTTCGCGCACCAGATTCTGCAGTCTCTCGTCCTGCAGCTTTTTTCTGCGCTTTGCCGTCTCCTCCTTGTCATAGCTTTCGGTGCACTTGAATACATAATACTTTCCGTCCAGTTCGGTAACTGCGCTCACGGTATTGTCTTCCATTGCAAAAGCGACCCGCTCAAGTTCCGGTGCGAGTTCGCCGCGCGCAACTTTTTTGGCCGGCGCATCCGCCCCGCAGTACTTCCGCGTAAGCGTGCGGAAGTCGTTGCCCGCCAAGGCTTCTTCGCGCAGCTTTTCCGCAGTTTCGCGGCTCTCCAAGACAGCATTCTGCAAATGAATGACCTTTGCCTCGCTCTCGCTGACCTCCGCCTTTCTGTCTTCGCGCATTACTTTCCGCAGTTTCAGCGCGCGCGCGTACTGCTGGAACATGAACTCGACTTCCTCCTCGCCGAGCGAGCCGAAACCGCTCTGCCCCTGCACGGATTCCGTGTAAAACCGCTGCGCTGCCTCGTGCAGCCGCCTTGTCTCCTCGGTGTCCAGTTTTACGTTCCGTTCTTCCGCCATGCCGTTCAGCGCGCTCAACTCATAGAAAAATTGTCTGAGTTCATCGAAATAGGCTTCCGAAAAGGTCTTGGTTCCCCCGCTCACGCGTTTCTCCCAGATTTCGCTCCCGTAGACCGCTTCGGTCTCTCGGCGCGCCGAGGCGATAATCATGAGGAGCTGATTCTCGCTGTAGGGAAGCGCCGTTCCGGCTACCGCTTCCTCCTTTTTCTCCCGGCCGCAGGCCGAGAGAAGCAGGCAACAAAATATGACAAGAAGCAGGGTGACAAATTTCTCACCCCGCTTCCGCAAACGACTTGTTCTCTCTCTCATCAATTTCGTATCCATCCTCCTCAGCGGTAAAACCCATACTCCGCGACGAGCGCAACCAGGATGCCGACCACAACGCCCGCCATCACCTGCAGCGGCGTGTGTCCCACCAATTCCTTCAGCTTCACGGGGAGTAAATCGGGGTCTTCCGTCTTCCAGAAATCCGTCTCCATCATCTTATTCAGAAGCTTTGACTGTTTTCCGGTCTCCTGCCGCACACCGATTGCGTCTGTCATCACGATCATCGCAAGGATAAAGCTGATTGCAAACTCAAAGGAGCTTACACCGTGACAATAGGCCGCACTCACGGAAAGTGCCGTGACCGTCGCGCTGTGCGAACTCGGCATACCGCCGTTTCCGAGCAATCGCCCGAAGTCTGTTTTTCCCGTTGCCCGAAATTCAATCAGGAATTTGACCAGCTGTGCCACGAAAAAGCCGAGCACCGCGCTGATTAGCACCTGGTTCGCTTGCAATTGATGAAATATACTCATGCAACCCTTCCCTTATTTACCTCACATTGCGGGCTCAATATCCGATCAGCCAGTCATAGAGCTCCTGGTACTTGAGCGCCGACTGCTGCCAAGAGTAGTCCGCCTGCATCGCACGATCCACAATGTGATTCCAGTCCCGGCGCCGTTCGCTGTACACCCACTTCGCATAGCGTATGCAATCCAGCATTTCGTGGGCGTTATAGTTCGTGAAGCAGAAGCCGGTTCCCGTGTTTTCATATTGATTGTATGGCTCTACGGTGTCTTTTAAACCGCCGGTTTCCCGGACTATGGGCAGAGTTCCGTAGTGAAGCGCAACCATCTGCGAGAGGCCGCAGGGCTCAAAAAGCGAAGGCATCAGATAGGCATCCGCGCCGGCATAAATCGCGTGGGCCACATCGTCCGAATAGTAAATCTGCGCCGAGAGCTTGTCGTGATATTTCCAGTCGTAGTGGCGGAACAGATTCTCGTAACGCTCCTCGCCGGTGCCGAGCACCACAAACTGCAAGTCTTCCTGACAAAGTTCCTCGATGACCCCTTGAATGAGGTCAAAGCCCTTCTGGTCGGTCAGACGGGACACAATACCGATGACAAATTTCTTTTCGTCGACCGGCAGCCCCAGGCGCTCCTGCAATGCGGTTTTATTCTTTTTCTTCTCATGGCGGAAAGTCTTCCCGTCGTACTGCCGCGCAATTTTGGGATCCGTTGCCGGCTCGAACTCGCGGTAATCAATGCCGTTTACAATGCCGCGGAGCGAGTTGCGCCGTGCGCGCATCAGTCCGTCCAAGCCCTCCCCGTAAAACGGCGTCTGAATTTCCTCGGCATAGGTGGGGCTCACGGTCGTCACCGCATCCACATAGACAATGCCGCCCTTTAAATAATTTCCGTTCTTATAGGACTCGAGTTTGTCCGGCGTGAAGAAATAGTCGGAGAGTCCCGTAATTCGCTGAATGGTCTCGACATCCCATACGCCTTGGAACTTCAGGTTATGTATGGTCATCACAGACTTGATGCCCCGGAAAAACTCACCGCCCGCGAAGCGCTCTTTCAGATAGACCGGAACAAGACCGGTCTGCCAGTCATGGCAGTGAATCACGTCCGGACGGAAGCCGATCAGCGGAAGCGCCGAGAGCAGCGCGCGGGAAAAGAAGGCAAATTTCTCGAGGTCGTAGAGCCAGTCGCCGTAGGGGCGCGCCCCGCCGAAATAGCCTTCGTTGTCAATGAAATAAAAGGTGACGCCGTTCTCCACATACTTTAACACACCGACGTAGCGCTCCGCACCGTTAAAGTCCATGTAAAAATGGGTCACATATTCCATCTCGTTCCGGTATCTCTCCGGAATCGCAAGATACTTCGGGAGCACAACGCGCACATCAAAGTATCTCCGGTCGAAACAGGCCGGCAGGGATCCGGCGACATCTGCGAGCCCTCCGGTCTTTATGAAGGGGACCGCCTCAGAAGCAGCAAATAAGATGTTCTTCATCTCATTCCTTCCTTTCTCTTCTCTGCAAGTTGTTTCATTTCCTCGGCTGTCTTTAAAACACCGTCCGTAATCTCGGCGCCGCCGATCAGCCGTCCGAGTTCCAGGTAGAGCGCCTCTCCCGTAATTTCGCGTATTTCCGTCTCGGTCCGGCTGCCGTCCGACGCCTTCTCGATCAGATAATGGTGGTCTGCCATGGCAGCGAGTTGCGGGAGATGGGTAATGCAGAGTACTTGGCGGGAGCGGCTGATCTCCATCAGCTTTTCCGAGACCAACTGGGCCGTACGGCCGCTGATACCGGCATCGATCTCGTCAAAAATCAGGGTTTCGACCCTGTCGTTTGCCGCGAGCACCGCGCGGAGCGCGAGCATGACGCGAGACAACTCGCCGCCGCTCGCAATCTGGCGCAGCGGCTTGACCGCTTCGCCGGGATTGGTGCGAATATAAAATTCCGCACTCTCGCCGCCTTGTTCCGTATATTCGGACTGCTCTTCGAAGCGAATTTCAAAGCGCGCATCCTTAAAGTTAAGGGCGGCCAACTCCCGCTCGACACGCTCCGAGAGCGCGGCGGCAGCGGTGTGTCGAAAACGCCTGAGCTCCTCCGCAGCGGCCTCCAGGGCAGCCCGAGCGGCTTCGCTCTGCTGCTTCAGTCGGGCCGCGCTTTGAATTAATTCTTCGATTTCCGCCGCTCGCGTTTCTTTTTTCTTACATAAGTCTAAGAGTCCCGCCTCGTCGCAGTCGTACTTTGCCTCTAGATGACGGATCAAATCGAGACGCTCCCCGAGTCGGTTTAAGCCCTCCTCGTCGCTCTCGATTTCACCGCGCTCCGTGCGCACGGCTTCCTCGGCATCCTGTAGGAGGGCATCCAACTCCGTCAGCTGTCCCTCCAGGGCGCCCAGCGCGTCCGAATAGCGCACCACGGAGCGAACGGCGCGAAGCGCCTCACTGACCGCGTCGGTGCGGAGCGCTTCTTCCGCAATGCCGAGGGCCTCTTTGAGCCGCGCCGCATTCTTGGCGCGGGTATAGGCCGCGGCGAGTTCCGCCTCTTCTCCGGGGCGTATGCCGCTCTCCGAGAGCTCTTTCAGCTCAAAGGAGAGTAAATCCGCCTCTCGGAGCAGGGCCGCGCGGTCGGCGCTCTCGCGCTCCCGCTTCTTCAATGCGCGGTAATTTCGGTAGGCCGCCGCATAGGCCTCTTTTGCCGCCTGTCCCTCAGGTGTCAGGCTCTCGTCGAGGATCTCTCCGTGCATCTCGGCCGAAAACAGGGTCTGCACCTCATGCTGCCCGTGAATATCGATCAGCAGGGCCGCGAGTTCCTTTAACTGCCGCGCCGTTGCCGCCTCTCCGTTGATACGGGAGAGGCTCCGATTCTTTTGAATCTTACGGCTCACAATGACCGTTCCGTCCTCTTCCGGGAACACCGAAAGCGCAGCCAGTTTTTCTCTCAGTTCTTGCCGCTCGACGGAAAAAACAAGCTCCAAATATGCCGCCTCTTCGCCGTTCCGTATCATATCCCTGCCTGTCTTTGCGCCCAGCAGGGCGGAGATAGAGTCGATCAGGATGGATTTTCCGGCACCGGTCTCACCGGAGAGCACCGTGAATCCCTCCTCAAACGAGAGGCTCGCCTCTCGAATCAAGGCAAAGTTCTTCACCCGCAATCCCAGCAGCATAAGTCACCTCAACCTACAACCATTTTTCTGACTTGTTCCATGAGGAGCAGAGCGTCATCCGTGGAGCGCGTCGCGCAAAAGACCGTGTCATCGCCCGCGACACAGCCCACCGCCTCGTGGAGATGCATGGCATCGAGCGAAGCCGCAACCGCCATGGCCATACCGGAGACCGTTTTCACGACCAGAATATTCTGCGCTCTGTCCATCCCGACATAGCTGTCCCGCAGGATGCGGACATACTTTTCAATCTTCGGATCCTCGTTCTGCATGACGGTGTAGCGCTGCTTGCCGTTATCCGTCGCGACCTTCGTGAGACGCATCTCGCGAATGTCACGGGACACGGTCGCCTGGGTCACACGAAAACCGGCCAGTCGAAGTTCCTCGACCAGCTCTTCCTGCGTCTCGATCTCTTTCTTACCGATTAACTCAACAATTTTCGAATGTCTCTCTAACTTCATCTGCCCCCCTCACAGCGCAGTCATCTTGCTGCGCAATTGTGCCAAAAAGCTTTCCGCCCCGATGCGGATGACCGGCGTCGTAAGTTTGCTCTCCGAAATGCGCACGCTGTCGCCGCCGAGCAACTGTTCTGTCTCGGCACCGTCAAAATCAACGCTCTGTATGCCCCCCTCCTCCGGCGGAATGCGTACTTCAAGCACATCCTCCGCACGGAGCACAATGCTCGCGCGATACAGCGAATGCGGACATATCGGTGTCAGCACCGTCATACGAGCGACCGGATCAATGATAGGTCCTCCCGCGCTCAGATTGTACGCGGTGGAACCGGTCGGTGTTGAGATAATAATACCATCTGCTTTATATTCATTCAAGAAAGCACCGTTCACATAAATGCAGAAATGAACGGGTCCGGCACTGGATTTGCGGGAAACGACAATCTCATTCAACGCAAGCCACTCCCGGTCCCGCGGGCTCTCGTGCCCGTTTCGGATAATGCGGCCACGGAGCATCATGCGCTCTTCGATTGTAAAATCATCCAAAATCAGCTTATCCAAAACACGCGGTATTTCTGCATCCTTACTCGCCACCGTGAGATAGCCCATGTGCCCGAGGTTGATGCCCGCGAGCGGAAGGCCGCTCCCGGCGAGGCCCCGTGCCGCCCGGATTAAAGTTCCGTCGCCGCCGAGTGTAACGACACAGTCATAGTCGAGCGCAGTAATGCCCCGGGTACTTTGATCCTCGATATCGACACGCTGCGCGCCGAGTCTCAGGAGCTGCTCCCGTATGGCCTTTGCCTTCTCATCCGCCCGCTCTTTCCTGCGGTTTACAAAAAGTAAAAAGCGCTTCATTTCTTTCCCCCCGCAAGCGTCTCATGCGCAGCGGCAACCACCGCGCGGGCGGTCTCCGCCGTCACCTCGGCGGGCATATCCTCGCCGTCCTCGACGCTGCGCAGCCAAATCAGATACTCGATATTGCCCTCCGGGCCGCGTATCGGAGAAAAGCTTAAGCCGAGCGGCACAAAGCGGGAGGCAGCCGCATAGTCGAGCACGTTTTCGATGACTTCGACGTGGACCTTTGCGTCCCGCACCACGCCGTGCTTTCCGACCTGCTCTCTCCCCGCCTCGAACTGAGGCTTGATGAGGGCCACCACTTCCGCCTCCGCTCCGAGCAGGGCGCGCACCGCGGGGAGAACCTTGGAAAGCGAGATAAACGAGACGTCGATCGAAGAAAAGGCAATCTCTTCCGGGACCTCCGCCCGCGTCGCATAGCGTATGTTGGTCTTCTCGAGACACACGACGCGATTGTCGTTTCTCAGCTTCCAGTCGAGCTGACCGTGGCCCACATCGACCGCATAGACCTTCACGGCCCCTTGCTGCAACATGCAGTCCGTGAAACCGCCGGTCGATGCGCCGACATCCATGCAAATTTTACCGGCGAGCGAAAGCGGAAACTCCTTCAGCGCTTTTTCGAGTTTTAAGCCGCCGCGGCTCACGTAGGGGAGGCGGTTTCCGCGCACTTCGATTGTGACCTCGGACGGGAAGTTCTGTCCCGCCTTGTCCTCTCTCTGCCCATCCACATATACCAGACCCGCCATGATGAGCGCTTTTGCCTTCTCGCGGCTCTCCGCAAGGCCGCGCCCTGTCATCAGTACGTCCAGTCTTTCCTTCATTCCGTTTCCTTCCCCCCGCTCACCAGTGATACTTGTCGCGCAACACCGCGACCACGGAATCCGAATCGATTCCGAGATGTTCCCGAAGCACCGAGACATCGCCGTGCTCCACATAGGCGTCCGGCAACGCAATGTGCGTCACCGAGAGTTCCTTCTTCTGTGAGGAAGCCCATTCGGCCACCTCAAGGCCAAAGCCGCCGCGCAGCACATTTTCCTCGAGCGTCACAAAGTTCTCATGTGTCTCTGCGAGTTCGGCGAGGAGTTCCTTGTCGATCGGCTTCGCAAAACGCATGTTGACCAAGGTACAGGGCTGTCCGAGCGCCTTTAATTTCTCTCTGACATGCTCTGCCGTACTCACCATGCTGCCGAGCGCAAGCAGGGCTGTCTTCTCCTCGCGGAAAATAAGCTCTGCCTTGCCGAACCGTATCGGTTCCCTGTGTTCCGCGAGTCCGCGATAGGCCTTGCCGCGCGGATAGCGTATCGCAATCGGGCCGCCGTAGGCAAAAGCAAAGCGCAGTTCTTCCTCGAGTTCCCAGAGGTTCTTCGGCGCAAGTATGGTCATATTCGGAATACAGCCGAGATATGAGAGATCGAAGACACCCTGGTGGGTCTCCCCGTCCGCACCGACCAGGCCCGCGCGGTCTATCGCGAAGACAACCGGCAGGTTCTGGATACAGACATCGTGCAGCACCTGGTCAAAGCCGCGCTGTAAAAAGGAGGAGTACACCGCGACCACAGGCTTCATGCCGCCCGCCGCAAGGCCCGCAGCACTCGTCACCGCGTGTTGCTCGGCAATGCCCACGTCAAAACAGCGCTGCGGATAGCGCCTGCCGAAGGCCGCGAGTCCCGTGCCCTCCGGCATCGCCGCCGTCACCGCGACGATGTTCGGATCCTCCGCCGCGAGCTGAATCAAGGTCTTGGAAAACACATCGGTGTAATCCGGATATTGCTTGTTCTTTTTCGGGACGCCGGTTGCCAGTTCAAAGGGTCCCACGCCGTGAAAAAGGTCCGGATGCCGCTCCGCGGGGCGGTAGCCCTTGCCCTTCTCTGTAATGACATGCACGAGAACGGCGCGCGGCAAGCGTCGCGCCTCCTCAAAGACACGCATCAGCTTTTTGATGTCGTGCCCGTCCACCGGGCCCAGATAGGTCACGCCGAGGTTCTCGAAAAACATGCCCGGAACAAAGAGCTGCTTAATGCCGTTCTTTGTGGTCCTAAGGCTCTCGACCATGTGCTTTCCGATGCCGGGAATCGCGAAGAGCGCCTCCGCGACATTCTCTTTCAGACGATTGTATCCGGCCGAAGTTCGTATGGAATTCAGATAGGCAGACATGCCGCCCACATTTTCGGAAATCGACATGCGGTTGTCGTTTAAGACAATGATGAAGTTCGACTTCATGCGCCCCGCATTGTTCAGCGCCTCGTAGGCCATGCCGCCGGTCAGCGCCCCGTCTCCGATGACTGAAATCACCGCGTGTTGTTCGCCGCGGAGATCCCGCGCCGTCGCCATGCCGAGGCCCGCCGAAATCGAAGTCGAAGAGTGTCCCGTGTTGAAGGCGTCGCAGGGACTCTCGTTCCGCTTCGGGAAACCGGCGATGCCGCCGAAACTCCTGAGCCCCGCAAAGTCCTTCTTGCGGCCGCTCAGAATTTTATGCGTATAAGACTGATGTCCGACATCCCAAATAATCTTATCCGTCGGAGGAGAGAAGCTCAAATACATGGCCATCGTGAGTTCCACGACGCCGAGATTGCTCGCGAGATGCCCGCCGCACGTCGAACAGTGCGAAATCAGAAAGCGTCTGATCTCCGCTGCAAGCACATCCCATTCCCCGGGGGAAATTCGCTTGATATCCTCCGGGCCGTTGATGTAATCCAATCGCCCCATAGCTGTCTCCGTCCTCAGAAGTTGCGTTCCGTGAGATAGGCTATGAGCGCTGCCAGACACTTCGTGTCTCCCGGAAAGTCCTTCAGGCGCTGCGCCGCTATCTCGCTCTGCTGTCTGACCGCCTCTTTCGCGCTCTCCAAGCCGTACAGGGAGACATAGGTCGTCTTCTGATTTTTTTCGTCCGAGTGCAGCGGTTTTCCGAGTTCCGCCTCACTCGCCGTCTCGTCCAAAATATCGTCCCGAATCTGGAACGCAAGGCCCACCGCCGCGCCGATTTGCTCCGCAAGCCGCAGTTCTTCTTCCGTCGCGCCGCCGAGCGCAGCTCCCATCATAAAGGCTGCCTCGAGAAGGGCACCGGTCTTTAAGCGGTAGATGAAGTCAAGCGTTGCCGCATCCAGACTCTCTCCGGTTTTCTCGACGTCCACGGACTGACCGCCGAGCATGCCGAACACGCCGCTCTTCTCGCCGAGTATCGCGAGGGCGCGCGCCGCTCTCTCCGGGTGCTTGGAAGCCGCAACCGCTTTCCCTGCGAGGGTGAGTGCCTCCAATACAAGGCCGTCGCCGGCAAGCGTACCCATGGCTTCGCCGTAGACATACCAAGTGGTCGGCTTACCCCTTCTCAGGATATCATTGTCCATGCAGGGAAGGTCGTCGTGCACCAGTGAAAAGCTGTGAATCATTTCGAGCGCCGCAAGGAAGGGAGCCGCCTCTTCTTTCCAGCCGCTCTCACTTCTTGCCTCCGCAAAACACTTACAGCTCTCAAAGAGTAAAATCGGGCGTATGCGCTTGCCGCCGTTTTCGACCGCCTCGCGCATCGCGCGTATCACCGTGCGCTGAAGCCCGTCTTCGCGGGGCAGCGAAGCGCGAATCAGCGCCTCTACTTCCGACTTATCATAGGGAAGGCTCTGCATAACGATCCTCCAATACTTCCATCTGCTCTTCGACAAACTGCAGCCTCTCGTTGATTTCACCCGCAAGTTTCATTCCCTTTTCGTAGAGCGAAAATGCGTCCTCGAGACTGGTCTCACTCGCCTCGAGTTCCGCAAGCAGCTGTTCGAGCAACTCCATGCTCTCTTCAACCGAGCGCTTGCTCTTACGTCTGCCGGTCTTACGCTCCTTCTCACGCTCAAGCTTCTCGTCCATGCTTCTCCTCTGTCTCCGGCTGTCTCCGGGAAATCGTTTCTACTGTGACACCTGCCTCGCCGTCCAAGAAACGAAGGCGAAGACGCTCGCCGGTTTCGAGTGCCGATACTCCCTGCACGGCACTGCCGTCCGCATGCGCGGCATAGGCATAGCCGCCGGTCAGGCGGTTTAAGGGTGAGGCCGCGCGAAGCCGCGCCGCAAGCAGCCGAAACTCTGCCTGCCGCGCGTTCTTTTTATTGAACAGTTCGCTTCTGAGTTGTCTTCGCAACTCCTGCACGCGCAATTTGCGCGCGCGTATCAGTTCCTCCGGGGCATTGAGCCGAAGCAGGAAATTCGCGCGGCGCGTTCTCTCCCGCAGAAGATTCACCTTGTTTCGCAAGCCTTGGCGCAGACGTTCCCGCGCGCGCGAAAGGAGCGCGAGTTCCGCCTCTAAGTTCGGAACACCGCGCTCTGCCGCCGCAGAGGGCGTTGCCGCGCGAAGATCTGCGACAAAATCCAATATCGTGACATCCGATTCGTGCCCGACCGCCGAAATGACGGGTGTCTTACAGGCATAAACCGCCCGCGCGACCCGTTCGTCGTTAAAACACCAGAGATCCTCCATGGAGCCGCCGCCGCGCCCCACAATCATCACATCCACACCGTAGGCATCCAGCGCGCGGATGCCGCGCACAATGCTCTCCGGCGCGTCCTGTCCCTGGACCAGCGCAGGGAAGAGCACAATCTTGACATAGGGATTCTGTTGATGACTTACGGTTCTGATGTCGTGAATGGCCGCACCGCTCGGGCTGGTCACGACACCGAGGGTCTTAACGAATCTCGGCAAAGGCTTTTTGTGCGCCGGGTCAAAGAGTCCCTCGGCCTCCAGCGCGCGCAGGCGCTGTAAGTAGAGCTCGTAGAGCTCGCCCTGTCCGAGTTTCTCGACCGCTTTCGTGTTCAGCTGATAGACACCCGCTCTCTCATAGACCGTCACCGCGCCCGTACAGACAACCTGCATGCCGTCCTTTAGCCGCTCGCGAAGCGAGAGCGCGTTCTGACGGTATACCACGCCGCGGAGCTCTGCCTCGCTGTCCTTTAAGGTAAAGTAGATGTGCCCGCTCGCATGGTATTTGACGTTCGAGAGCTCACCGCGTATGCGCACGCCTCCGAGCAGAAAATCTTCGCGGAAGAGATTGCTCACATAGGCGTTCAGCTGCGCAACCGTATATGTTTTTGCCATTTAGACCAATTTTGCGAGGACGCCGTTCACGAAGGAGGGAGCCTCATCTCCGCCGAATTTTTTTGCGAGTTCAACCGCCTCGTTGATGGCTACCTTGTCCGGAATGCTCTCGTCAAAACGCAGTTCGTAGCAAGCCAGACGAAGGATGGTCAATTCCACGCGCCCCATCTGCCGAAGGCTCCAACCGGATGAGGCCTGCGTTAGCGTCTCGTCGATCTCGGCAAGCTTCGTAAGAACAGCTGCGACGCGCTCCCGGCAGAGTTCCCGCTGCTCCTCGCTGAATTCGGGACTCTCGTCCTCTTCGTCCGGAACCTCGCATAAATACGCATCTATCTGCTCTTCCGCCTCCGAGGGAGTACAAAAGTTGGTGCTGAACAGCATCTTGAAACAATGCTCTCTGAGCGCTCGTCTTGTCATCTCCTATCCTTTCCAAAGCACATACTTACTCCGCAGTATATCGCAATTTGCGCCGATTCACAAGGTTAGAAGCTCGCCCGGACCGAGCGCATAGATGAGCTTCTGTGCAACCCGTTTTCCCTCCGTCATTTCGAGGGCGCGCGCATAAAGCGAAAGCTGGGCTGTATAGTTCTCGCGATAATGTTCGGGATCCCGGTTTCGGTCTGTCTTATAGTCGAGGAGGATCAGTTCACCGTTCTCCTCAAACCAAGCATCGATTACACCCTGTACAACCACAGCTTCCTCGCTTTGAACGGAAGGGTCCGCCTCTCGCGCGGGAACGGCCATGACAAACGAGGACTCCCGATGCAGTTTGTTCTCGCGATCTGCCCGCGCCATGCGCGCCGCAAGCTCGCTCGACAAAAAGTTCAGTATGGGCTCTGCGGACAGTAGTTCCCTGTCCTCCTTCTCCAAGGCGCCCCGGCGCTCAAGTTCATCCAAAAACAGCTTCAGTTCTGCCTCATTCCGGTCTTTTCCGAAGTCGATGGTCTCAAATACCTTGTGGTAGGCCGTACCGCGGCGCGCCGCTGTCTCGGCACCTCCGTTTAGCGGCAGTAAGAACAAAGGCGCGGATATCCCTTCTTCTGCCGTTTCGTGAAGACGCTTTAACTCGGACGCGCTGCGCTTCACCTGCAAGTTTACATCCGCCGCATGCGCATAGGGAAGAGAGAGCGGCAGAAAGCGCTTTCTCTCTTCTTCGCTTGCCTTCGTCTCGCAGGCCGATGAGAGCGCTTCTTTGAGCGCCGCGACCTCGGCCGCCTCCCCGAGCACCGTTTCTGCCCGCGACACGGCACTCTCGCGCCGCAGCACAATTCCGCAGCCCGCGCTGTCCCTTTCTCTTGCGGCCAGAATCCAGTCGAGAAAGCAATTCGCACTTTTCAGTTCCGCGCTTGAAAGCGGCTTCTCGTCATAGCTTCCCGCAAGTGCTTCCGCCTCCTTTTCGCCTGCCTTCACCGCAGCGCTCAGAATGAGTTTCTCCTTGGCGCGCGTCATCGCGACATAGAGTACCCTGAGCTCTTCGCCGAGTGCCTCTGCCCGAAGATGCCAAGCGAAGGCTGCCTTCTTCTCCGTGCCGCCCTTTGCGTGCAAGTCAAAATCGACCGCATCCGCCGCAATGCCGAGCTTCTGGTCATAGAGTATGCTCTTACTGCTGTCCCGGCGGTTAAAGCGCTTCGAAAGCCCCGAGAAAAAGACGATGGGAAATTCGAGCCCCTTTGACTTATGAACGGTCATGATGCGAACGGCCGCCGCCTCCTCCCCCGGGAGCTGGGCCGCGCCGTAATCCGCGTTGTACTTTTTCAGATTGTCGATATAACGCACAAAATCGCTGAGTCCGCGGTAGCCGATGCGCTCAAACTCCTCCGCCTTCACGACAAGCATCTGCAGATTGGCATAGCGAAGCTCTCCGCCCGGGCGCGCCGCCTGCTCTCTCTGATAACCGCTCTCCTCGTAGAGTGCCCTCAGAAACTGCGGGAGCTCCAAATAGCTCTCCTGTTCCCGCCAAGCAGCGAGTTTCGAAAACAACGCCGCCGCTTTTTTTGCGGCCTCGCTCTCATTGTCCTTTAAAATCGCAGCTTCGAGCCTCTCATAGAGACTCACACCCTCGCCTTTTGCGGCGAGTGCGGCGAGCTCTTCTTCGCTGAGCCCTCCCACAGACGCCGAGAGCACAGCAGCCAGAGAGATATCGCGGAAGGGATTATCGATGGCGCGAAGCAGGCTCAACACGGTTCTGACCTCTGTCGCGTCAAAATAGCCTGTCTTCTGCTCGGCGAGGGCGGGAATGCCGTGGCTCATCAGCACTTCGACAAAGCGCTCCGCCTGCCCGGAGGTCGCACGGAGCAACACGGCTATGTCGCCGTAAGCCGCGGGGCGCAATCCGCCCGCGCCGTCGGAAACTTTGATTCCCGTTTCGGGGTCCATGAGCTCCCGAATGCGCCGCGCGACAAGTTCCGCTTCGAGGACGGCGTCGGCCTCCTCGCTCTCCGCTTCCCGTTCACAGAGCAATAGCTCGGTCGCATAGGCCCCTTCTTCCCCGGCCGGGAAAGCGGCGCCGGGATAGAGGGCTGCGTCGTCATCGTAGGCAACACCGCCGAGCTCCTCCTGCATGAGCCGCCGGAATACGGCGTTACAGCTTGCCAGCACGTCCTCGCGGCTTCGAAAGTTCTTTCGGAGATCCACTCTGGTGTCTAAATCCGGCGGGAGTTCCCCGCCGCTGTCCTTATGATAGCTTCTGTACTTCTCGGCAAAGAGCTCCGGTTTCGCGTGACGAAAGCCGTAGATGGACTGCTTAATATCGCCGACCAGAAAGAGTCTTCCGGCCTCAATCGCACGGAGCAATTCTTCCTGTACCCCGTTCGAGTCCTGGTATTCGTCCACATAAATCTCGGCAAAGTGACTCCGGTACTCCCGCGCAATTTCACTCGGCCTTTTCATGCCGCTCTCGTCCTTCTCCCAGAAAAGCGCAAGTGCCTCATGCTCGAGGTCCGAAAAATCCAGCAGGTTTTTTTCCTGTTTCTTTGCCCGGTACCGCGCGGAGAAATTGCGCGTCAGAGAAATCAGGGTGAGCACCGTCTCCGCATCGCCGCTCGCAATCCCATTCTCCTCATCTCCGAAGTCCTCTGCCGCCTTTTTGAGCGGCTTCTTCCAGAATTCGCGGAGCGCCTTGACCTGCTCCGCAAGTTCCTTGTCGCTGTCCTTTTTATTCGCTTTCAGGCGATCGAAACTTTGAAACGCTCCCATGGCCCGCTTTGCCGCCGCATAGCTTTCCGCGCGGCAAAGCGCCCGGATTTTTTCAAAATCGCCGTTCACGGCTGCCTCATAACCGCCGAGCCCTCCCGCCTCGCAGCAGGTATTTGCCTCCTCCGCAAAGGGCAGGAGTTCTTCGCCGAGCGCACGTAATTCCGCCGCCATGTATGCCGCCCAGGCAGGCTCGGTTTCGGAGGCCTCCCCCTCCTGTTTCGCCTCTTCCTCGCAGCGAAGAAACCACTCCTCAGGCCAGGGCATGCTCTCGGCAAATTGGTGGAGCGAAAGGATTTCCTCTCCTATGCCGAGATCTGCCTTTCCCTGGGAAAAGGCTTCGGCAAAGCGAAGAAACCCCGTCTCACCCGCCTCATATTGTTCTTCGAGAAGTGTCTCCAGCACATCGCTCTTTAAGATGCGGAGTTCCTCTTCACCGCCCACACGAAAAGCGGGATCTACCTCCAGGCGGTCCGCATGCTCCCGGAGCACCGAGAGGCAAAAGCTGTCTATGGTTGTAATCTGCGCGGCATCGAGCGCCGCGAGTTCCCGCTTGGCGCGCGCCGCGAGGCCTGTCTTGCCCTCGCGTACGGCTGCCTCGAGGCTGTCCTCCATGCGGCGCCGTATGCGCTCCCGCATTTCGGCCGCCGCCGCACGGGTAAAGGTCATAATGAGCAGGCGGTCGATGTCGACCGGCCGCGTTTCATCCAACACCCGCGACACAATGCGCTCGGTGAGGACAGCGGTCTTTCCGCTGCCCGCCGCCGCGGAAATCAACAGGCGGCGCTCGGAGAGCGCTATGGCTCTCCCCTGTTCTTCGGTCCAACGCGTCATTCGCCCACCTCCTCATTCAAAGCGGCATCCATCTCGGCAAATACCTCTTCCGCCTTCCGCTTCTTATTTTGCCGCACGCGATACCCCGTAATTTTGGCATCAAAAGCGCAGACATCGCGATGCGGGCAGTACTCACAGCTCGACTTCCCATCCTCTTCGAGCGGGAGCGCACGGACATCGCCGCCGAGTATGGCTTCGCCCGCCTCCTTCAGTTTCTCCTTGGCGTAAGCCTGCAGTTTCAGGAAGCGCTCGGCGCTCACCGTGTTCTCACCGAGGCGTATCTTTCCGTCGCTCAGCTTGAGCGGCAGAAAGCTGCCGGCATCTTCTCCCTCACCCGCGAGCAGCGAGAGCGCGGTTTCATCGCTGTTCATGAGCCCGCTCGGCATGAGTTCCTTTAACTTTGCCTTGCGGAGATCGTCTCTGTTTTTCACCTTGTCGAGATCCAAAAAGGCATCGCCGACCGGCGCATAGAATATCGCGCCGGGCAGAATCTGTTTCCCCGGATACTGACGCTCGAAAAGCTCCGTCACCGCAGAGAGGTAGACGAGGAGCTGTAACTGCGAACCGCTCAGAATGCGGTAGGGCTCCCAGCTCGTTGCGCCTGTCTTATAATCGACAATCTTTACATAGAGTTGACCCGCATGTTCCGCTGTATCCACGCGGTCTATTTTTCCGCGAAGCCGCATGCTTCCGCCGCTGAGCTCCGGTGTGCTCCCCGGCGTCTCCGCACTCGAGAACTTCAGCTCTTCCGCCGAGGGACGGTAGGCCCCCCTGCGCAACTGCTCTGCCATGACCAGTATGCTCCGGGTAACAATTCTCGTTAACTTTTTGACAATCCAGCGATTCTTTGCGCTGTCCTGATAGAGCTTACGCGCATCCGCCGCCACAGCTTCCTCGACCGCCTTTGCCGCAAGTTCCGCAAGCTCCTCGTCGCTCTTTTCGCTAAGCTGTCCTCCCTCCGCCGCCGCGGCTTGAAACACAAGCTCAATCGCGCGGTGCGCGAGGCTGCCCAGATCCTGCTGCGCGATTTCAAATTCGGGCAGCTGTCGTAAGCGAAGTCCGAAATCGGCAAAATGGCGGAAGGGGCAGCGGAAAAACGACTCGATGCGCGTCACGGAGCCTGTGAGCACTTCTCCGTAGAGGGCCCGTGCGGTCTCTCGGAACAGCTTTCCGCCCGCATAAAGGGCGCAGGCAGAGGCAGTGAGTGCCTTGGCCTCCGTGCGACTCTCCTCGTCCGTTGAAAATGCGCGGAGCAGCGAAAGCGCCGCTTCGCGAGCCGTCTCTGTTTTACCGCCTGCCTCCGCTTCTTTTCGTGCCGCGCGGAGTGCCTTTAAGAGCAGCTCCTCCGCCTCGCTGCGCGAATAAAAGACCCCGTTATCCGGCTGTTTTTCCCCGCGGAGCCCCGGCAACAGCTGTTCCAAATGGCGGAGCAGGAAAGAAGGACGCATGGCCTTGCCGGCGCGGTCCACCGCGGAAAAACTGATGTGCAGCTGTTCCGAGGCCTCGGTGAGCAGCCGGTATAAATAGAAGCGCTGTTCGTAGAGCTGTTCCTTTGCGCCGGGCGCGAGGATGAGCCCTTCTTTTTTTAGTTTTTCCCGCTCGCGCTCGCTGAGCACACCGCTCTCATCCCGTCTCTTCGGGAGCGCGTTGTCGTTCGCCGCGAGGAGGAAAAGAACCTTTGTGTCGAGAAAACGGGTTCTCATTATATCACCTATGGTGACGCGATCCGCATAGGCCGGAATCTGGCCGATGTGAATTTCCCGCAGGCCGCTCTCCAGGACGCCCGCCATATCCGCGCGAGACAGCCTCTCACCCGAAAGCACTTCGCGCATCTCGGTGAGGATGCGCTCCGTCTCCGCATAGACCTCCGAAAACTCTCTGGCACGGGAGGCGTCTCCCCGCTCCGTAAAGCGGAGGGACGCGGCCGCAAGCTTCTCTTCGACCTCGAGCGTTTTCATCAGTTCGGATAATAAGGACGCGACCTCGCCGACATCCGCCTCGCCGCCCTGAAAGACTTCCCGAAGCGGTAGGAGATACCCCAGCATCTCCTCCTTAAAGCAATTTAATGCTTCCATGTCCGCTCCCTCAAGCTCACGCGGACAGTAAGAGAAGGGCTCTTTGAGGCGCGTAAAACTCCGCACGCCGGTAAGCCCCATGTAGTTTTCCAAAAGGGCTGTCTGCTTCCATTCCTCCGTGACCAAGGGGTTATGCAAAAAGCGGAAGAAAGCGCGCGGCGAAAATCCTTCCTGTATACAGAGCAGGGCGGCATTTAAAAGCTCCGGCAGCGGATTGGCGCGCACCGAGAGGTTTTCATCGAGATGGGCGGGGATACCCGCCGCGAGAAAGGCATGCGAAAAGAATTCTCCCATGCCCTCAAAATCCGCGACCACGACCGCAATGTCGCGATAGCGATAGCCTTCCTCTTTGACAAGGCGGAGTATGTTCCTGGCCGCGGCTGCCGCTTCTTCCTCCGGAGAGCCGAGCGCCGCGACCGTGACCGCCTTTACCTCTCCCTCGTACACGGCGCCGTCATAGCGCAGCGCATGGGCATCCAGGAAGGCAAGTTCGGGTGCTTTTAGACACGCGGAACCCTTGACAAAGCAGTCCTCACCCCGGGGCACGCGAAGTTTCTCCGCAATATCCCGAATGTGGCGCACATACGCGGTCGAGAGATGGAAGAGCTCTTCCTCCGGCAATCGACAATCCGGATCAAGGCTCGGATCCAAGGTAAGCACAAAGCGAAGCTCCGCCGCGACCGTGAGCAGTTCTTCCAAAACGCGGTACTGCACCGGCGTGAAACCGACAAAGCCGTCGATTAAGAAATGTGCGTTCCGAAGCAGTTTTGACTCCGGAATACAGGCCGCAAAGTGCCCGAGTATCTCTTCCTTCGGCAACTGCTTGCCGCGAATAAAATCCTCGACGCCCTGATAGAGCAGGGAGAAGTCGCGGAGCTTCATCGCAAGCAAACGCTTTTCTTCCTTCTCCGAAAGTTCCGAGAAGCGCGACGGCGCCGCGCCGTACTGCAGGCACTCCGAAATCATGGACTTCACCTGCTCCGCAAAGCCGGATTTTTTGACCTTGCCCTTCCAGAGCAGCAAGTCCTTTTCAAGCATGCCGCCGACTCGCCGAACAACCATGGCCTTGCCGCTCTCATCCATGATGGGCGGGAGCTTCCGGTTTAACTCCTGAAACACCCGGTAGGCAAGACGATTTAAGGAAAGCGCCTCCAAATTGCGGGAGGCGTGGCGCGGGTGCAATTCCAATATTTTTTTTTGCACCAGCATACTGTACTGTTCCGGCACGATGACAAAAAAGCGCTCTTCCGGCGCCTCGAGGGAAGCCTCGATGATGTCCAGAAAAGCGCGTTCGGTTTTTCCGCTTCCGGAAGAACCGAAATAAAAAGAATAAGCCAAGCGAACCCTCCTCCGTGAAAAGCGGAATTATTTGTCTTGCGTGAGTTGCTCATAGAGTGCGTTCGGAACCTCCGCGCGCACATAGATACCCTCCGGCTCGTAGCGCTCCTCGAGCAGTTTCCCCTGCTTTCGTATGCTCTGGATGCGCCCCGCCGCAGCATAGGGGAACAGCCCTTCAAAAGCCCGGCGACTCTTCTTCTTTTCCGCCGAAATCAGCTCTTTGAGCGTCTCAAGACCCTCTCCGGTCGCCGCCGAAATGCGAACGGAAGCCGATGCATGGATGTCCTTCGGGAGTATCTCCGCTCCCGGTAAATCCGTTTTATTGTATACCGCAATGATGCTGTGCTCTTCCAAGGCTTCAAGTTCCCGCAAGGTCTCATACACCACCGCCATCTGCGTATCCGCCTCCGGCGAAGAGGCATCGACCACATGCAGAATTAGATCTGCATAGCGGGCCTCCTCAAGTGTCGAGTGAAAGGCTTCAATCAGCTGATGCGGCAGCTTCCGTATGAAACCGACGGTATCCGTGAGCAGCACTTCTTCGCCGCCCGGC
>CAJPKN010000004.1 GCA_905370385.1 Stomatobaculum longum
CTGATAGCTGCACTCGTCCGTAAAGGCCAGAATTTCTTCTTCGCTCGCCGCATGACCGAGGAGTTCGCCGAGGCGTATCGGCATGCCGAGCGAAGCAAAGAACTCCTCCGTCGCCCGTATTCCGGCCTCGATGCGCTCCTCTTCCGTGCCCTCCGTGATGCCGTAGACCTTTTCCGCAAAGCGGACAAAACGCGCGGGATTCGCATCCTTTACATAGCGCGCCCAGGCAGGGAAAACCGCCGTCAGCGTTGCGCCGTGGGTGTAGTCGCCGATTGCCGAGAGCGCCATGCCGAGCTGGTGGCAGGACCAGTCGCCGTCGCGGGGCGTATCGCCTTTCGCGCCTATGCCGGTCAGGCCGACATGGGAGACGGAACCGCACCACATGAGCTCGCTCATCGCCTCGTAATCCTGCGGATTCTTGACCGCAATCGGACCGAAGCGCACCACATCCCGGAGTAAGCCCTCCGCAATCTCATCGCTCAGATGATTGCCGAGTATGGGCGTAAAATAGCGTTCCGCCGTATGCATAAAGATATCCGCGGCGCCCGCGCCGATCTGCCATACGGGCAGCGTCATTGTGAGCTCCGGATTCAAAATCGCAAACTTCGGGCGATTAAAGTCGGTCGTGATACCCCGTTTCGTGGGCTGCGGGAGAGTATCGTTTGTGAGCACCGCGGAATTGCTGGTCTCGGAACCCGCTGCCGAAATGGTGAGTATCACACCGATCGGGAGGCTCGCCTCCACCTTTCTCCCGGTCCAGAACTCCCAGACATCGCTGCCGGGCGTCGCGACGGTATGCGCGACCCCCTTTGCCGTGTCAATCACGGAACCGCCGCCGACGGCCAAGATAAAGTCCGCCTGAAAGGCTCTCGCCTCCTCGACCATGCGGCGCGCGGTCGAAACCAGAGGGTTCGGCACCACACCGCCGCTCGACAGTACGCTGAGGCCGGCTGCACGCAGGTTTTCTTCTATCCGCGCGAGGAGACCGCTCTTCTTTGCCGAGTTGCCGCCGTAGATCACGAACACCCGCTTGCCGCCGTAACGCTGTACAAGCTCTGCCGCTCTCGCCTCTTCGCCGCGTCCGAATACGATTTCCGTCGGCGCATAATAAACAAACTTCTGCATGTTTCTCCTCCTTTGCTGTGATGTTGTTTCCTAAAACCGGCATTGATCGGTTTCGTATCTCCGCTCCGCCCGAGTTCGGTTTTGATTGGTTTGCGACCGAAGACGACGGCCCGGTTTTGCTGTTCCGAGCCGTTAGCTGTCTAAATTCGTCTTATGCCTTCACAAGCTTTACGAAATTTTTCTTGCCGCGCTTTAAAAGCTTGCCCTCGCCGGCAAAGAAATCCGGCTCATAGCTCGTCGCGATGTCCTTTACACTCTCGCCGTCCATGCTGACGCCGCCCTGCTGAACATTGCGTCTCGCCTCGGAGCGGGAGGCCGCAAGCCCCGCCTTCACGAGCAGGCTCAAAATATCCGCCTTGCCCTCGCTAAAGTCCGCATCCGAAAGTTCCACGGTCGGGACATTCTCGGAAGCCGCACCGCCCGCAAAGAGTGCCTGTGCGCCCTCGCGTGCCTTCTTGGCCTCCTCTTCGCCGTGAACAAGCGTCGTGAGCTCATATGCAAGGATATCCTTTGCCTCATTCAGCTTAGCGCCCTCCCAGTGATCCATCTCGTCGATCTTCTCAAGCGGCAGGAAGGTCAGCATGCGAAGGCACTTTAACACATCCTGATCGCCGACATTTCTCCAGTACTGGTAGAAGGCAAAGGGCGAGGTCTTGTTCGGATCCAGCCAGACCGCACCGCCGACGGTCTTACCCATCTTCTTGCCCTCGGAGTTTAAGAGGAGGGTGATGGTCATGGCGTGCGCATCCTTGCCGAGCTTGCGGCGAATCAGCTCCGTGCCCGCGAGCATATTGGACCACTGATCGTCGCCGCCGAACTGCATGTTGCAGTGATAGCGCTGAAAGAGCTCGTAGAAGTCATAGCCCTGCATGAGCATATAGTTAAACTCGAGGAAAGAGAGTCCCTTCTCCATGCGGTTCTTATAGCACTCCGCGCGGAGCATATTGTTGACCGAGAAATGGGGACCTATGTCGCGGATAAACTCGATGTAATTCAAGTTCCGAAGCCAGTCGGCATTGTTCACCATTCTCGCCTTGCCCTCGCCGAACTCGATGAAGCGGGACATCTGCCGCTTAAAGCTCTCGCAGTTGCTGTCAATCTGCTCGATGGTCATCATGCTGCGCATATCGGTTCTGCCGGAGGGATCTCCGATCATACCCGTGCCGCCGCCGACCAGAGCAATCGGCTGATTGCCCGCCATCTGGAGGCGCTTCATCAGGCAGAGCGCCATAAAGTGCCCTACATGCAGACTGTCCGCGGTCGGATCAAAGCCGATATAGAAGGTCGCCTTGCCCTCGTTTACGAGGCGGCTCACCTCTTCCTCGTTGGTCACCTGTGCAATCAGCCCGCGGGCTTTGAGCTCATCGTAGCAATTCATCTCTTCTTCTCCTCTTTCAAAATCATAGATGGTTTCAGTATACCACGGCGCTTACATTCTCTCAAAGCGCATCATGCCGTTCTCGATTATCATCGCCGTGAGGGAGCCGTTTTCCTCGCCGCAGCCCGTGTCCAGCGCGATCGCCCCCCTGCGCGGCAGCTGAAACCAGGTGCCGTAATTCGGGTGAAAGCGACTCTCGACGCCGCTGCCGTCCAAATAGGTCGGGCAGTCGACACGGTGATGCCCGAAGACTGTGAGCTTACCCGCGTAGTTGTTTTCTTCGATACAGCGATTCCCCCAGAGAAAGGTCTCCTGCTCGTTGTTCCAGATGACCTCATCCGCAATGTCCGCATGCACGGCAATGAAGTCTTGGCACTCATACCAAGTTCGGGTATTGTCCTTCAACCAGAGCGCGGTCTTTCCGGGAGAGAGCTTTCTCTCCTGCAGGGATTCAAGCGTCTCCTTGCCGCCGTTCTGCTTCCACAGCAGGCCGTTTGCAATCTGTCCCCTTGTTAAGAGCAGGGCATCGAGGAGCATCTGTTCGTGCTCGCCGCGAATGTATACAAAACGCTTCTCCATCTGTTCCGCAAGGTTACGGAGGGCAATGTAGGTCTCCGCCGGGGAAGTTCCGTAGTCGAGGGCGTCTCCGAGCACCACCAGTTCCTCTGTGGCCGGATCGAAATTCAACTCCTCCAGCATACCGCAGAGTGTCTCCGCCTCACCGTGGATGTCCGATAGTATGATTGTGCGCATGGCTTCTCCTCATAGACAACTTGCCCCGCCAAAGCGGCGGGGCAAGGATGCGCGTCAGAGCGACGCGATATCAATCAGTGTGAGTTCCTCTGCCTTCTGCTCGAGCGCAGTTGCGAGGGCCTCCGCGGTGTCGAGCGCCGTCAGCACATTGACCCCGGTCTCGACCGCATTTCTGCGAATCTCAAAGCCGTCCTTCTCGCGGTCCGCGCCCTCCGGCGGCGTGTCGATAACCAGGTCCATCTCGTGGCCCAGGATGAGATCCAGAATGTTCGGATGCTCCTGCTCAAGCTTTCTCACTTCGAGTGCCTTGATGCCGGCCTCCTTTAATACCTTCGCCGTGCCGCGGGTCGAGAAGATGCGGTAGCCGAGCGCCTCAAAGCGCTTTGCGATCGGCGCGATTTCCGCCTTGTCCTCATCGCGAACGGTAATGATCATGTTCTTATACTTCGGGAGCTTCACGCCGGCACCCTGGAAGGCCTTGTAGAGCGCCTCGTTAAAGCTCTTCGCGATGCCGAGGCACTCGCCCGTCGACTTCATCTCCGGTCCGAGGCTGATGTCGGCGCCGCGAATCTTCTCAAACGAGAAGACAGGCATCTTGACCGCAATGTAATCCGCCTCCTTCTGGAGACCCGGCTCATAGCCCAGTTCACGGATGCCGTGACCGCAAATCACGCGGGTTGCGAGCGGAATGATCGGAATGCCCGTGACCTTCGAAATATAGGGAACGGTGCGCGAGGAGCGCGGGTTCACCTCAATCACATAGACTTCCTCGCCCTTCGCGATGAACTGAATGTTGATCATACCCTTCACGTGCAGCGCACGCGCGAGCTTTTCGGAGTAGTCGACAATCTTCTCCTTCACGGTCTCGGAGAGCGACTGCGCCGGGTAGACCGAAATCGAGTCACCGGAGTGAATGCCGGTGCGCTCAATGTGCTGCATGATACCCGGAATCAGGATATCCTTGCCGTCGCAGACCGCATCGACCTCAACCTCAATGCCCTGAATATACTTGTCGACCAGAATCGGATGCTCCTGTGCATAGCGGTTGATGACACCGATGTACTCGTCGATGTCGTGGTCCGAAATCGCGATGCGCATGCCGGCGCCGCCGAGCACATAGGAGGGACGCACCAGCACCGGATAGCCGAGGCGGTGTGCAATCTCCTTTGCCTCTTCCGCCGTAAAGACCGTGCCGCCCGCCGCGCGCGGAATGCCCGTCTCCTGGAGGATGGCGTCAAAGCGCTCTCTGTCCTCGGCCGCGTCGACATCCTCCGCAGCCGTGCCGAGAATCGGAACGCCCATCTTCATGAGCGCCTCGGTCAGCTTGATTGCGGTCTGTCCGCCGAACTGCACAACCGCGCCGTCCGGCTTCTCAAAGTTCACAATCGCTTCGACATCCTCCGGGGTCAGGGGCTCAAAGTAGAGCTTGTCCGCAATGTCAAAGTCGGTCGAGACCGTCTCCGGGTTGTTGTTGACGATGATGGTCTCATAGCCCTCTTTCCGGAAGGTGAAGGTGCAGTGCACCGAGCAGAAGTCGAACTCAATGCCCTGGCCGATGCGAATCGGGCCGGAGCCGAGCACCAGAACCTTCTTCTTCGGCTTCGTCTCCTCCGCCTCATTTTCACCGTCGTAGATGCTGTAGTAGTACGGGGTCTCCGCCGCAAACTCCGCCGCGCAGGTATCGACCATCTTAAAGCCCGGGTAAATCTTGAATTCCGCGCGCTTTGCCTTGACCTCGGCCTCGGTCTTGCCGCTGAGCGCCGCAATCACGTGATCCGGGAACTCAAAGCGCTTCGCATCGCGGAGCAGCTCCTCGGTCAGCGGTCTTCTGCGGAGCTCTGCCTCCATGCGGACCAGGCGGTCCAGCTTATGGATGAACCAGCGATCTATCTTTGTCAGCGCGAAGATATCGTCGTAAGAGAAGCCGCGGCGCAACGCCTCTGCGATGACCCAGATGCGGCGATCGTCGACCACGCGCAACTCTCTCTGGAGCTCGTCGTCGTCGAGGGACGCATAGTCATAGCTCATCAGGCTGTCCACGTGCTGCTCGAGCGAACGTATTGCCTTCATGAGCGCGCCCTCAAAGTTCGTGCAGATGGCCATGACCTCACCGGTCGCCTTCATCTGCGTGCCGAGCGTGTGCTTTGCCGTAATAAATTTATCAAAGGGAAGACGCGGCATCTTGACCACGCAGTAGTCGAGCATGGGCTCGAAGGAAGCGTAGGTCTTCTTGGTCACCGCGTTCTTGATCTCATCCAGGGTGTAGCCGAGCGCAATCTTCGCCGCGACCTTTGCAATCGGGTAGCCGGTCGCCTTCGAAGCGAGAGCCGAAGAACGGCTGACACGCGGGTTCACCTCAATGACACAGTACTCGAAGCTGTTCGGATTCAGCGCGTACTGCACGTTGCAGCCGCCGGTGATGCCGAGCTCGGTGATGATGTTGAGCGCGGAGCTGCGGAGCATCTGATACTCCTTGTCGCCGAGGGTCTGGGAGGGCGCAACCACAATCGAGTCACCCGTGTGCACGCCGACCGGATCCAAGTTCTCCATGTTGCAGACCGTAATCACATTGCCCGCGCCGTCGCGCATGACCTCGTACTCAATTTCTTTCCAGCCCGCAATGCAGCGCTCCACAAGCACCTGTCCCACGCGGGAGAGGCGGAGACCGTTCTGCAGTATCTCAACGAGGGCACGTCGATCCTCCGCGATGCCGCCGCCGCTGCCGCCGAGCGTATATGCCGGGCGCAGCACGACCGGATAGCCGATTTCCTCGGCAAACGCGATGCCGTCCTCGACATTCTCGACGACCTTCGACGCCGCGACCGGCTCGCCGATCTTTTCCATGGTCTCCTTAAAGAGTTCTCTGTCCTCCGCCTTCTTGATGGTCAGCGCCGTGGTGCCGATCAGGCGGACATTGTTCGCCGCAAAGAAGCCTCTCTCCTCAAGCTCCATCGCGAGATTGAGGCCCGCCTGTCCGCCGAGGGTCGGCAGCACGGAGTCCGGCTTTTCCTTTATAATCAGGCGCTCCAATACCTCAACCGTCAGCGGCTCGATGTAGACATGGTCCGCAATGTCCTTGTCCGTCATGATGGTCGCCGGGTTCGAGTTTAAGAGCACAACCTCTATGCCCTCTTCGCGGAGCGCACGGCAGGCCTGGGTGCCCGCATAGTCAAACTCCGCCGCCTGTCCGATGATGATAGGGCCGGAGCCGATCACCAATACTTTTTTGATTTCCGGATTCTTAGGCATGCTGCACCTCCATCATTTCAAGAAAGCGGTCAAAGAGATACGAGGTATCGTGAGGTCCCGGACAAGCCTCGGGGTGGAACTGCACGGTCAGAATGTTCTTGCCGCAGTAAGCGAGACCTTCGTTCGTGCCGTCGTTGACGTTCACAAAGCGCGTCTCCGCAACCTTCGGGTCAAGGCTCTTGTCATCGACCGCATAGCCGTGGTTCTGCGAGGAGATATAGGCTCTTCCGCTCACCAGATCCCGCACCGGATGGTTGCCGCCGCGGTGACCGTACTTCATCTTATAGGTCTTCGCACCGGTCGCGAGCGCCATGAGCTGATGTCCGAGGCAGATTGCGAATATGGGCATATCCGTGTCGTAAAGTTTTTTGATTTCCCGAATCAGCCCGACATTTTCCGCGGGATCGCCGGGGCCGTTCGTCAGGAAAATACCGTCCGGCTTTTCCGCGAGTATATCCTCCGCGCGCGCATCCTGCGGCCATACCGTGAGTTCCAGGCCGCGCGCGCTGAGTTCGCGGAGCATGTTGCGCTTAATGCCGCAGTCGATAATCGCAACCTTTTTCCCCTTGCCGGGAATCACATACTTTTCCTTGCAACTCACACGGGCCACGGCGTCGAGCACCTGATACTCCTTCATCCGCCGCAGAGCGTCTTCGCGGTCAAAATCCGGATTCGTGGTCAGAAAGCCGTTCATGGTGCCGCGCTCCCGAAGGAGCTTGGTCAGTGCGCGGGTATCGATGCCCTCAATGCCGGGCACATTCTCCGCAACCAGGAACTGCTGCAGGGTCTCGCGGCTCCGGAAGTTCGATGCGAGCTCCGCGAGCTCGCGGACAATCAGGGCATCCGGCCATGCGCGCCCCGACTCCATGTCCTCGCGACACACGCCGTAGTTTCCAATCAGCGGATACGTCATTACAACTGCCTGCCCCGCATAGCTCGGGTCCGTCAGCACTTCGAGATAGCCGGTCATGGAGGTGTTGAAGACAATTTCACTCACCACTTCCTTGACTGCACCTATGCTTCTCCCGGTAAACAGTGTGCCGTCTTCCAGTAAAAGATACGCTTTCATCTGCAATCCTTTCTATAGTTCTGAGCCCAATGCGCCATTTTCTTCCGACCTACTATAGCAAAAAAGGAGCCCGCTGTCACTCTGAGAAATAGCAACCGGAGAAGACTTCGACCGCAGGGCCCGTCATGCGGAAATGTCCGTTTGCAAGGCGCTCGAGTTGTAAGCTGCCGCCGAGCAGTTCCACCGTGACGCGCTCGGCTGCGAGGCCACGCTCCATCGCCGCAAAGGCAACCGCGGTTGCGCCCGTGCCGCAGGCCAAAGTTTCTCCGCTGCCGCGCTCATAAACCCGCATGTGAAGCTTTTCCGGACTCTCGATATAGAGGAATTCCGAATTCACGCCCTCCGGAAAGCGCGGGTGATGTTCGTAGGCCGGGCCGATTTCGTTGAGATTCAGGCCCCGCAGCGCCTCCAAACTGTCCACCAAGTAGACCGCATGCGGATTTCCCACATTGACCGGCGTCATGCTCGTATTTTTCCCGTCCACCGTAATCGGCTCGACAAGTTCGCCGTCGAGTTTCACTTCGCCCATGTCGATGCTGACCTCACGCTCTGAGACCTCTGCCTCACGGAGTCCCGCACCGGTCTCGACCGCGAAGCGTCTTGTCTTCACCAGACCGTGGTCAAACGCATAGCGCGCCACACAGCGCACGCCGTTTCCGCACATCTTTCCCTCGGAACCGTCCGCGTTAAACATGCGCATGCGAACCGGCGCAATTTCCGAGGGGCAAATCAGAATCAGACCGTCACCGCCCACGCCGAAGTGGCGGTCGGCAATGCGGACCGCAAGCGCCTCCGGATTCTCGACCCGCTCCGAAAAGCAGTCGATATAGACATAGTCGTTGCCGAGCCCCTGCATCTTTGTGAATTTCATGTGAACACTTCCTCTCATATGGCTTTCTTCCGCCGTTTTCGCTACAATATAAACAATAAGAACCGACTACATCCAGCGCATTTTCAAAGCTTGCCAAACGCAAGCGGAAAGGACTGACGATGAAACGACATTTTCTGCTTCTTCCGATTACGCTGCTCTCCCTCTCGCTCGCTTCCTGCGGCATGCAAGAGAGTTCAAGCGACCGGGATTCCTCCTACGTCGCAAAGAGCGCTGCCCAAAACGAGACGATGGCTGTGTCCGAGGCCAAGTCCTATGATACTTACGACGGCAGCGCCGCCGGCAGCGACCTCATTACCCTCACGCGGGGCGCGAAAGAAGGACAAAAACTGGTCACAACCGTGAGTCTCGACATGGAAACGCGCGATCTGGACGCTTTCCTCAAAGAGCTGAACACTGCGACCACGGGAGCAGAGGGCTATTTCGAGAGTTCCTCGATGAACGGCTCCTCCTACGATGCCATCGATAAGTCGCGCTCCGCGAGCTTTACGGCGCGCATCCCCGAAGATAAACTTGCGGCCTATGTGCAGAAGCTCAAAGAGAGCGGCAATGTGCTCTCGGAGAACAGCTATGTGCAGGATGTGACGCTCGAGTATACAGATGTGGAGAGCCGCAAGCATGCGCTGACCGCCGAACGGGATCGCCTCTATGAACTGCTTTCTCAGGCGGCATCGACCGAAGCCATACTTTCGATACAGCAGCGCATCGGCGAGATCGACTCCCAGCTGGAATCCTACGAATCTCAGCTTCGTCACTTCGATAATTCTGTCAGCTATTCGACCGTAAACCTCTACGTCATGGAAGTGCGCGAGTTCCGCACCGTACAGAGCGACAGCTTCCTGCAGCGCGTCAAAACAGGCTTTAAGAACAGCGCCTACTTCGGCGTAGAACTTTGCACCACCGTTTTGGTCCTGCTGCTCGGCCTCTCCCCGATTTGGATTCCTGTCCTCATCCTGGTTCTTCTGCTGATTCACTTCGGAAAGAAGCGCCGCGAAAAAGAGGCCAAAGCCCGTGAAGAAGCGAAGGCCCGCCGCGAAGCGGCTCAGGCAGAAAAAGAAGCCGCCGCTGCCACCGAAAGCAATTCCGCTTCCTCCGAATCAAAGTAACCCCTGCTCCCGATAATATCCGGCAACATTCCGGAATCCTTGGAGCGCATTTTGGACCGTCGTCTCCGCGACACAGTACGCGAGGCGCACATAGCCCGGGCACGCAAAGCTCGTGCAGGGCACGGTCAGAATGCGCTCCTCTTTTAATTTTGCCGCAAACGCCGCATCGTCTCCGTTCGGCGCCTTTAAGAGCAGATAAAATGCCCCCTCGGGCTTTACCAAGTGATAGCCCATGGCTGGAAGCTCCTTGAGCAATAAGGCACGGTTCCGCGCGTAGACCGAAAAATCCGAGTGGAATAAGTGCGCGCGCTTCAGTACGCGCTGCATGTAAGAAGGCGCGTTCACAAAGCCGGAAATGCGGTTCGCGATGACCGCCGCCCGGTAGATATCGCGGGACTCCGGTATGCTGTCCGGCAGAAGCAGCCAGCCGATGCGCTCGCCCGGCAGCGAAAGGGTCTTGGAATACGAGTAGACCACCGCCGCATGGGGCATAATCTTAGGCACCCACGGGACTTTGGCCCCGTCATAGACGAGTTCGCGATAGGGTTCGTCCGAGATTACGAGGATGCAGTTTCCGAATTCCCTCTCCTTTTCCGCGAGCACTGCCTGTATCCCGCGGAGCAGCTCCTCGGAGTAAATGACACCGCTCGGGTTATTCGGCGAGTTCAGGATGAGGGCCCGCGTCTTTTCGCCGATTGCCGCGCGGAGCGCATCGAGATCCGGGAGAAACGTCTCGGGGTCGGTCGCAACCAACTTGAGCACAGCTCCGTAGTTCTCGACATAGTTCTTGTACTCCGAGAAATAGGGCTTAAAGCTCAGCACCTCATCTCCCGGGTTTAAGATTGTCTTTAAAAGGATGTTCAAAGCTGCCGCCGCACCCGTTGTCATGATGAATTGGTCGGCCCTATAGCGTTCTTCCGCCTGCCAAGATACGGTCAGAGCGAGCTCCTTCCGAACATCGGGGAAACCTGCGTTATTCATGTAGCCGTGCACCATAACACTCGGCTCCTCGTCTATCACCTCGCGCATTGCCTGCTCGACACGTGGCGGCGCAGGCACATTCGGGTTCCCTAGGCTGAAGTCATAGACCTTGTCGCTGCCGTACTCCGCGCGAAGACGCTCTCCCTCCTCAAACATCGCCCGAATCACGGAATTCTGTCCGAGCATAGCCTGCATCTGCCTTGAAATCATCCCCATTGTCTTTTTCCTCCGATGAACCAAGCGATCAGTCCGGTCTCCAGGAAATACACCCAGGTCGCAGGATTTGAAAACCAGGTCGTGAAAAACGATAACATGATATAAATCGAAAACTGCGCATAGAACATACAGAAGACCGGACTGTGCTGTTCTCTGAGTTTCTTTTCTAAGCGCGCCGCGACAAATCCCAAGAGAGCGCAAAACGCAACCACCCCGAGTATGCCGAAGTCGTACCAGGCGTCATAAATCAGGGTGACGGTCGTGAGCTCGGTCTTGGTCACATAGAGCGGGAAGGCCGTTAGCTCCGGGCGAAGAAATTTGAGTCCGCTGAGCGCAATCAACGGAAACAGCATTTTAAGACCGAAGCTGTGTTGCGGGAGCTCGCGAATCAGACAGTTTACATTGTCATAGTTATTCGCAATGTAAATGTAGGGCTGACTCACAAAGATCGGAAAATGACGCTTCATCTCAAAGATGCCGTTTAAATAGGAGACACTGTGTCCCCGCGCCATGCTGAGGATGCCGTAGGCAGCGAGCAAAAGAGCGAAGCCGAGTACAGCGAGCGGGCCGGGGATGGGGTCCCGCCGGAGCGTGAGCCAGGTAAAGGCCGCCATCAGAACCGCGAGCAGGAGCTGAAAGCGGGACACACAGAGCACGGGAATCAAAAGAGAGAGAATCACCGCGCCTGCCACCGCGACCGTTTCCGCGCGCCCCCTGTGTCGCACCGCGGTCCGGTAAATCAAGGCGAGAGAAGGCACCAGCACACAGGAGACCGTGAGATAGTGAAGACCGCTCACATGAAAATAGGAGTAGGCGTGCGGCATATGGCGCACCAAAAAGGGTACAAAGCCCAAGATACGCGCCTCGATTAAAAAGGCCGCAAACGAAGCTAGGCTTAGGCCGATTACGGCAAAGAAGAGGCGCTCTTCACGTATCCCCGCGAGTCTGCCCTCCCGCTGTCTCCCGCCCCGAAGGCCGGTCCCGCTCGCAAAGCGAAAAGCGAGGCGAAAGGCCGAATAGGCGAGAAAGAAGGCCGCGAAGGTCTGCCACGCCCAAGGCCCCTGCAAGTACGAGAGTTTTAAGCAGGATATTCCCTCTCCGCCCACAAAAGAAAGGGAAAAGAGGGCCAAGAGGTTCACTCTGCCGCCGTTTCTCCGCTTTTCCCGCCAAAAGAGAACAAGCGCTGCAAATAGCAGCGCTGTTCCGGAGAGCAAATAATATTGTGTTCTCGCAAAGAGCACCGCTGCCGAATAGCAGAGGAAGTATACGATCACGGCGTCTCCTCCGTGCTTCCGCTGCTGCTCTCGCCTGTGCTGTGTTCCGCCGCGCTTGTCGCGGAGGCGCTGCTGCCGCTCTCCGCACTTCGACTCTCCGCACCGCTCTCGCTCCCCGAGCTGCTCTCGCTCTCACTGCTGCTCTCCGTGCTCTGGCGGGACTCTGTCTCACCTGAGCTCACGGTAATCGTAACTTCCGGAACGGAGGTTGCCGTGACCCCCTTCGGGAGTGTCACATGCAGCGGAATGAGATGCACGCCTTCGCCGAGAGAAGCGACTTCGACATAAGCGCCGAGAGAAGCCGTGTTCATATTTAAGAGATCGGTTGCGAGGCCCTGAACCGAGACCGAAACCGTCTCGGGGGTCATGGAATAGCGGTACTGGGACTTCGCGCCGCGAAGAGAAATGCCGCTGTTCAGCCCCAGTGTGAAGTTACGGTCCGTGGTCGGTGTAATTTTGACCGTCACGGTAACGGCGGTGTTGCCGGTGGCCGTGATGCCGCTCGGCAAATAGTTCGCCACATCGATTTGGAAAACCTTGTCCTCTCGCGCACCTTCGATATTGAGGGCGGAGGCCGGGATGCTGAGTTCGGTGGTCTTATTCAAGAGAGTCGTGTCCGCCGAAGTCACCGGAATCGCGCGAACCGCACTCTCGATGCCGGTCATATTGAAGCCTGCCGCCGGCTCGCCCGAGGTCTGGAAACTCAGTGTCAGGCTCTTGCCGCGCAACATCGAGACTTCGTACTCCACCTCCTTCGGATCCACGGTGAGACGCTCGTCGCTCAGCGAAATCTCATTGCCGTTTGCATCGTAGTAGATGACGGGTGCCGTGCCGGAGAAACTCTCCGTCGCGTCCGAAACCGGAATGCGAACGCCGACCGAAGAAATACGTCCCACCTCGGACTCCGGTCCGCTGACGCGCACCGAACGCGAACTGAGCGTGACGGCGCCCACCTCATAACCGCTCGCCGGCTCCCCTTCTTCATGGGTGTCGAGCGAGAATACCTTGTTCTGCACATTCTCCGTGTCCACGCGAATCACACCCGGGCGCGCCGTCGGCATACCGCCGATCAGATCGCGATTGCCGACCACTTCGACCATAACCGGGACAGCGCCCGTGATGTCGTAGAGATTCTCGAGGTCCACGGTTGCGCGGAAATCTTCCGCCTGAATTTTATAGGCATCTCTGGTTCTCACCTGATAGCTCACCGTGACGCTGTCGGAATTGGGCAGCGTGTAGGTTTTTCCGGCGCGTGTCAAAACACTCTCGTTCAGAACCGTGAGCGGCACCGTCTTGGTCCGAACCACCTCCGGATTCGAGATGTTCACGAGCAGAATCCAGATGACAAAACCCACCAGGAGAGAAATCAGCTTAAAGCGCCAATTACTGAGTATTATCTTTTTCATGCTTCTCTTTTCCCTTCAGGAAGTTCCATCCGTTAAAGGCAAAGTGCTTGCTTTCCGTCCCATACACAATCAGCGATAAGAGGAGCTCTCGCAGGTCCTCGGGCGTTGCCATGACCTCGAGTCTCCCTGCCCGCGCAACACTGACGCGTCCGGTCTCCTCGGATACCACAATCGTCACGGCATCGGTCGCCTCGCTGACGCCGATGGCCGCGCGGTGCCGGGTTCCGAGATCCTTCGAAATTCGCATGCTGTCGGAAAGCGGCAGATAACAGGTCGCCGAGACAATGGTGTTGCCGCGTATCACAACCGCGCCGTCGTGAAGGGGCGTGTTGTGCTCAAAAATGTTGATGAGCAACTGATTTGAGACAATCCCGTCGATGTCGATGCCGGTGCGCACAATGTCGTTCAGGGAAATCTTCTGTTCGATGACCATCAGCGCACCGGTCTTTACCTTGCCCATCTCAAACGAGGCGCGGACCAACTCATTGACCGTGTGCTCGGTGAACGAAGAGGCGGATCCGCTCTCTCCCATCAGTCCGTTTAAGAAAGAGAGAATATTCCGGTTTCCAAGCTGCTCGAGCGCGGAGCGGAGCTCCGGCTGGAAGATGATGATCAGCGCCGTCACGGCTATGGTCGTAATCTGACCGAGCAACCAGAGTATGGTGTCCAGATGAAAGAGGGTACAAAAGCCGACAAAGGCGACAATCAGCAAGAGTCCGCGGAGCAGTATCCACGCCTTTGTGTCCATGACCCAGGTCAAAAACGCATAGGTCATCCAGGATATAATGCAAATCTCAATGATGCCCGTGAGCGAGAGCCGCGGCAAAAACTCCATTCCCGCGCTCAAATTCTGAAAGAACAGCTGCATGGCCTACCTCTTCGTCTCGCCTTCGTCCGCGCTTCGTCTCGAGCGCTTCGGCGTGTTGATTGTCTGCGTTTTGGGCTCCGGCGCCGCGACCGTGATCTTCGGCACCGCCTTTACATAATAGTAGTAGTCATCGTCCTCGAACTGGGAGTACTCCGTTCGCGTATAGTCGACGCTGAATACCAGAAAGCGGTAAAGTTCGGCGAGCAGACCCGCGAGCACGAGCCCTAAGAGCAGAGGCACGATATTGACACCGACACCGTACCAGAAATTCCCGAGAAAAAACACAAAGAGCATGGTGAGTATGCCCGCAAGTATACCTGCGTCCCAGGCATAATCCATAGACAGTCTCCGCACACACCAGACCACCAGCAGCGAAATCGAGAATGCCAGCAGATAGAGAATCAGCGTCTTATCGAGCAGAACGCCGTTCAGCATCTGCAGGTACTTCTGCGCGACATCCACGGACTCCCCGTTTGTAAGCGGCGCCGCGTTGTTGTGTACATAGTTGATGATGTAGTAGAGGACAATGCCGCCGGAGAGCGGAATCACCGAGAACACCGAACCGCCGAGTCCCACCAGGATGGGCAGGAGATACGGAAGCTTCAACTCAAAGAGCATCGGCGTCAGAATGAGAATGACGCTGTCCCGCGGGGAAAAGCCGTAGTAGAGCAGCGCGAGTACCAGGAGAAAGGCGAGCGTGATCAGCGCAAATTCCGCCGAGACCGCAAAAATATGGAGAAGCACCGCGATGCCGAGCACCACGCAGATACCGCCCCAGGGCAAAAAGGCCGAGAGCAGCGAAATGAGCAGCACAGCGACCGGCGCACGGAGGCGCCGCTCGTAGCCCATGCCGTTGTTCAGCAGCACAAGCGCAAGCAGCGCCGTCGAAAAATGCAGGACGGGAACAATGATATTCCCAAAGCGCGCATAACATGCACGCAGTTTCTCGCGAAACACAAACAAATTAAGCATTCGCGCCCTCCTCCTTTGCGAGTTCCTTGATTCTCTCCTCGGTGTCATAGCGCTTTTTAAGGCGATTCAAGCAGCGCAGATGTTCCGTGCGCCTCGCCGCCGATTTGTCGTAGCGCCGCCGGAACACAATGTAAGTCAGGATTTCAAACAGCAAGAGACCGACCACATACGCCACGACGCAGCGCAGAACAAAGCGGAACACAATCAATACATTGACCGCATTTAAAATATGTTCTAAGTGATAGAGCGATACGATACCGAGTATCAGCGCATAGCTCAGAGTAAAACTCAAAAAAGACTGCAAAAGGTGCATGCCGATATAGTCCCCTCGAAAATATTCTTTCGCGGGACGCTCCCATTCGTCTGCACTCTTCTCGTATTTTGCGATTTCATGCATCAGACGTATCTTATCTTCACGCAGCATAAAAACCTCCGTTCACGGCTTTCAGTATAGCACATCGGAACTCTCATTGTCACCGCTTGTGTGCCGTGCTAAAATGACTGAAAGCATAAGCGTTAAGAAAGCATCAGACAACCATGACAGGAGGTCTATACATGGGAGAAGTATTTGTGAACCGCCACCCGCTGGTACAGCATAAGATTACCCGTCTCCGCGACAAGACGACCGGAACCAACGAATTCCGCAGCCTGGTCGAGGAGATCAGCATGCTGATGGGCTACGAGGCCCTTGCGGATTTGGAGACCGAGGATATTGAGGTCGAGACCCCGCTTGAACGCACGCCTTCGCCGGTCATTGCCGGCAGAAAGATGGCGGTCGTGCCGATACTCCGCGCAGGTCTCGGCATGGTTAACGGCATTCAGGCTCTGGTTCCTACCGCTAAGATAGGCCATATCGGTCTGTACCGCGATCCGAAGTCTCACGAGCCGGTTGAATACTACTGCAAACTCCCCACGCCGATTGAAGAGCGCACCATTGTGGTCACAGACCCCATGCTCGCAACCGGCGGTTCCGCCTGCGATGCCATTCGTATGATCAAGCAGCACGGCGGCAAGAAAATCAAGTTCATGTGCATCATCGCAGCGCCGGAAGGCTTGGAGCGCCTTCAGAAAGCGCATCCCGACATCCAGATTTATGTGGGGCACTTAGACCGCCAGTTGAACGAGCATGCCTACATTCTCCCGGGTCTCGGCGACGCGGGCGACCGCATCTTCGGCACGAAGTAAATCAGGTGCACCAAACGAAAAAAGGCAGGGCGAATTCGCTCTGCCTTTTGTATTTCCATCCTTTGATTCGCCCTGTCTTTTTTACCGACTCTCTTTGTCCCATCACTTTAGCTTTGCTTCGACGGCTTCGAGAAGCAAAAGAGATATACGCCGAAACCGAGTTTAATTGCCGCATCCGC
Organism: Stomatobaculum longum; assembly: GCA_905370385.1. Classification (GTDB taxonomy): domain Bacteria; phylum Bacillota; class Clostridia; order Lachnospirales; family Lachnospiraceae; genus Moryella; species Moryella longum_A. The sequence continues at coordinate 16,651 of CAJPKN010000004.1, forward strand.
ATAAGCGGTGCAGACCAGCGGAAGTTCCGGAAAGGCATATCCGAGCGCAATATTCACCGTAGAAACGAGACTCAGAACAAGCATCGATTTCCCGTGCACATAATAAAAAGGCAGGAAATGAAGCGCGGTGGCGAGTAAGGCGCCGAGCCAGATGCGTCTCCAGTTTTCGCTTGCGAAATACGGTCCGCCGAACAGGGACATCAGCACAAACAGCGAAATGACTGCGTAAAATCCCACCTTTCTTTGGAACGGACTCGAGGGGCCGTCTGAGAAACGCTTCAGAAGACTTTTATTCGCATTGATAGAGAAAAATGCTGTGATATAGCCCAGGCTGAACACCGGCATATTGATGATTTGTTTTCCGCCGATCAGCGCGGCCGCAAAAATCACCAGTGACACCGCAATCAGCCAGAGTCCGCAGGCTCTCTTATGATTGAATGCGAGTATCTCCCCCTTCGGTTGCAATAAAGACATAGCTTCTCTCCTTGCTGTCTCGCTCTTTCTTTATGTTTCCGGGAACAGCGTATCCGCGTAGCGCACGGTGTCCATGGCTTCTTTCGCGTAGCAGTCCGCACCGATATCGTCCGCGTACTCCTTGGTCATGACGGCGCCGCCGACCACGACCTTTGCGTCCGGCTTTTTCTCGCGGAGCAGCTTGATGGTCGCCTCCATATTGACAACAGTCGTCGTCATCAGCGCACTGAGCCCCACCAGTTTCACATCGTGCTTGAGCGCGGTCTCTAAGATGGCCTCCGCCGGCACATCGCGGCCAAGGTCATAGACCTTGTAGCCGTAGTTCTCCATGAGCACCTTAACAATGTTCTTGCCGATGTCGTGGATATCTCCCTTCACGGTCGCGAGAATCACGCTGCCGCGCTCCTTTCGCGCCGTGCCGCTCATGGACTGCTTGACCACCTCAAAGGCGGCCTTCGCCGCCTCCGCGGCCATGAGAAGCTGCGGCAGGAAGAGCGTGCCCTTTTCAAAGCCTTTGCCCACCACGTCGAGGGCGGGAATGAGCTCTTGATTCACAATGTCGAGCGGCGCTTCCCCCTCCGCAATGCGGCGCGTGGTCTCCTCCCGCGCCTTCTCGCCGAGGCCGAAGCGAATGGCATCGATGAGGGGGGAAGCCTCCATGCCCTCCGGGAGCTCCGCACCGCCGCCCCTCGGCTGTGCCGGGGCGCCGGATGCCGCCGTAGCCCCCTTGCCCGCAAATATATTGCTCTTGCCCGCATATTCCGCGATATAGCCCTGGCACTGCCGGTCGAGTCCCGAGAGCGCGAGGTAAGAGCGGTAGGCCGCCATCATTGCCTCGTTGTTCGGATTGATAATCGCGCAGGAGAGTCCGCTCTTCATCGCAAGCGCAAAGAAAAAGCTGTTGATCAGCTCTCGCTGCGGCAGACCGAAAGAAATATTGCTGACACCGAGGATCGAGTGCCCGTGCAGCTCATCCCGGACGCGGCGCAGCACCTCAAGGGTCACATTGGCCGAGTTGTCGTCGGTCGAGATGGTCATCGCGAGGCCGTCGATGATAATGTCCTCGGGCGGAATGCCGTACTCCGCCGCGCGCGCGTAAATCTTCTTCGCGACGCGCATGCGCCCCTCGACATCCTCAGGAATTCCCTCTTCATCGAGGGCAAGACCCACCACCACGCCGCCGTACTTGGCGACCAGCGGGAGTACGGTCTCAAGGCTCTCCTCCTTGCCGTTTACGGAGTTAATCATGGCCTTGCCGTGGTAGAGACGAAGGCCGCGCTCCAATGCCTCCAAATTTGTCGTGTCGAGCTGGAGCGGCAGTGCCGTGACACCCTGGAGTCTGGTCATCACCGTCTCCAGCATCTCCGGCTCGTTGATTTCCGGAAGACCCACGTTCACATCCAGCATATCGGCGCCCGCTTCTTCCTGCTCTATGCCCTGCTCCAAGATGTACTCGATATCGCCCGTTCGGAGCGCCTCTTTAAAACGCTTCTTGCCGGTCGGGTTGATGCGCTCGCCTATGATGATGGGGCGCTTGCCGAGCTCTACCGTCTGCGAGAACGAAGAGACCACGGCGCGATGCTTTTTTACCGGCGCTTCAAACGGAAGGGCGCGCGTCGCTTCGATTTCGAGGCGAATGTGCTCCGGCGTGGTGCCGCAGCAGCCGCCGAGCACGTGGACACCGAGCTCCGCAATTTTCTTCATCTCCGCGGCGAAGTCCGCCGCGCCGAGATCGTAGTAGGTCACGCCGTCCTTCGCATGCGGCAGTCCGGCATTCGGATTTACAATGATGGGAAGCGAGCAGACTTCGCGGAGCTGTTTCACAATCGGGTAGAGCTGCAGCGGGCCGAGGCCGCAGTTTACGCCGAGCGCGTCGACCCGGAGTCCCTCGAGCATCGCGGTGACGCTCTCCACCGTGCCGCCGGTCAGCATCTTCCCCTTCTCGTCAAAGACCGTTGTGACAAAGACAGGGAGATCCGAGTTTTCCTTTGCGGCCAGCACCGCAGCCTTTGCCTCCATCGCGTCGGACATGGTCTCGATCAGCACGAGATCCGCGCCCTCATCCCTGCCCCAGCGCACCACTTCCGCGAATATCTCGACGCATTCCTCAAAGGCGAGATCGCCCATCGGCTTTAAGAGGCGGCCGGTCGGGCCCAAGTCCAGCGCGACAAAGCCGTCCGTACGGCCGCTGCGCTGAAGTCCCGTTTTTACATGGCGGACCCCCGCTCGGACAATTTGCTCGAGCTCTGCCCTGTCCGCATAGTGCAGGCGGTTTGCGCCGAAGGTATTGGTATTGACAATGTCGGCGCCCGCGCGGAAGTAGGACTCCGCAATTTCTATCACATCTTCCGGGCGCTCCAAGTTCCAGCGCTCCGGCAGTTCTCCGCCCTTTAAGCCCTTTTCCTGCAGGAGGGAGCCGGTTCCGCCGTCACAGTAGAGCCACTCCTTGCCGAGACAGGCACGTAAATCTCTCTTCTCCATCTCTTTGATCTCCCTCTCTTATCTCCGAAAACTACAGTCTCTTTTTCCGCAGCTCTCACAGCCCTGAATCAGGCAGTGGGAGTCTTCCGTCGAAACCCCGATCAGCGCCGTCACCGACTTGGTCGGCATCATCAAAAGGCTCTCGGTCAGGGTAATTCCCGTATTCTTCTGCACTTCGAGTACGCGAAACAGCTCGGGTTGAATTGCGAGCGGCAAATCACCGTAGCCCGGCGAGAAGCGCGGGCGCAGGAATTTCCCTTCCGCAGCCGCTTCTTCCTTGAGTTTCCGGTTCAGTGCGTCGCAATAACTCTCAATCAGCATGGCGCCCGCGGCTTGGTAGATGACAGCCCGGCTCATGCGCCCGATTGCCGATGCGCGTGCCGCGAGCCTGTCCATCGCAAACCCTATGGTCGCCGCCATGAGATAGGCCTCGTCGCAGCCGCGCATGTTCCGGGCGAGCGCCCGGCTCTCAAGCTCCATGTCGCCGATGCGAAAGCGCTGCTCGCCGAGAAATTCGAGCGGAAAGCGCCGCGCAACCGAGCGTAGCTCCGCCTGCGCCACCAATTCCCCGACACAGCGCTCCACGACTTCTTTCACTTCGCCCTCCGGTGTTCCCTTTCGGTAACCGAGGTAGCGATACACCTCGCTGTAATCGAGTTCCAATTCCCGCGCATCCATCAGTCGACAATCTCCGAGAGCTGGTTTAAAATGCGCTCCGCAATCTGCGGGCGGTTCATCGTGTATACATGGATGTGGGTCACGCCGTTCGCAATGAGATCCACAATCTGCTCTGCCGCATAGATGACACCCGCCTGCTCCATCGCCTCTTTTCGCTCACCGAAGCGATCCACAATCGCGCGGAAGCGCTGCGGCACCGCCGTGCCGGACATTGCGACCGAGCGCTTTAACTGCTCTGCTCTGGTAATCGGCATGATGCCCGCGATGATCGGAACCGAAATGCCCTTCTCCCTCGCGCGGTAGAGGAAGTTATAAAAAATATTGTTGTCAAAGAAAAGCTGGGTTGTCAGGAAGTCGAGACCCGCATCCACCTTCTCCTTTAAGAACTGAATATCGTCCTCCTTGTGCTCGCACTCCACATGTCCCTCCGGATAGCAGGCACCGCCGAGGCAGAAGAAATCGCCCTCTCTCTCTTTGATATCGCGAATCAACTGTACCGCATAGCGGTAGTCTTCCGAGCGCGTGCCGTCCTGCGGTAAATCTCCGCGGAGCGCAAGAATATTCTCAATGCCCTTTTCCTTGTAGAGCGCAAGCATTTTGCTCACGTGCTCCCGCGAGGAAGAAACGCAGGTCAAGTGCGCAAGAGTCGGAACGCCGTAGCCGTTCTGAATCTCCGCCGCGATTTCCGCCGTAAAGTCACCCGTGCCGCCGCCCGCGCCGTAGGTCACGGACATGAAGTCCGGATGCAGTGCCGCTATCTTCTTTGCATTCGCCGCAGTCGCCTCGTATTTCTCGGAGGTCTTCGGCGGAAATACTTCAAGTGAGAGTGTAACCTGTTTTTCTTTCAATAACTGACTGATTTTCATATAAAAAGCCCCTCCCTGTGATTGCTTCATTTTAGCACAGGGAGGGGCCGCTGACCTATGAGATTATACTATCGCAGTCCATTCATTCAATTAATAATGGTGTTTGATCGGATTCTCGTAGCGCGAGTGCACGGGACGGTTTTCCTTGAGGCTCTCCTTCAGTTCCAGAATGCGCTGATTTCTGCTGCCGCGGAAGCGGAGTTTCACGTCCTTTTCCGCGAGTATGAACTTGCCGTCCACCAGAATGTCCGCGAGCTCCAGGATGCGCCTGGTCGCCTCGGTATGACAGCGGCGGTTTTCCGTGTCCAGAAGTTCCTCAAAGGTATAGCCCGAGTATATCCAAACGGTCGCATGCGGCACCTCGTGCTTAACCCGCTCCAAAAACGGCAGGAGGGCACGTTGGTTCTGCGCCTCCATGGGCTCGCCGCCGAGCAGCGAGAGCCCGTCGATATAGGAGGGGCGCAGATGCTCAATGATATCGTCCTCGACCTCTCTCGTGAAAGGGTCGCCGAAATTAAAATCCCAGGTCTCCTCGTTAAAACAACCCGGACAGTGGTGCGTGCACCCGCTCACAAAGAGCGAGATGCGCGCGCCTATGCCATTTGCCGTATCCGCATAAAATACCTGTCCGTAATTCATTCTTCCTCCCGGACTTCTCAGTCCTCGACGCTCTTACAACCTGCCTCCCGCTTCGCGGTCGAGACATGCAGGACGCGGTCGCGAATCTCCTGCGTTCTTCCCTGGTTCCAGAACTGCGTGCCGATGTAGCCGCAGGTTCTCCGCGCGACAAAGAGCTTCTCCTGATCGTGGTTGCCGCAGTTCGGGCACTCCCAAATCAATTTGCCGTTCTCGTTCTCGCGAATCTTAATCTCACCGTCGTAGCCGCAGACCTGGCAGTAATCGCTCTTCGTGTTGAGCTCCGCGTACATGATGTGATCGTAAATATAACGCATCATCGAGAGCACCGCCGGGATATTGTTCTGCAGATTCGGCACCTCGACATAGCTGATGGCACCTCCCGGGGAGAGCTTCTGGAAATCCGCCTCAAACGAGAGCTTCTGGAAGGCATCGACCTTCTCGCTCACGTGGACGTGGTAGCTGTTGGTGATGTAGTTCTTGTCCGTGACACCCGGAATGATGCCGAAGCGCTTCTGCAGGCTCTTTGCGAACTTGTAGGTCGTGGACTCCATCGGCGTTCCGTAAATCGAATAGCTGATGCGCTCCGCCTCGCGCCACTCCGCGCACTTGTCGTTCAGCTTCTGCATGACCTTGATTGCGAACGGACGGCCGATTTCCGCGTCGGTGTGGCTCTTGCCCGTCATCCGCATGCACATCTCATAGAGACCCGCATAGCCGAGCGAGATGGTTGAATAATTGTCAAACAGGAGCTTATCAATGGTCTCGCCCTTCCGTAAGCGCGCCAGTGCACCGTGCTGCCAGAGTATGGGTGCAACGTCGGAGACGGTGCCGAGCAGTCTCTCGTGGCGGCAGCGCAGCGCGCGGTGGCAGAGCTCCAGTCTCTCCTCGAGTATCTCCCAGAACTTGTCCATATCGCCGTAAGAGGAGCAGGCAACATCGACGAGGTTAATGGTCACGACGCCCTGGTTGAAGCGGCCGTAGTACTTGTGTGCGCCGTTCTCGCCGAGTCCCTCGAGATCCGGGGTCAGGAAGGAGCGGCAACCCATGCACGGGTACACATCGCCGTTCTTGTACTCCTTCATCTTCTTCGCCGAGATGTAGTCCGGCACGAGACGCTTCGCGGTGCACTCCGCAGCGAGCTCGGTGAGCTCCCAGTACGGCGCATCCTCGCTGATATTGTCCTCATCCAGAACGTAGATCAGCTTCGGGAAGGCCGGGGTAATCCAGACACCCTTCTCGTTCTTGACGCCGCGCATTCTCTGCAGCAGCACTTCGCGGATGATGCTCGCGAGGTCATCTCTTAAGCGGCCCTCCGGAACCTCGTCGAGGTACATGAACATGGTCACGAAGGGAGCCTGACCGTTACAGGTCATGAGCGTAATCAGCTGGTACTGAATGGTCTGAATACCGCTGCGAATCTCTTCTTTCAGTCTGCGCTCGGTGATGCGATTCACAATTTCATCGTCCGCGGACTCGCCGCATAGTTCTCTCTCCTCCAGAACCGCCTTGCGAATCTTCTGACGGCTCACGTCGACAAAGGGCGCGAGGTGCGAGAGCGTAAAGGACTGTCCGCCGTACTGGTTCGAAGCGACCTGTGCGACAATCTGGGTCGTGACATTGCAGGCCGTGAAGAAGCTGTGCGGCTTCTCGATCATGGTCTCGCTGATCACGGTGCCGTTCTGCAACATGTCCTCCAAGTTGATGAGGTCGCAGTTGTGCTCGCGCTGCGCGTAATAATCGGAGTCGTGGAAGTGAATCAAGCCCTCCTCGTGCGCCTTCACAATCTCCTCGGGGAGCAGAATGCGGCGCGTCAGGTCCTTCGAGACTTCTCCCGCCATGTAGTCGCGCTGGGTCGAGTTGATGACCGGGTTCTTGTTCGAGTTCTCCTGCTTCACTTCCTCGTTCGCCTGGTCAATCAGGGAGAGTATGCCCTCGTCCGTCGTATTCGCATGACGTGCAAGGCTTCTCTTATAGCGGTAACGAATGTACTTCTGCGCAACCTCAAAGCCGCGCATCTCCATGATGCCGGTTTCGACCATCTCCTGGATGTCCTCGACGTTGACGGCGCGCTTAATGTTCGCAACCTCTGCGGCAATCTTATCCGCAATCGCCTGAATCTGGTAGGTGTTCATCTGGTGAATTCTGTCCACCTCGCGGTTTGCCGCCTCAATCGCATTCACGATTTTTTCGATGTCAAACTCCACTTCCTGGCCGTTGCGCTTAATGACATTGGTTCTGACCTTGGTTTCCATCCCGTTCCCCTCTTTCACGGTTCATCTCCACTAGATGTGGAGTATCAATAAAACAGAAGCCCCATAATTGGGGCTTCTATAGTGTACCGCTCTTGACTGGAATTGAAAACATGGCAAAGCGCCGAAACAGAGCGAGAAAACTCCAGTAAGTGCGTTTGCACCCTCGTCAGAGTTCACAAGATTCAAAAAGCAATGGGCAAATTACACAAGTTTTGTGTCGACTTTTCGGCAAGGCACCACATCTAGTGTTTCGGAAGCACATCCTGTGGTTTATGTCGGGGCGAGCGGCAGTTCAAACCAAAATACCACGCCGTTCTCGGCATTTCGCACGCCGCAGGGCATATTGTGTTGGGTCATAATGGCGCGCACAATCGAGAGCCCGATTCCGCTCCCGCCGTACTTCCGGGTGTGCGCCTTGTCGACTTTGTAGAACTTCTCAAACACACGCTCCAAATCGGCCTCCGGTATCGGTTTTCCGCTGTTAAAGACCTCACAGTGCGCCCGCTCCCCTTCGACGCGAAGACTCAGCCTGACTTCGCCGCCCTCGCTCACATGATGATAGGCATTGCTCACGTAATTCATGAGCACTTCGTCGATGCGGAAGGCATCGGCGCGCACCAAAAGCGCTTCCTTCGGCGCGAGCAGCAAACTCTTTGCCCCGCTCTCCTCTGCGAGCACCTGTGTTTTCCGGAGCACGCTCTCCGCGCTCTCCCGGAGATCAAAAACTTCGAGATTCAAGTCCGGGTGCTCGGATTCCAACTGCGAAAGTGTGAGTAACCGGCGCACCAACTTGTTCATGCGCTCCGCCTCGTCGAGAATCACGCCGAGATACTGTTCCCGCATCTCTTTCTCCTCGCAAAGCCCGTCCGCAAGGCCCTCCGCATAGCCCTGAATCAGGGCAATCGGGGTTTTCAGCTCATGGGAGACATTCGCGATGAACTCCCGCCGCATCTCATCGATTTCTTCCTTGCGCGCAAGATCGTCGCGCAGCTTGCGGTTCGCTTCCCTTAAGTCCAGTATGGCTCGTTCCAGCTGTTCCGCCATGCTGTTCATGTTTTTGCCGAGCACACCGATCTCATCCTCGTTCTGACCGCGGTAGCGCTCCGAAAAATCCATGTGCCCCAGTTTTTCGGAGAGGGCCGCGAGCGAGCGTATGGGACCCGTAATCCGGGAGGTCATGCCCCAGACCAGAAAGACGCCGAACAAAAGCGTCAGTGCTCCCACATAAAAGAGAAAGCGGTTTGCGAGCCGTACACTCTCCTTGAGATTCGCAACCGGCGTGGTCATGAGCAGCAGGGTCTGGTTGTCCGAGAGATAGGCAAAGCAGTCAATGTTCGCGCTCTGGCTGCTCGCATCATAAGCCTGCACAATGGTGTAGTTCTCGCTTCGCTTTAACACCCGGGTCTTGCTGTCATCTTCCTGTTGAAAGAGATAGCGCTGTACCCTTTGATAGAGCCTGCTCTTTCCGTTCTCGCTGCTCTGTAAGAGCTTTGAGTTCGCCGTGTCCACAATCGCCACCATGATGTTGTAGCGGCTGCTGTAGGTGCGGAGCAGCTCTTCCATCTCCGCGGATTCCGCCCCCTTCTCCGCGGCGAGCAAATCGAGATCCCGGTAGGCACGCTCAAGATCTCTCACCTTCTGATTGCGGTAAAAGCGCTCCAGACCGAAGCTGTTTGCAAGGAGCAGCCCCGCCATGAGCAGGGTGAGCACCAGAAAAATCAGCGCCGTAAAGCGCAGGCGTATCGACTGTTTCACGCCTCCTCCGGCTCGAATTTATAGCCCATGCCCCAGATGGTGCGGATGTATGCACCCTTCTCTCCCATCTTGGCCCGGAGTTTCTTCACATGTGTGTCTATGGTGCGCGCATCGCCGAAGTAGTCGTAATTCCAGACGTGGTTCAAAATCTTTTCCCGCGAAAGCGCAATGCCCTTGTTCTCCAGGAAGTAGCGAAGCAGTTCGAACTCCTTGAAACTCAAGTCTATGCTCTTTCCGTCCACGCTGACTTCGTGGGCGCGCTCGTCGAGCCGTATGCCGGCAATCTCTATCACGACGCCCTCCGGATTCGCCGCGGTGCGCTTTAAAACGGCCTCGACGCGTGCCATGAGCACTTTCGGGCTGAAGGGCTTTGCGATGTACTCGTCCGCGCCGAGCGAAAAGCCCCGAAGCTCATCCCTCTCCTCGCTCCGCGCGGTGAGCATGAGCACCGGCACTTCCGAAATGCGGCGCAGCTCCTTCAAGGTCTCAAAGCCGTCGAGTTCCGGCATCATGACATCCAAAAGCACGAGGGCAATATCGGGTTCCCGCTCGAAGACCGCGAGCGCCTCCGCGCCGTTCTCAGCCTCCAGGACCTGATAGCCCTTGACCCGCAGATAATCGCGGACGAGGGCGCGCATGCGCGCCTCATCGTCCGCAATCAAGATCTTAATCGTTTCGTTGTTCACGCCTGATTCTCCCGGAAGCAGAGAGAGAGCTCCTCCAGCTGCTTCTCCTCGACAATATCCGGTGCGTTCATCATGAGATCCGAAGCGTCCTTGACCTTCGGGAATGCAATGACGTCGCGTATCGTGTCCGCACCCGCCATGAGCATCGCCAGGCGGTCAAGGCCGTAGGCAAGACCCGCGTGCGGCGGCACACCGTAGCGGAAGGCATCGAGCAGGAAGCCGAAACGCTCCTCCGCAACCGCTCTCGTGAGACCCAGCACCTCGAACATCTTCTCCTGCACATCCGAGCGGTGTATACGAACCGAACCGCCGCCGATCTCATTGCCGTTTAAGACAATGTCATAGGCCTCGGCGCGGACCGCACCCGGATCGCTGTCAATCTTATCCCAGTCCTCTTCCATGGGCATCGTGAAGGGATGGTGCATCGCCTTGAAGCGCGCCTCTTCCTCCGACCACTCAAGGAGCGGGAATTCCGTAATCCAGACAAAGCGGAACTCGTTCTTGTCGAGGAGTTCCAGCTGGCGCGCAAGCTCCACGCGGAGCGCACCGAGCACGTCAAAGACCGTCTTGTTCTTATCCGCCGCGAAGAGCAGAAGGTCGCCGTTCTTGCCGCCCATGGCCGAAACGAGCGCCTGCATCTCCTCTTCCTTCATAAACTTCGCAAACGAGGACTTCAGGCTTCCGTCCTCCTGAACCGCGACATAGGCGAGGCCCTTTGCGCCGTAGCCCTTTGCAAATTCGACAAGCGCGTCGATCTTCTTTCTCGGCATATGGCCCTGGCCGTCCACGCGTATGCCGCGCACGCTGCCGCCCGCCGATAGCGCGCCCGCAAAGACCGCGAACTCGCAGTCCTTGACAACCGCCGAGACATCCGTGAGTTCCATTCCGAAGCGAAGATCCGGCTTGTCGGAGCCGTAGCGCTCCATCGCCTCTCTCCAGGTCATGCGCTGAATGGGAAGCTGCACCTCGACGCCGAGCACTTCTTTGAACAAGCTGTGCAGAAGCTTCTCATTGACTGCGAGCACATCGTCCGCATTCACAAAGGAAAGCTCCATATCGACCTGGGTGAACTCCGGCTGGCGGTCCGCGCGCAGGTCCTCATCGCGGTAGCAGCGCGCCAGCTGGAAGTAGCGGTCGTAGCCGGAGCACATGAGCAGCTGCTTTAAGAGCTGCGGAGACTGCGGCAGCGCGTACATGCTGCCCGGGTGGACACGGCTCGGCACCAGGTAGTCGCGCGCGCCCTCGGGCGTCGACTTAATCAGGGTCGGGGTCTCGATCTCAAGAAAGCCCTCGCCGGTCATAAAGCGGCGAATCTCCGCCGCGATTTTGGAGCGCAGCATGATTCTCGCCTGCAGGTCCGGACGGCGAAGATCGAGGAAGCGGTACTTTAAGCGCAATTCCTCGCGCGTCTTCGTGTTCTCCTCAATCGGGAAAGGCGGGGTCTCGGACTCCGAGAGTATGCGCAGTGTCTTTGCCCGCACCTCGAGCTCACCGGTCGGGAGCTTCGGGTTCGGGTCCGAGCGGCGCTCAAGCCGTCCCTCGACCGCAATGCAGTACTCGCTCTTTAAGCTCTGTGCCTTGCGGAACACCTCTTCTCCGCAGTCCTCTTCCTCGAAAATGAGCTGGAGCAGGCCGCTGCGGTCGCGAAGATCGGTGAAAACGACGCCGCCCTTATTGCGGCTGCGCTGCACCCATCCCATGACCGTGACTTCACTGCCGAGCTCCGCTCCCACCACTTCGCCGCAGCGATGTGTTCTCTTCAAGCCTCTCATTGACTCCGACATACTGTATCTCCCCTCTTATGCCTCAAAATAATCCCGGAAATCCGTATAGCCCTGCTGCGAGAGCTGGTCTCGCTGGAACTTCTTGTTCTTTGCCATCTTGGTGACCAGCACATCCTTGCCGGCCTCGCGCTCGCGCTCCGCTTCGAGCAGTGCCTCGCCGCGTCGCGCTGCACTGAGCTTCTTGTCGAGCAAAATCGCGACCTTCTCCTTCTGCGAGGGAATCACGTACTGCTGATCCATGAGGATTGCGATGATGCGCTCAAAGCCGATCGAGAAACCGCAGGCCGGGACATCCGTGCCCGTGAACTTGCCGACCATCTTATCGTAGCGGCCGCCGCCCGCGACCGAACCGCCGAAACCTTCCATCGAAACCTCGAAGATGGAGCCCGTGTAGTAGCCCATGCCGCGCACCAAGGTCGGGTCAAACTGAATCTTGACCGCGCCGCCGCTCACGCTCTTAACGGCCTCCATAATCTCCGCAAGGCCCTCCGCGGTGCCTGCCTCAAGGAAATCGCCGAGGGTTTCGCCGAGTCCGCGCACCGCCGCCGCATCGTTCCCGAGATTTTCAAGAAGCCCCAGGTACTTCTCCGCGGATGCCTCGCTCGCGCCGTTCTCAATGAGCTCCGCGCGGACACCTTCCATGCCGATCTTATCCATCTTGTCGAGCGTAATCAAAACGCTGTCCTCCTGCCCCGCCGGGAAGCCCGCAAAAGCCACCATGGCGCGCAGTATCTTTCTGTCGTTCACACGGACCAGGAAGTCGTTGGTCGGAACCAGCTTCTTTAAGGTCTTCGCGATTGCGAGGATCAGCTCGATTTCGGCGAGATTGCTCTCCTCGCCGAGGATATCGATGTCGCACTGGGTGAACTGGCGGTATCTGCCCTTCTGCGGACGGTCCGCTCTCCAGACCGAGCCGCATTGCAGCGCCTTAAAGGGGCTAGGCAGCTTTGCCGCATTGTTCGCATAGTAGCGGGTCAGCGGAAGCGTCAAATCGTAGCGGAGACCGCTGTCGCAGAGATCTTCCTCGCCCGCCGCCTCCGAGAGGCGGAGCTTCTCGCCGCGCTTTAAAATTTTGAAAATCAGCTTCTCGTTGTCGCCGCCCTGCTTGCTCGTCAAATTCTCAATGTGCTCCACACAGGGGGTCTCCATGGGGGTGAAACCAAAGCTGCGGTAGGTCTCCTTGATGACACCGATCAAATAATCCCGCAAGGTCATCTCGTCCGGCAGAATATCCTTCATTCCTGTGACCGGCTGCTTCTTTAAACTCATCGCCTTACCCTCCTTCTCTCCGATTGGCACTTCTCCGTATCGTCTCTATCTCTTTATCTTAGCACATCTCCGCCGAGGGCACGCTCCTTTTTTGCGAGCATCTCCTTGAGACGTTCCACATAGAGTCCGGGATCCTTTACATTCTCGAGGCGATCGTATTGCCCGGCGCCGCGCATCACCCGCGTTGTCGTTCCCGCGCCGCAGCCTACAATGGTCTCGAGTTCTTCCATGATGAGAATGTTGTAGAGGCCCTCCTTGCCCTTTTTACACCAGCCCACATTCTCCAAGTTTCCCGCCATATTTTTTTGGCGGTAGAGGTAATAGGGCGAGAGCCCCATCTCCTCGCAGTAGGAAGAAGCGAGCTCCACCATGCGGTTCGCGTCGCCGTAGCTGACATCCGCATAGTCTTCGCGCTTTGTGTTGAGGCGCGCCGCACGCTTTAAGGCGAGACTGTGTATGGTCACATCGTCCGGCGAAAGCGCGCGTATGCCCTCCATGGTGCGCCGCACATCCGCCTCGCTCTCGTTCGGAAGCCCCATGATGAGGTCGGTGTTGATGTTGTCAAAGCCGAGCTCCCTCGCGAGCCGAAAGCTCTCCGTGAACTGGTCGACCGTATGAAAGCGCCCGATTAGGTCAAGGGTCTCTTGCTTTAGGGTCTGGGGATTGATGCTGATGCGGTCTGCACCCTGTTCTTTTAGGACAATCAGCTTCTCGCGGCTTATGCTGTCCGGGCGTCCGGCCTCAACCGTAAACTCCCGAAGCGCCGAGAGATCGAAGAGCCCTCTCACAAAGCCGAGGAGATCCTCGAGCTCCGCGGCGCTTAGACTGGTCGGCGTCCCGCCGCCCACATAGATTGCGTCGAGGCGCTTTTCCGCCATGAGCTCCGCGACCAGACGGATTTCTTCTTTTAAGGCTGTGAGGTAGACCGTACTCTTCTTACTTCCGATCGGATAGGAGGGGAAGGAGCAATAGAGACAGGTCGTCGGGCAGAAGGGAATGCCGATGTAAAGACTGTAGCCCGTCGAAAAGTCGAGCTCGCGAATTGCGCGGAGCTCATTTTCGGCGGTCCTCACACAGAGCTCGTTCCGCGCGTCACTCAAAAAGAAATCGCGTTTGAATTCGGCCCGGACTTCATCCGCCGACTTCCCCTCTTGCAGTCTCGTGAGCGCAAGCTTTGCGGGACGTATGCCGGTCAGCGTGCCCCAGGGAAGCGCTTTCCCCGTGAGCTCGGTGAGCGCACGATAGAGCGCCCGCTTCAATTCATTCTTACTCTCGATGCGCTCTTCCATCCAAGCGCTCTCAAAGCGAAGCACCCGGCCCTCGGCCGTCCGTATCTCGGCGTGATAGCTGCCGAGCCGCGGCGCGGCCCCCGCTTCCGCGCAGGCCTTCATGATACAAGAAATCATGGCGTCTTGTTCCGGCACATGGCTGAAGCTCTGTCCCGGAAAAAACGCCATGAAAAGTTCCCGGACGTCCTGTTCAAAGGGGACGTCCTGTAATTGTAAGGATATCATCTGTTTTACCCTGTCTCAGTAATAGAAAATCGGGTTGCTCTTCCGCTCTTCGCCTATGCTGGTCTCGCCCATATGCCCCGGGAGCACAAGCGTATCCTCCGGGAGCGCAAAGAGTTTGTCCAGCGACTTTTTTAAGCTCCGCAGGTCGCCGCCCGGCAAATCCACCCGGCCGAAGGAGCCCTGAAAGAGCGTGTCACCCGAGAAGAGAACTTGCTCCGCCGGGAAATAGTAACAGCAGGAACCGCGCGTGTGCCCCGGGGTAAAAATAACCTGCATCTCGCTGCCGAGTATGTCTACCTTCTCGCCGTCCGTAAACAGGCGGTCCGCTTTTAAGCGGAGTCCGCTCCGCATGAAGCGCGCGTCGCCGTTTAAGTCGGGGTCGTTCAAGGTCTCCGCCTCGGGAGCCGCCGCGCAGAGCGGCACATGAAAGGCCTCGCGCAGCGCATCGGCCGCGAGCACATGATCGAAATGACCGTGGGTCAAGAGGAGCGCCTTCAGCGTAAGCTCCCGCTCGCGTATCACCTTCTCGATTTGCGGCGCGGAATCCGCCGGATCGATCAAGAGGGCCTCCTTGCTCTCTTTGTTCCAAACCAGGTAACAGTTGGTCTCCACCATGCCCAGTGTCATGCAAAGAACGGAAAGTTTGCTCTCGCCCATGGCTCAACTCCTCTCAATGTCAATGATGCCCTCGCACTGCCGTAGCTTATCCTGCAGCGCGCGTATCTCCTCCGCGGAGCCGATCTCGAAGGTCACGTCCATCGTCGCGATGTCCTGCTTCGAGGTTCTCGTGTTGAAAGCCTTCACATCCAGCCCGCGCTCCGTAAAGACGCGGCTTATGTCAACCAAGAGGCCGGTGCGATTGTGCGCCACCACGCGCAAGGTCGCAATGTAGCGATTCTCCTCTCCCTCCGGCAGCTGCCATTCGGCCGTGATGAGACGAGCTCTCTCGATCTCCGGCAGGGATAAAATGTTGATGCAGTCCGTGCGGTGTATCGTAATACCGCGGCCGCGTGTCACGAAGCCGACAATTTCATCGCCCGGAACCGGCGCACAGCAACGCGAAAAGTGAACCGCAAGATCGTGGATGCCTTTCACGACGATGCCGTTTCCGGATCTGCGGAGCGTCGCAATCTGGCTCTCCTTGTTGTTCTCCTCGAGGTTTGCGAGCACGGTCTCATCCGAGATCTGCTTTGCGAGCGCCCGTTTCCGCTCCTCGATCATGCGGTTAACAACCTGGCCCTCTTTGATGCCGCCGTGTCCCACAGTCGCAAGCACCGCGTCCCAGTCGTGCATGGAATAGCGGCGCAGCACCTTTTCCTGATACTCCGGACGGTTTAACTCGCCCCAGTCCTGGCCGCGACTCTTCGCATAGGCGGCGAGCAACTCCTTGCCCCGCACGATGTTCTCTTCCTTGAGTTCGGTCTTAAACCACTGGTTGATTTTATTCCGCGCCTGCGAGCTCTTGGCCTGCTTGAGCCAGTCGCGGCTCGGTCCGCGCGAGTTCTGCGAAGTCAGAATTTCGACGCGATCTCCGTTTTGTATGACATAGTTCAGCGGCACCATGCGCGCATTGACGCGCGCGCCGACCATGCAGTTTCCGACCGCGGAGTGAATGGAATACGCAAAGTCAATCGGCGTGGAGCCGGCCGGCAGGGTCTTGACATCGCCGTTCGGGGTAAAGGCATAGACCATGTCCGTAAACGGGTTCAGCTCGTTTCGGACACCCGAGAGAAATTCTTTGCTGTCCGGCATCTCCCGCTGCCACTCAAGAATCTGGCGGAGCCAGCGCATCTTCTCCGCCTCGCCGCCGGTCACCGTGGGATTCTCGCCCTTTGCCTTCTCCTTGTACTTCCAGTGCGCCGCGATACCGTACTCGGCAACCTTATCCATCTCATAGGTGCGAATCTGCACTTCAAACAGGGTGCCGCCGCGGTCTATGAGGGTTGTGTGGAGCGACTGGTAGCGGTTTGGCTTCGGGCGCGCAATGTAGTCCTTAAAGCGCTCCGAAAGCGGTGTGAAATTCACATGCAGAGCACCGAGCGCCGCATAGCAGTCCTTCAAATCCTGCACAAGAACGCGCACCGCGAAGATATCATAAATCTCGTCAAAGCTCTTGTTCTGACTCACCATCTTCTTATAAATCGAGAAGATGTGCTTTCGCCGCCCGATTACACTGCTCGGAATGTGCTCGCTGTTCATGAGGTGCTGGACTTTTTCAACCAGACTCTCGATGACGCGCTCCTTGCTTTGACTCATCTCCTCGATTTTTTCTTCAATCTCGTGATAAGCCTTCGGCTCCAGATAACGGAGCGCCAAATCATCGAGCTCCACCTTGACGCGGCTGATACCGAGTCTGTCCGCGAGCGGCGCATAGATTTCAAGCGTCTCCTGCGCCTTTTCGCGCTGCTTTTCCGGCTTCATGTGCTGCAGGGTGCGCATGTTGTGAAGGCGGTCCGCAAGCTTAATCAGAATGACGCGGATATCCTGGGACATCGCAAGAAACATTCTGCGGAGATTTTCGGCCTGAATGTCAAGTCTGTCCTTGGTCCAGGTCAGGTTTGTGAGCTTGGTAACGCCGTCCACCAGGAGGGCTACATCGTCCCCGAAGACCCGCGCAATCTGCTCCTTCGTGAGTATCGTGTCCTCGACGACATCGTGCAGAAGTCCCGCGATGATGCTCTCCTTGTCGAGCTCCAAATCCGCGAGAATAATCGCGACACAGAGCGGGTGGATGATGTAGGGCTCGCCGGACTTCCGCTTCTGGTCCATATGTGCGTTCTTCGCGGTCATATAGGCGCGGTGAATGAGCGAAGTGTCATCGGAGGGATGATAGCGCTCAATGGCTGCGATCAGCTCCTCATAGAGTACGTCCGGGTCTGTAAATTCTGCCGGTTTTTCCAATTCTCTCTGGTCCTTTTCCATACTGTCCGGTCCCCCTTTCTCAGCTTCGCCCTTGTCCGGACAGCCGCTGAATTTGCCCGCCCGAGGCGGACTTTTGACTGCTTCTTATTTTATATAATAATCCTAGATTATACGGTCTTTATATGCGGAATGCAAGCGCGGCGGCGATCAGGCCGGCAGTCTCGCAGTTCGTTAAGAGAAAGCCCGCGAGATCTCCCGTCATGCCGCCGAACGAGAGGGCTGCGCGGGCGCCGCTGTAGAGCGCCGCAAGCAGCACGGCAGCGAGTATACAAGCGCCCGTGAACAGAGTTCCCGCGCCGAAAAGAGCCGCTGCGGCGAGGAGCAAATAGAAGCCGGAAATGAGTCTCCCCTTACGCCGCGCGCGCGCCGCCGTAAAGTCATAGACCGTTCCGGCTCCCCTTGCGTTCGGGAGCAGGTAAATCGAGAGCGCGCTGAGCGCACGGCTCATGAGGAAAATCGGTAAAAGCTGCGGCAGACGTTCCGGCATATTCCCCGATTCCAAGAGGCTGAGCCAGGCCGCAAAACCGGCGAGCAGCATGAGTCCGCCCTGTAAGACCGCTGCGGAACCCGCGTGCACATCCTTTAAAATAGCGAGCTTCTCTTCCTTTCCCTTCCAGGATCCCAGCGCATCCGCGGTATCCAAAAAGCCGTCAAAGTGAATGCCGCCGGTAAAGAGAAGGGGCGCCGCCGTGAGACAAAAAGCCGAGAGCGGCGCGCCCGCGGAAACGCGAAACAAAAGCCCTGCGAGCAGGTAGATAAGTCCCGCTTCAATGACGCCGAGCAGCGGAAACAAGAAGAGTACGGCCTCTTTGCTCTCCTCGTCCCAGCGCACATTCGGCACCGGAAGCCGCGAGTACATGGCCGCGGCAATGAAAAAGGCGCGGAGATACTTCATACATCCTCCTTCCGTTTGAGACAGCGCAGAGTTCCGAGTTCCGCGAGATACACGGCTTCCGCGCGCGCGGCGAGCGCGTTTTGCAGCGCGGAAAAAATGCGTACATAGCGCTCGGTGTCGGGATCCGCGTAGCGCGGCTCCTCCGAAAGGAGAGCGCCGACCAAGAGGAGTTGCCCGCACTTTGCCTCAAGGGAAAGCAGGCTCTCGTTTAGCGCCCGCAGAATATCTTCTTCCGAGCGCGCGGCCGCATCCGGCGAAAAGAGCTCGTTTCCGACCAAGTTTCCGAGATCTTCCAAAAGGACCGCAGCGTTCGCGGGCAGCGAAAGTTCATGCACCGCGCGCGCCCGTTCTATGGTCACAAAGCCCTTTTCGGCGCGCTGCGCCCGGTGTTTTTCGATCCGCGCTTCCGCCTCCCAGCCTCCGCGCTCCATGGTCGCAAGATAGATGAGCGGACTTCCCGCCGCTTTTGCCGCGCAAACGGCCGCCGCTTCGGCCGCCTCCGATTTTCCGCTCGCGCTGCCGCCCGCATAGAGCACTAGCATCTTACCGCCTCGCGGGCGCGTTGAAAGGCGCGGCAGGCAGCCGCAAAGCGCTTTGCCGCCCGCTGTCCTGCCTCGTTTGCGAGATAGATATGCGGATAGCCCGCAAAGAGGGTCGCGCTCCCCTGTACGCAGTCCCAGGACTTGCTGCCGTTTGCCTTGGTCGCAAGGCAGCTTTCGCCGTTCTCGGTCGCATCCCAGTAGTGGAATTCGTGCCCGCGCAGGCTCTCCCCCGCTTTTAGCAGCAGCGTATCTTCCTGTGCCGTAATTTCAATGTAGCCGAAGCGCTGCAGCTTTTCGGTGCGGAAGGCCTGTCCCGGAAGGGCAGCGACCATTTCATGCCTGAGCCCGTTCACATCCTCGAGGCTTTCCAGCAAGAACATAAAGCCGCCGCATTCCGCAACGGTCGGGAGCCCGCCCCGCACCGCATCCCGTATGTCCTCTAGGAGGGAGGTTTGGTTTTCGAGCGCCTCCGCGTAGAGTTCCGGGTAGCCGCCCGGAAGCCAGAGCCCGGATAAGCCCGCCGGGAGAGCCCGCTCTCTGAGCGGGCTGAAAAAGACAGGCTCACAGCCGAGTTCCCGGAGCACGCGAAGATTCTCTTCGTAGAAGAAAGAGAAAGCCTCGTCCCGCGCAATGCCGACACGAAAAGGCACTTCCGCTTCCCCGCCGCCGATGAAAAAATCATCCGGCAAAGCTTTTTTCAGTGCCGCAGCCATGCGCTGTGCAAAACCCAGTATCTCCTCCGGCGCGAGCGGCACCACGAGCCCCAAGTGGCGGCTCTTTAAGTTCTGCGCGCCGAGCGCCGGGATGCAGCCCAGCACAGGCACCGTGCCGATTTCACGCGGTACCTCCGTCCCGGGCGCTGCCTCCCCCTTGCCGCCTTCGTTTAAGACGATGCCCAGAATGCGCGCGCGGTCCTCTGCCGTAAGCGCCGCTATTTTTTCTGCGGCCTCCGCTTCCGCGCCTCTTGCCACCAAGAGGAGTATCGGCAGGGAAAGGGTTCGGGCCACTTGGAGCGCCGAAGCCCTGTCCCCCTGCCCCGCAATGCCGTCCGTCAGCCCCATCGCTGCCTCGACGAGAAGAATATCCGCCTCGCTTTGATAGCGAGAAAAGGTCTCGCTAAGCTCGCTCTCACTTAAAAAATAGGGGTCTAGGTTGATGCAGCGCCTGCCGGTAATGGGCCCGTAGAACTGAGGGTCTATGTAATCCGGTCCCGTCTTATAGACCTGCACGCTTTTTCCGCTCTGCCGAAAGAGGGCCGCGAGCCCCATGCTGACACTCGTTTTTCCCGCGCCCGAGGAGAGCGCCGCCACCATCAGTTTTTGCATGCCGCACCTCCTTCGATCAAAAAGAGCATGGTCGGGTTCTGTCCGAACAAGAGATGATAGCGCCCCAGCTTTTTGGTCTCGGCTGCGCTGAGCTGCAGGCACTCGACCCGGCAGCCCGCGCGCTCATACGCTGCGCTAAGTTCGGAGAGCTCTGCAATGGTTTCAAGACTCACGGCGGTCGCGACCACGCGTGCCGCCGGATTCTTCTCAAAAACAGCCGTAAAGATTGCCGCCATTTCACCGGTGCTGCCACCCACAAAGACGCAGTCCGGCTTCGGAAGTTCCGCGAGTACTTCCGGCGCACGGCCGAAGTACTGCTTCACCTGCGAAAGCGCAAAGCGCCTTAGGTTCTTTTCCGTGAGCGCATAGGCAGCCGCATCGCACTCTACGGCTAAGACTTCCCCGCGGGGCGCCGCCATGGCGAGCTCGGCGGTCATGCCGCCCGTGCCGCTCCCGATGTCCCAGCAGACAGCATCCTCCCGTACGCCGAGAAGACCGATTGCCGCCGCTCGTATCTGCCGCTTGGTGAGCGGCGTCTTCTCGCGAAGAAAACACTCGTCCGGAATGCCGGGGCTCAACGGACGCGCCGCGGATGTATCCGGCAGCGCGAGGTAGAGGCAGAGCAGCACATGCGGCGGGAGCGCCGCAAATTCGGCCGCAAGCGCATCCCCCGCAAAGTCCTCCGCCGTTGCGGAAAAAATGCGCTCATCGGGGAGCGCCAAATTTGCGCCGAAGTGAAAGCACGCATCCCCCGCATTGAAGTGGCTCAGCGCCGCCGCGAGTTCCCGGAGTTCGTCAAGCTGCGCCGCGCCCTCCAAAATCACAAAGGCTCTTCTTTGCTTCAATAGAACCGGGAGCAAGGCCTGTTTTCGCCCGTGGAGTCGAAGACTCGGGAGTCCCTCGGTCGAAAAGCCGAGCTTTGCCGCAAAGAAGCTGAGCGAAGAAATTCCGGGGTAGAGCACCGGCTTCGGCAGTGCTTCCCGCGCGGCAAGAGCTTTCGTAAGCTGACGGGTCAGCGAAAAGAAGCTCGTGTCCCCGCTGGTCAAGACCGCAATCCGCTTTGCCTCTGTCTCTTCCGCAAGCGCGGCAATCTCGGACGGCCGGTAGCTATCCGCGCAGTTCGGCGCAGGCCTTCCGGCCGCCCGAAACAATGCCAGCGCAAAGTCCTTCATGCGGCTTGCGCCGATTAAGAGCTCTGCGTTTAATACGGCCTCCCGCGCCTCGGCGGTTAAAAGCCCCGTTCGCCCCGGCCCTATGCCGACGATTGCGATTTCTTTTTCTGCCTCTCTCATGCCGAAGCGCTGCAAAAGCAGCGCCTTCGCTTCCTCCATGGAATAACCGTCCTCTTCCGCAGGACGCCGTATCGCGATAAAGCAGACACCGAGCCGCTCGCAGGCCAGCAATTTTTCGAGATAACTGCCCGGCTGCCCCGACTTCTTGCTGACTAAGTAGCGTGCGTCAAAGCGCTGTAAGAGCGCCTCGTTTAATGCAATCGAGAAGGGCCCCTGCATCGCCACAATATTGGCGAGCGGAAGCTTCGCCTCGACAGCCTTTTGAAGTGCCTCTTCGCCCGGCAATATGCGCACCGCCAGGCGCTCCCGCGGGAGCGCCTCATAGACAGCGAGCTCCTTACTGCCGGTCGAAAGGAACACGGTACCCTCCGTCCCCGCTAAGTATGCCGCCGCCTCGCGCTGGCTTGCAAAGACCGAAAAAAGTCCCCGCGCAATCAGTCTCGCCTCGGCACGCCGCACTTCTTCATTCTCCTCGGCCGCAGCACGCAGCACACGGCAGTAAAAAACTCCCGCCTGTTCCGCTGCCTCTTTGATGTTGCGGGAGACCTCGGTCGCAAAGGGGTGGGTTGCATCGACGACCGCGGAAAATTCACCTGTGTGCAGGAGTTCCCGCATCTCTCTTTCATTGAGTCTGCCGGCCTCGGCAGGGAGCGCCTCCTCTCGGAGTAAAGCCTCTCCGTATTCGGTCGCGACATGGCTGAGCGCCGAAATATTGTTTTCCCGAAGCCACGCCGCGAGTTCCCGTCCCTCGGTGGTTCCGCCGAACAACAGGACTTTTTGCTCACTCATATTTCTCCCCCTCCTATGCTGCGGCGTATCAAATCCCGCGCATTTTGACTCTCCGCGAGTACGCCGTCCTCCAGGGTATACACCAAAATACCGATTTCCGTTTCGCCCCGCACGCGGCTTTGAACCGCATGCTCCATTGCGGTAAGCAGGCTCTTTGAAGTCGCATTGAGATAGCCGGATTCTTTTAAAAGCCGCACAGCTTCCGTCGTGAGTCCCGCCGCTAGGACCGCTGTGACCAGCTCGCGCGGCGCGCCCACCCGAAAGGCGTGAATCGCGAGCAGCTCAAGGCGGCAGTCCGCCTCACGGGAATGTGTATTCATAATACCGCCCGCGAGTTTTACAAACTTCCCGAGATGTCCTGCGAGCAGCACGCCCTTCGCGCCGTACTGTACCGCTGCATCCAGCGTTTCGCCGACAAAATTACTCATGACCACGGGATCCGCCGCACCGAGTCCAAAGTGATCTTCCAGGAAATGAAGCCCGTAACTCCCGGGCACCGCGAGTAGGCAATCCCGCGCCGTCAGATGAAATTTGACATCTGTCACGATGGTCTCGATGAGGGCGCGCCGACTCATGGGGCGCACAATTCCCTCGGTCCCGAGTATCGAGAGCCCGCCCTCTATCCCGAGCTTCGGGTTAAAGGTCTTTTTGGCCTTTTCCTCCCCCTCGGGGCAGGAGATTGTCACAACAATACGCTCTCCTCTCGAAAGCGCCGGCGCAGCGCTCGCGCGATAGGCCTCCCGCACCGCATCCGCAATCATATTCCGCGGCACGCGGTTGATGGCCGCCGCACCGACCGGCTGATCGAGCCCCGGCTTGGTCACCCGGCCCACCCCCACGCCGCCACGAAGTTCCACCGGAAGCGCCGAAGCGTCCGCCGCCGGAGCTTTCTCCGTTCCCGCCTGCGCAGCGGCACTTTCGCCGCGCTCGCTTTTCCCTGCGGCTCCGCTGCCTTCCGTGCGGACGCTCGCGTAAAAAAGGAGTCCGTCCGTCACATCGGGATCATCCCCCGCGTCCTTACGCACCGCCGCAAGCGCAGTTACTATCCCGCCTTCGTCGATGAACTCCGCGGATTCGATCGGAATCGGGAGCAGGGCGCCGACCGGTGTTTGAAGGAGTACCGCCTCAGAGCGCTCTCCGGAAAAAAGCAGGGTCGCAGCCGCGGAAGCCGCAGCCGCAGCCGCACTCCCGGTCGTAAAGCCCGCGCGGAGCCGCTTCCCGTCCTCAAAGGCCGCATAGGGCGCAAGCGCTTTTTCAAGCGCCTCGCTTCTCAAAATTCCACCCCTTCCCGCGCGGGAAGTCCCTCGTCAAAGGGGTGCTTCCGCTTGACCAGTTCCGAGACATAGTCGGCGCGCCGAAGGAGTTCTTCCGGCGCGTCCCGCCCGGTCAGCACGAGCTCCAGTTCCTCGGGCTTACGGTCCAGAAAGTTAAGGAAAGCCTCCCGCAGAATGAGCCCCAGGCGATAGGCCGCAATGCTCTCATCGAGAATCAGGAGGGCCGGCTTTTCCCGCTCGACCGCCTCTAAAATTTCGGCAAAGTAGTGCCGCACGGCTGCCTTTTCTTTTTCCCGCTCCGCCTCGCTGAGGGTCCAAAAAAAGCCGAAATGCTCCTCCATGCGAAGACAGTGCAGTTCGGGCAGTGTTTTGAGAGCGGCAAGCTCGCCCGAACTCCCGTCCTTTAAGAACTGTGCGAGCAGCACGCGCTTTCCGTGCCCCGCCATGCGAAGCGCAAGCCCCATGGCCGCACTGGTCTTTCCCTTGCCGTCCCCCGTATAGATGTGTATACAAGCTTTCATATCGTTTCTCTTTTCCTCGGGCCTTTTCTTTCAACTGTTTCATCCGGGACTTTCCGCTTCAGAAAAAGCGCTGCCCCAAACGGACAGCGCTCTTCTCTTACTTTCCCTCGTAGCTCACCAGCGCGAAGACCGGATATCCCTCCAGCTTATCTCTGCCGTGCAGTCCCTTTAACTCAATCACAACCAGAACCTTTTCGACCACGCCGCCGAGCTTTTCGATTAAACGTATCATGGCCTCCGTCGTGCCCCCGGTCGCAATCAGATCGTCGACAATCACGACACGCTGTCCCGGCTTAATCGCATCCTTATGGATTTCGATGGTCGCATGACCGTACTCGAGCTCATAGGTCTCGGAAATCGTCTCCGCCGGGAGCTTGCCCGCCTTCCGAATCGGGACAAAGGGCTTATACTCCGCATAGGCGAGCGGAACGCCGAAAATAAAACCGCGGGATTCCGGTCCCACGACGACATCGTAATCGACACCCTTCAGTGCCTCGCGAAGACCGTCGACCGCAAGGTGCAGCCCCTCCGCGTCCTGCAAAATCGTTGTGATATCCCGAAACATGACGCCGGGCTCCGGAAAGTCCGGAATGGTGCGCACATAATCCGCCACTGTCTTCATTGCTTTTCCTCCAACGCGAAAAAATTCAGCCTTACTATAACAGTTCAGCGCTCAAATTTCCATGCTTTCAACACAAGTTGCAAGCTTGTTCTGCCGAGATATTCATTGAGCTCCGGAAAATAGAGGACAGCGAAATACTTGCTTTCCGCCATCTCCGCGAGGAAGGCATCGCCGTCGGTAAAGGCAATTGCCTCTCTCACCGTTCCGGCCTCGTCCCGGAGACTTAACTTCACAACATTCCGGTTTTTTCCGAGCACCCTCGCGCTTCGTATCTCCACATGCTTCTGCCCGAAGCAGGGGCGCACATTCCCTTGTCCGAAGGGCTCCATGCGCGAGAGCTCCGCAATTAAATCCTCGTTCGCATAGGCAAAGGGCAGCGCAATGTCTATCCACTGCGTCTCAATGAGCTGCGCTTCGCTGAGCAAGGCATTTCGGTTCAGTTGCTCCCGAAAACGACCGAGCTCGCTCTCCGGAAGCGTGAGCCCCGCCGCCATGGGATGACCGCCGAATTTACTGAGTAAAGGCGCCACTTCCTCGAGCGCATGAAACATGTGATAGCCCTCAATGCTGCGCCCCGATCCCTTTAAAAATCCCGCTTCCTGACTGTCAGTGAGTACAAAACTCGGGCGGTAATACTTCTCCTTGAGCCGCCCCGCAATGATGCCGGCCACCGACTCGTGGCAGTCCTTTAGATAGACCACCAATACCTTCGGGAGTTCGGGCAGCGCATCGATTTCCTCCGAGGCCGCACGTATGCCGTTCTCCGTCATCTGCTTTCGCTGATCGTTCAGCGCCTTCAGGCGCTCCGCAGCCTCTTCGGCCCGCGTTTCATCGCCTTCCAAGAGCATCGTAAGACCGAGTTTTGCGCTCTCTAAGCGGCCGCCCGCATTCAGGCAGGGACCTATCACAAAGCCGATGTGATAGGTCGAAAGCGCCTCCGGGTTTAACTCACAGCGCGCAATCAGCTTTTGTAGGCCCACATTCTCGCAGCTGCCGATTGCTTTCAGCCCTTCTCGCACGATGATGCGGTTCTCTTTTCGGAGCGGCATCACATCGCCGACCGTCGCAATCGCCGCAAAGGGCAACAGCACG
>CAJPKN010000005.1 GCA_905370385.1 Stomatobaculum longum
GAGGGCTACCGCATTGTGGGAGAACTAAGGGAGACCGACCGCATCATGCGGGATACCTTCTGGGTCGGCGTTTATCCGGGCATGACGCCGGAGATGATAGACTACATGGCCTCGGTGATTCTGGAGGGGCTGAATCAATGATGAGAGCGAAGAAGGGCGGGATTTATCTCGCCCTGCACGCTTTGGTGCTCTTTTACAGCCTCTCGGCGCTCTGCTCGAAAAAGGCGGCCTCCTATCCCTTCGCGAGCCCCGGGTGGCTCTTGTTTTACGGGGCTGTCATTTTGATTTTGGGGCTCTACGCCGTGTTTTGGCAGCAGATCATTAAGCGCCTGCCGCTCTCGACCGCCTATATGAATAAGGCGGCGACCGTCGTCTGGGGGCTTGTTTTCGGGCGTGTATTTTTCGGCGAGCGCGTGAGTGCGCCGAAACTCTTCGGCGCGGCGCTGATCATTGCCGGCATTGTGCTCTTTGCGCTGCCGGAAGGGGAGGAAGGGCATGCGTGACGTTTCCTTTCCGCATCTTGCGATTTTTCTCGGGGCGGTGCTCCTCGCGGCGCTCTCGCAGGTGCTCTTAAAAAAGGCGGCAATGCGGCAGTATGACAGTGTGTGGCGGGAGTACCTGAATCCGCAGGTCATCTTTGCCTACGCGCTTTTTTTTCTTGCGACCCTGATTGATGTGGTCGCCTACCGGCGTATTCCCTTAAGTCTCGGCCCCATCTTGGAGGCGAGCGCCTATCTCTACATGTTGGTATTCGGCGCGTTCTTTTTCGGCGAGCGCGTCACGGCGCGAAAGTGCTTTGCGCTCGCGCTGATACTCGGCGGCATCGTCCTCTTCACGCTCGCGGGCTGAAGCAGGGCTTTCGCTGTTTGAATCAAGGAGGAAAGTGAGACCATGCAGGAAAAATACGATTATCTCCTGGTCGGTGCGGGACTCTATTCCGCGGTCTTTGCCCATGCGGCGGAGCGCGCCGGAAAGAGCTGCCTCGTGCTGGAAAAGCGCTCGCACATCGGCGGCAACATCCACTGCGACACGGTGGAGGGCATAGAGGTGCACCGCTACGGCGCGCACATCTTCCACACCTCAAACCCCGAGGTCTGGAACTTTGTGAACCGCTTTGTGACCATGAACCGCTTCACGAATTCGCCGGTCGCAAACTACAAGGGGGAGATGTATAACCTTCCCTTCAACATGAACACCTTTGCGCGCATGTGGAACATACGCACGCCCGAAGAGGCCCTTGCCATTCTGAACGAGCAGCGCGCGGAGATTACGGGCGAGCCGAAAAACCTCGAGGAACAGGCGATTTCCCTGGTCGGACGGGATGTCTACGAAAAGCTCATCAAGGGCTACACGGAGAAGCAGTGGGGGCAGGCTTGCACGGAGCTTCCGGCCTTCATTATCCGCAGACTGCCGGTGCGCCTCACCTACGACAACAACTACTTTAACGACCGCTATCAGGGGATTCCGGAGGAAGGCTACGACACGCTGGTTCGAAAGCTCTTCGGCAAGGCGGAAATTCTCCTGAACACGGATTATCTCGCGGACAAGGCGGGCTGGAATGCGCGCGCAAAGACCGTGGTCTACACCGGGCCGATCGACGCTTATTTTGATTATGAGCTCGGCGCGCTCGAGTACCGCTCGCTTCGCTTTGAGACCGAGACCCTGGACACGGAGAACTACCAGGGCTGCGCGGTCGTAAATTACACGGAGCGGGAAATTCCCTACACACGCATTATCGAGCACAAGCACTTTGTCTTCGGCACGCAGCCGAAGACCGTGATCACCCGGGAGTACCCCGCGGACTGGAAGCCCGGCCTGGAGCCCTACTACCCGGTGAACAACGAGAAGAATCAGGCGCGCTATGCCCTGTACCGGGAGCGCGGCGAGCGCGAGCCCGTGATTTTCGGCGGCCGCCTCGGCGAGTACCGCTACTACGACATGGACAAGGTGATTGAGAGCGCAATGGAAAAGGCGCGCGCCTTGGGCCTTCCAGTGGGAGAAGAAGCATGATAATCACGAGAACCCCGTTTCGCATGTCCTTTTTCGGCGGCGGAACCGACATGCCCGAATTTTTCAGAGAGCACGGCGGCGCAGTGCTCTCGACTACCTTTGACAAGTACTGCTATGTCAATGTGCGCCACCTGCCGCCCTTTTTTGACTACAGCACGGAGCTCTCGTACTCGAAGCTGGAGCGCGTGACTCGGGTCGAAGACCTGGAGCACCCGGCGGTGCGGGAGGCCATGAAGTTCCTCGACATGCATGAGCTGCGCTTAACCTACGAGGCGGATCTCCCGGCGCGCTCGGGACTCGGCACGAGTTCCAGCTTTGCGGTCGGTATGTTAAATGCCTTCTACGCCCTGAAGGGCAAGTACGCGGACAAGAAGAAGCTCGCGGACGAGGCGATTTACTTAGAGCGCGAGCTCTGCCGGGAGGCGGGCGGCTGGCAGGACCAGATTGCGGCCTCCTTCGGCGGCCTCAATGTGATACGCTTTGACGCGGACGGCTACCGCGTGAGCCCGGTCATTGTGAGCGCGGAGCGAAAGCGCGCACTGAACGAGAACCTCATGCTCTTTTTCACGGGCTTTTCGCGCTTTTCCTCGGACATCCAGCAGGACACCAAGCGTGCCCTCTCGGATAAGACCGCGGTGCTCCGGGAGATGGGGGCCATGGTCGATGAGGCGGAGAAGATATTGCTCCACAAGGAGAGCGACTTAAACGAGTTCGGTCGCATGCTCGACGCGAGCTGGGCGTTAAAGCGCGGCGTGAGCACAAAGATCTCGACCGATTCGATCGATCGCCTCTATGCGGACGCAAAAAAAGCCGGCGCGCTCGGCGGAAAACTTCTCGGCGCGGGCGGCGGCGGCTTTCTCTTGTTCTATGTGGAGAAGGACAAACAGGACGCGGTGCATGCGGCGCTCTCGTCCCTCCTCCATGTGCCGTTCAGCTTTGAGAACGGCGGCACTGCGGTCATTTTCTATGAGCCGGAGAGCTATGTCGCAAAATAAAATACGGACGGCTTATTCTCAGCCGAGGGCCACGTCGAGCGCCATCATGAGGGTAAAGCCGAGCGCGAAGGAGAGCACACCGATGTCGGAGTGCTCTCCTTCCGACATTTCGGGAATCAGTTCCTCGACGACCACGTAGAGCATGGCACCTGCCGCAAAGCTCAGGAGATAGGGCATGGCGGGAATCAAAAGTTCCGCTGCGGCAAACATGAGAAGGGCCGCAATCGGTTCCACGATGCCGGAGAGCAGGCCGTAGAGAAAGGCGCGGGGCTTCGTGCTGCCCGAAGAGAGCAGCGGAAGCGAGATGATGGCGCCTTCGGGGAAATTCTGAATCGCGATGCCGAGAGAGAGCGCGAGCGCGGCGCTTGCCGAGATGTGCGCGCTGCCGTTTAAGAAGCCGGCAAAGACGATGCCGACAGCCATGCCTTCGGGGATGTTGTGAATGGTCACGGCGAGAAGCAGCATGGCTGTCTTTGAAATGCTGCTCTTACGCCCTTCGGCCTTTTCCGCGTGGAGGTGAAGGTGGGGAATCAGCTTGTCGAGAAGCAATAAGAAGAGGGTGCCGATCCAGAGGCCGATGACGGCCGGAAGAAAGGCAAAGTGCCCGAAGCCGCTCTCCTCACTCTGCTCGAGCGCGGGAATCAGGAGGCTCCAGACGGAGGCCGCGACCATGACACCCGCGGCAAAACCGGTGAGGGCGCGCTGAATGTTGCGGCTCAGATTCTCCCGGAGAAAGAAGACGGCGCCGGCACCGAGGGTGGTACCGGCGAAGGGAATCAGTATCCCGATCAGACTTTGTTGCAACATGGCAGATATCCTTTCAAATCAAACCGAAAAATCCGGTTCAGCGCACGCCGTCGTCCGGCAGCGGGGCAATGAGGAGGCGCAGAATGCGGAGCAGGAAAAAGAGACTCACAAAGAGGCCCGCCCCCTCCGCGATGACAATGGACCACCAGACATTTTGCAGTTCTCCGGTCGCCGCCAGAAGATACGCGGCAGGCAGAAGGAAGACCAGCTGACGGCCGATCGAAGCCGCCATGCTGTAAAAGCCCTTGCCGAGCGCCTGAAAGGCGGAACTCGTGGAAATCGAGAATCCGACAAAGGGCAGACAGAGACCTATGATGCGAAAGGCCGGAATGCCGAGGCGCAGCATCTCCTCCGAGGCATTGAAGAGTCGGAAAAAGAAGGCCGGCAGGAGTTCAAAGAGCAGCAGTCCCACAAACATGAAGCCGAGCGCCGTCTGGGTCGAAAAGCGCAGGGTGTGCTCGATGCGGCGCTTGTGCCCCGCGCCGTAGTTGTAGGCGAGTATGGGCACCGTGCCGTTGTTAAGGCCGTATAGCGGCATGAAAATGAGGCTCGAGACCTTGAAGTAGACACCGAGGATGGCGGTCGCGGTGGAACTGAAACCGATCAGAATCCGGTTCATCGAATAGACCATGAAGGAACTCAGCGCCTGCATGATGGTCGAGGGAATGCCGACCGCGAGGATGCGCTGAAGGAGCTCGGGGTGAAAGCCGAAGGAGGAGAGTTTGAGACTCACCTCCGGGTTTTTCCGCTGGTTTAAGTAAATCGCAAGCAGCGCGGAGAGGCACTGGCCGAGTACGGTCGCGAGGGCCGCGCCGGCTATGCCGAGCTTCGGCAGACCGAAGAGGCCGAAAATCAGCACGGGATCCATGATGATGTTAAAGATCGCGCCTAAGAGCTGGGAAATCATAGAGAGCGTGGTGCGACCGGTCGACTGCAGGAAGCGCTCAAAGGTGATTTCCATGAAGATGCCGAGCGAACCGCAGCAGACAATGCGCGTGTAGAGGACACCCTGGGAGAAGATGCTCGCATCGGCGGTCTGGGCGCGGAAAAAGGGAACGGCGAGAAAGAGGCCGGTCAGAACAAAGAGCAGGGTGAAGAAGAGCTCTAAGATTACGCCGCTCGCCGCAATCCGGTTGGCGCGCTGCGGCTTCTTTTCGCCGAGGGCGCGGGACAACTGGGAGTTGATGCCGACACCGATGCCGGTGCTGAAGGCAATCATCAGCGATTGCAGCGGAAAGGCAAGACTCACGGCTGCGAGTGCGTCCTCGCTGATCATAGAGACAAAGACAGAGTCTACAATGTTATAGAGGGCCTGGACAATCATGGAGATCATCATGGGAACGGACATCGAGAAGATGAGTTTCCCGACCGGCATGGTTCCCATCTTGTTCTCGGTTTGCATCGTTTTAGTCGTTTCCATCTTGAAAACCTTCCTTCCGGGGGGATTAGAGTGCGAAATAGTCTATAGTTTAGCAGTATTGTAAGAATCGCGCAAGGCAGGAAAGGCCGAGGTATGTTATACTTCCCATATCAAGCAAAATGCCGCGCAGGCGGCAAAAGGACAGGAGGTTGCACATGGCAGAAGTTGTGGCACTCGGAGAAGTGTTGATTGATTTTGCGCAAAAATCCAAAGATGTGGAAGGCTATCCTACCATGGCGGCACACGCAGGCGGTGCGCCGGCCAATTTCCTCGCGGCGCTACGTAATCTCGGGCACAGCACGGCGATACTCGGAAAAGTCGGCGTGGATGCCTTCGGCGTGATGCTGCTCGGAACCCTGGAGCGCTGCGGCATTGATGTGAGCGGCCTCGTGCAGGATGAAGATTGCTTCACGACCCTAGCCTTTGTGACCTTTAACCGAGAGGGCGACCGCGCCTTCAGTTTTGCGAGAAAGCCGGGCGCGGACACGCAGCTCCGCTTTGAGGAGATTAAACTTTCCCTGATCGATCAGGCCAAGGCCTTCCACTTCGGCACGCTCTCGCTGACCGATGAGCCGGTGCGCTCCGCGACCCGGGCTGCCGTGGCCTACGCGAAGGCTAAGGGAAAGCTCATCACCTGCGATCCGAATCTCCGCCTGCCGCTCTGGAAAGAACCGGAGGATGCGAGACGGGAGATGCTCTGGGCACTCTCGCAGGCGGATATCGTAAAAATCAGCGACGAGGAGGTGGATTTCCTCTGGAGCTGCACGCCGGAGGAGGGCGCCGAGAAACTGCTGAATGTCTACGGCGTGAAGCTCGCCATGGTGACGCTCGGGCCGAAGGGCTGCTATTTAAAGAGCCGAAGCGGCGCATCCGCTTACTGTGCGGGGCCGCAGGTTTCACCGATCGACACGACGGGCGCCGGCGATATTTTCGGCGGCACCGCGCTTGCCTGCATTTTGGAGAGCGGCAAGGATGTGTTGGAACTGAGTTCCGAGGAGCTGCTGGAAATCGGCACTTTCGCTTCGACCGCGGCGAGCCTTTCGACCGAGCGCTCCGGCGGCATTGCGAGCATTCCGAGCCGGGAGGACATTGCGGCGCGGGTTGCAAGACTCGGACAACAATAAATCCTTAAACCCACTTGACTTATATGTTTTTAGGGCGTAAGATAACCGCAGAGAACAAAGACGAAAGGAAGGCTTACGCATGTCAAAGATTTATACTTCCGCAGATCAGTTAATCGGCGGCACCCCGCTCTTGGAACTTTCTCACATCGAGGCGAAGGAAGGCGTCAAGGCGCGTATCCTCGCGAAGCTCGAGTATCTGAACCCGGCGGGTTCGGTGAAGGACAGAATTGCCCGCAACATGCTGGACGATGCCGAGGCGCGCGGTGTCCTGACCAAGGACTCGGTCATCATTGAGCCGACTTCCGGCAACACCGGCATAGGTCTCGCATCCGTTGCGGCGGCGCGCGGCTACCGCATCATCATCGTGATGCCGGACACCATGAGCGTGGAGCGCAGAAACCTCATGAAGGCCTACGGTGCGGAACTGGTGCTGACCGAAGGCGCGAAGGGCATGAAGGGCGCAATGGCGAAGGCGGAGGAGCTCGCGAAGGAGATTCCGCACAGCTTTATTCCGGGACAGTTCGTGAATCCGGCAAATCCGGCGGCACACGAGAAGACCACCGGTCCCGAGATTTGGGAGGATACGGACGGCGAAGTGGATTACTTTGTTTCCGGTGTCGGCACGGGTGGCACGCTGAGCGGCGTGGGCCGTTATCTCCGCAGCAAAAAGCCGGGCGTCAAGCTGATTGCCGTGGAGCCGGAGGCATCTCCGGTGCTCTCGGGCGGACAGCCGGGCCCGCATAAGATTCAGGGTCTCGGCGCGGGTTTTGTGCCGGATACCCTGGACAAGGGTATCTACGACGAGGTGATTCAGGTCTCGAACGAGGATGCCTTCCGTGTGGGTCGCGAGATCGGCAGAGCCGAGGGCGTGCTGACCGGTATCTCTTCCGGCGCGGCGCTGTATGCCGCGCTTCAGCTCGCAAAGCGCAAGGAGGCAGAGGGAAAGACCATCGTGGTTCTGCTGCCGGATTCCGGCGACCGCTATCTCTCTTCGCCGCTCTTCCAGGATTGATCCGAAAGCGAATTGTAAGTTAATCGAAAAGGAGCCGCTTTGCCTGTATTTCGAGCAAAGCGGCTTCTTTTTGGCGTGACAAGAGAATCATGCCGGGAAGCGTGCGTTATAGAGTTATAGGACAAAAAGAGTCGGCAGAAAGCCCCGCAACGCCGGTGGAATGATAGGCTCTCTTATCGAAAAAACGCCTCCGCGACAGGAGACGCGGAGGCGTGAGGGGGGCGTATTTGCTCAGATGACAAAGTCATTGCCGGCGAGATCGGGCGCGGCGAGATCCGCGAGTGTGTAGCCGTCAAAGAATTTGTTGACAAGACGATCCAGTTCCTGCCACATGGGCAGGGTGCGGCAGGAGGAGGCGCGCTCGCAGGAAGCCTCTTCCTCAAGACAGGAGACAGGGGCCAAATTGCCCTCGGTGAGGCGAAGTATATTGCCGACCGTGTATTCCGCGGGGGCGCGGTTTAAGCGGTAACCGCCGCCCTTGCCGCGGAGGGCGTCGAGCAGGCCGTTCCGCACCAATACTTTCACGATGGACTCCAGATATTTTTCGGAAATCTGCTGCCGCTCGGCAATGTCTTTCAGGGGAATATAGGAAACGCCGACGTGCTCGGCAAGATCGATCATGACACGGAGCGCATAGCGACCACGGGTAGATATCATCATAACAAGGCTCCTCTCTCTTCATTTATCTTTAACATATAAACCTATACTACTACGGGGTTTAATGCTTTGCAAGCTGTTATTTGAACTTATCTTGTGCTATACTGCCTGCAAATCCAGCAAAGGAGGCGTTTGGATGACAGCTTACAAGAGGATTTTGACCATTCAGGATATTTCGTGTGTGGGGCAGTGCTCGCTCACGGTGGCGCAGCCCATCATCTCGGCCTGCGGTGTGGAGGCCTGCATTCTTCCTTCGGCCGTGCTATCGAATCACACCGGTGCCGATTTCCACGGTTTTACCTTTCGCGATTTGACCGAGGATATGCCGGGCATTGCGGCGAAGTGGGAGCGGGAGAAGATATACTTCGATGCCGTCTACACCGGCTATTTGGGGAGCATACGGCAGATTGCCCTGGTCAAAGCTATGATGGAGAAGCTTTTGAATCCGGGCGGCCTAAGGATTGTAGACCCCGCGATGGCGGATAACGGCGCGCTCTACACGGGCTTTGACCTCGCCTTCGTGCGGGAGATGGCGGCGCTCTGCGGCGAGGCGGATTACATACTCCCGAACTTAACGGAGGCCTGCCTCCTCACCGACACGCCCTATCACGAGGGGCTTTGGGAGGAGACGGAGGTGAAGGCGCTCCTCAAAAAGCTCGCTGCCCTCGGCGCAAAACATGTGATTTTAAAGGGAATCTCCTATGAGGAGGGACGCATCGGCAACGCGGTCTATGACTGCGCGCGCGGAGAGCTGCGCTATGATTTCACCCTGCGCGTGCCGCGGAGCAGCCACGGGACGGGAGACTGCTTTGCCGCTGCCTTTACCGGCGCCATGATGCGCGGAAAGAGTGCCTTTGAGGCGAGCAAGCTTGCGGCGCGCTTTGTGGTCGCGAGCATACGTGCGACCGAGGACGACAAGGAGCACTGGTACGGCGTCAAATTCGAGCTTGCGCTCCCGCTGCTCACCGAGGCGCTCTCCGTGCCGCTCTTTGAGCTGGACGGCAGTCGCATTGCGAGTCTCGAAGATTTCTACGCGGAGATAGACCGGGTGCTCACGGACGGAAGCGAGAAGACCGGTCACAATCTCTCCGCCCTCGATGACATATTGCGGGGCGGCTTCGGAAAGCACGCTTACGGACAGCAGATTCGCCTTCGCTGGAATCACTTTGAGGAGAGTGCGGAGGCGCTGGGCGAGGCGACGGTATTCCGTCTGCTGCGTGTGATTTTAGATCGCGAGACCGGCCACGACTGCAAGCTGGAAATTTGAGACAAAAAGCGTATCGGGGCGCGGAAGCGCCGCCGGGAAAGCAAAAAAAGAATGCAGGGCAATTTGCCCTGCATTCTTTTTTAGTCTGCGAGAAATACTTCCGCGTGCTGCACGCCGAAGCTCAGCGTGGCGGAGTGGCTCTCCATAAAGATGTCGATGTGCTTTCCGACCACGCCGCCGCCGGTATCCTCGGCGACATAGACAGTGCCGTTGATGACCACACGCGTGCCCTCCGGGATGACCGAGGGATCGGTTGCGATGGTGTGATTTTCCTGCGCGAGTCTGCCGGAGCTGGTCATACGTCCCCAACCCTTGGAGCACTCATAGCAGGGGCAGTAGGCGGTGAGCTTAAAGACACCGAGGCTTCTGCCGTTTTTGCCGCTCACTTTCGGGCTGCTCTTGGCGCTTGTACTGTGGTTTCCGGCTGCGGTAGACTTACTCTGCTTGCCGCTCTTTGTACTCGCCGCTTTTTTTGCCGCCGCCGCGCGTTCCCGTTCCTGTCTCGCGGCCTCTTCGGCGGCAAGGCGGGCTGCTTCGGCTTTGGCCTGTTCTTCCTTCTTCAGGTTTAACCAGGCGCGATCCTTTGCGGTTCTGGTCTCAATGAGCGCGTTTTGCGCGGCAACACAGGCATCATTGAGCACAGGCACATCAATCTGATCGCTCAGATTTTCGTCGGCGTTTCGGACTGCGCCCATCACGCTGTCGGATGTGTCATAAAAAACTGCGCTTGCGGAGGGGGTGTCCGTCGGGGAGACGGAGAGCAGCGTTTGGCTCTCGCCCCCGGCACTTGTCTCTTCGGCGGGCTGAACGCTCTTTGACTCGCCCAGCGCACTGAGCGGCACAAGGAGCATGAACAGGACCAGAAGAAAGATGCACGCCCTCTGAATGGCTTTCATATGTTTGTGCATGGTACCGAATCCTCTTAAGAATTATGTAAGAATTACAACTTTATTCTAAACGGAGGACCCCGTAACTGTCAATTAAATTCAAAAAGCGCAGCCTTACTCAAGGACCAGAAAGACCTCGCGGTACTGGACACCGTGGTTCCAAGCTTCGGAAGTGTTCGCGTAGTAGACATCGATGGTCTGGCCGCGAACCCCCGTGTCTTCGACGATGTAGATGGTGTCGCTGCCTGCGAAGCGAATCTTACTGCCGCGCGGCAGTACGGACCAATCCGCGGCGACGGTGCGGCCCACCTGCGGCACAGAGCCGTCTGCGCTGCGCTCGCCGCGCGGGTTCGTGAATCCGGTCGTCTTGAAGACACCGAGAGAAGTTTCGTTCCGGACCGCCGGGAGCGGAGCGGCGGTTACGGCCTCCTCGCTCGGTGCCTGAATGACAGCGGTTGCGCTCGCCGCGGCGCTCTCGCTTTCCCGGCTGCTTGCTGCGGCATTGGTGCGGACCACGGCGGCAAAGCCGGGAACGCTCGTGGAAACGGAAAGCAGTGCGCTGAGCGCGAGTATGCTTAATTTAGAATGAAGTCGCATGCGAAGTCTCCTTTCACGCGGAATGTTACAAAAATGTTACAGATATATCTGCAATATAACACGGACAGGCTGTTTCGGCAAGAAAAAGCTCGCGGCGGGGATGCGGCAAAGCAGAGAAACCGTGGAAAAAAAACTTTTTTTGATTCGCTTGACAAGAAAGGGCAAAGGGAATATAGTATCGACAGCAGATGTTAGCACTCCAAGCGAATGAGTGCTAACAGCGGGAAGGAGGAAGTCATGGAGCTCGATGATCGAAAAATCATGATACTGAATGCAGTGATTAAAAACTACATGGAAACCGGAGAGCCGGTGGGCTCCCGCACGATTTCAAAACTTCCCGGCTGCACACTGAGCAGCGCAACCATACGAAACGAGATGTACGATTTGGAGGAGATGGGCTATCTCCTCCAGCCGCATACCTCGGCGGGGCGCATCCCCTCCGATCAGGGTTATCGCTTCTATGTAAACGAGATTCTGAAGGAGACGGACAGCGAGATGCAGGCCCTGAAGCGACAGTTTGTCGCGCGGGTCGATCGACTCGAATCGGTGCTTCGGCGCATGGCGCGCATCGCGGCGGACCATACGAACTACGCTGCGGTCATTAGCGGCCCCTGTACAAGCCGGGCGCCCATTAAGCTCTTACAGCTCTCCAAGATGGATGAGAATCGCCTCCTGGTCGTGTTGGTGCTCGAGGGAAATTTAATCAGCAACCGCATTTTGACGCTGCGTCAGGCCGTCGGCGATGCCGAGCTTTTGCATCTCAATATACTTCTGAACACGCGCTTAAACGGTGTCAGTTTGCAGGATGCCGAGGCCGAGGTCTTGGAGAAACTGCTTCGCGACGCCGGAGAGAGTCGGGAGTTGGTGGCCTTCCTCTTAGCGGAGCTGCGGCGCATGCTCACGGAGGAAGAGGAACTGCAGATTTACACGAGCGGCGCGACCAATGTGTTCCGTTACCCGGAGCTCACGGACGGCGGCGGCGCAAAACGCATCATCAGCACCTTCGAGCAGAAAAAGCGCCTAAAGAGCATCGTGATCGACGCGGTGGAGCAGACGGGAGAAGAGCAGGAAAGCATTCAGGTCTTTATCGGAGAAGAATCTCCGGTGCCGGAGATGAACGACTGCAGCATTGTGACGGCGCGCTACGACTTGGGCAGCGGCCTTCGCGGCACCATAGGTATCGTGGGACCGAAGCGCATGGATTATAAAAAGGTGTTAAATACCCTGCATGATTTAATGCGGGAGATGGATGAGAATTTCGGAGGAGACGATGGCTAAGAATAAGCACAAACACGAGCGGGAGGACAGAGCGGAGCAAACGCTGCATCCGGAAGAAGCTGCGGCTAAGGCTGCCGCCGAAGCTGCTGCGGCGCTTGCCGCGGAAGAGGCCGAAGCTTCGGAACCCGTGAAGCAGGAAGCGGAGGAAACAGCGGACAAAGCGGCAGGGGCCGAGATTGAGGCTCTGACCGACCGCCTGAAGCGAACGCTTGCGGAGTTTGAGAATTTCCGGAAGCGGAGCGAGCGCGAAAAG
The DNA here is from genome assembly GCA_905370385.1 of Stomatobaculum longum. Taxonomy (GTDB): domain Bacteria; phylum Bacillota; class Clostridia; order Lachnospirales; family Lachnospiraceae; genus Moryella; species Moryella longum_A. Next base: position 12,308 of record CAJPKN010000005.1, read on the forward strand.
GCGCAGATGTTTGACCTCGGCGCCAAGTCGGTGCTCGAAAAGCTCCTTCCGGTCATTGATAACTTTGAGCGAAGCGTAGCGCAGGCGCCGGAGAGCGAGGATCCCGGCATCAAGTCTTATGCCGAGGGCATGGAGATGATATACCGCCAGCTCTTAAAGAATATGAAGGAGGCGGGGGTCGAGCCGATCGACGCAATCGGCAAGCCCTTCGATCCGAATTACCACAACGCGGTCATGCACGAGGAGAATGAAGAACTCGGCGAGAATGTGGTCGCGGAGGAATTGCAGAAGGGTTACCTCTATAAGGACAGCGTCCTTCGCCACAGCATGGTGAAGGTTGCAAATTAAAATAAAGGCTTACAAGAAACAGTTATAGACATATAGACACAAAACGAACAATCACCTACAAATTTGATTCACGGGAGGAAATAAACATGGGTAAGATTATCGGTATCGATTTGGGAACTACCAACAGCTGCGTTGCGGTGATGGAGGGCGGAAAGCCCGTCGTCATTCCGAACAGCGAGGGCGCAAGAACCACACCGTCCGTCGTGGCATTTACGAAGACCGGCGAGCGCTTGGTCGGTGAGCCGGCAAAGCGTCAGGCTGTCACGAATGCGGACCGCACGATCGCTTCGATCAAGAGACACATGGGCACGGATTACAAGGTGACCGTTGACGGCAAGAGCTACACGCCGCAGGAGATTTCCGCAATGATTCTGCAGAAGCTGAAGGCGGATGCGGAGAGCTATCTCGGTGAGAAGGTCACCGAGGCTGTCATCACGGTTCCGGCGTACTTTAACGACGCACAGCGTCAGGCAACCAAGGACGCAGGTAAGATTGCGGGCCTTGAGGTAAAGCGTATCATCAACGAGCCGACGGCGGCTGCACTCGCTTACGGCCTTGATAACGACAAAGAGCAGAAGATTATGGTCTACGACCTCGGCGGCGGCACCTTCGACGTGTCCATCATCGACATCGGCGACGGCGTCATCGAAGTGCTTGCGACCAACGGCGACACCCACCTCGGCGGCGATGACTTTGATGAGAAGATTACGCGCTGGATGATCGACGAGTTCAAGAAGGAGGTCGGTGTGGACCTCGGCCAGGACAAGATGGCCCTTCAGAGACTCAAGGAGGCTGCGGAGAAGGCGAAGAAGGAGCTCTCGACCGCGACCACGACGGAGATCAACCTTCCGTTCATCACGGCGACCGCGGCGGGCCCGCAGCACCTTGCGATGAACCTGACCCGCGCGAAGTTCGACGAGCTCACGGCGGATCTCATCGAGCGCACGGTTGTCCCGGTGCAGAACGCAATGCGCGATGCGGGCATCACGAATGCGGACCTCGGCAAGGTGCTTCTGGTCGGCGGTTCGACCCGTATGCTGAATGCGCAGGAGAAGGTAAAGCAGCTCACCGGCATGGAGCCCTCGAAGACTCTGAACCCGGACGAGTGCGTTGCCATCGGCGCAGCGGTACAGGGCGGCAAACTCGCGGGCGATTCGAGCGCAAGCGACGTGCTGCTTCTGGATGTCACCCCGCTCTCTCTCTCGATTGAGACCATGGGCGGCATCGCGACCAAGCTGATTGAGAGAAACACGACCATCCCGACCAAGAAGAGCCAGGTGTTCTCGACGGCGGAGGACAACCAGTCCGCAGTGGACATCCACGTGGTACAGGGTGAGAGAGAGTTTGCGCGCGACAACAAGAGCCTCGGCCAGTTCCGCTTGGACGGCATTCTCCCGGCGAGAAGAGGTGTGCCGCAGATTGAGGTCACCTTTGACATCGACGCGAACGGCATTGTGAATGTCTCCGCAAAGGATCTCGGCACCGGCAAGGAGCAGCACATCACGATTACCTCCGGCTCCAACATGTCCCAGGAGGACATTGACAAGGCAGTCAGAGAGGCTTCCGAGTTCGAGGCACAGGATAAGAAGAAGAAGGAGGCCATCGACGAGAGAAACGATGCGGACTCCCTCATCTTCCAGACCGAGAAGGCAATTCAGGAAGTCGGCGATAAGATCGGCGACAGCGACAAGGCGGCGGTCGAGGCAGACCTCGCGGCCCTCAAGGAGGCGGTGAACCGCGCACCGGCGGAGTCCATGACCGACGATCAGGTCGCGGACATCAAGGCGAACAAGGAGAAGCTGATGGCAAGTGCGCAGCAGCTCTTCCAGAAGGTCTATGAGCAGGCGCAGCAGAGCCAGGCTTCGGCGGGCGCGGAGAACGGTGGCTCCAACCCGGACGACGGCGTTGTGGACGGCGATTTCAAGGAAGTATAAAAAGACGGGACGGCACGCGGGAGCAAAGCTCTCGCGTGCCCGTTTGAGAAAGGATCACGATGGCAGAACAGAAGCGCGATTATTATGAGGTGCTCGGGGTTTCGAAGGACGCGGACGATGCGGCGCTGAAGAAGGCATATCGGGTACTCGCGAAGAAGTATCATCCGGATGCAAATCCCGGCGACAAGCAGGCGGAGGCGGCTTTTAAGGAGATCAACGAAGCTTATTCCGTTCTGAGCGATCCTAAGAAGCGAGCCCAGTACGACCAGTTCGGTCACGCGGCCTTTGACCCGCGCATGGGCGGCGGCAGCGGCGGCGGCTTTTACGAGGGTAGCGCGGCCGATTTCGGCGATATTTTCGGCGACCTCTTCGGCGGCGGTGGCGATATCTTCGGCAGCTTTTTCGGCGGCGGCAGAGGCGCGCAGCGCGCGGCAAATGCGCCGATGCGCGGCGCCAATGTCCACGCGACCGTGCGCCTTAGCTTTGAAGAGGCGGTTTTCGGCTGCAAGAAGAAGATTACAATCGATTACAAGGAAGAGTGCGAGACTTGTAAGGGCAGCGGCGCAAAACCCGGTACCTCACCCGAGACCTGTCCCACCTGTAAGGGCCAGGGCAAGATTGTCAAGACAAGCCGCACGGCCTTCGGCACCATGCAGAACGTGCAGGTTTGCCCGAACTGTCACGGCAGCGGCAAGATTGTGAAGGAGAAGTGCACGTCCTGCAACGGCACGGGCTATAAGCGCGTTCGGAAGAGTTTTGAGGTCAGCATCCCGGCCGGTATCGACAACGGTCTCTCGGTCAGAATGCCGCAGGGCGGCGAGCCGGGCGTGAACGGCGGCGAGCGCGGCGATCTCCTGGTGGAGTGCATCGTGAGTCCGCACCCCATCTTTAAGCGGCAGGAGAGCAATATCTTCTCGACCGTGCCGATTTCCTTTGCGACGGCGGCACTCGGCGGCACGATTCGCATCAATACGGTGGACGGCGAGGTCGAGTACACGGTCAAGGCGGGAACCCAGACCGACACGCGGGTTCGCCTGGCGGGCAAGGGTGTGCCCTCGCTCCGAAACCCGAAGGTGAGGGGCGACCACTATGTGACCCTGGTGGTCGAAGTCCCGACCAAGTTAAACGAGCAGCAGCGCGCGGCACTGAAGAGCTTCGACGAAGCGATGCAGGGCGGCGGTAAGAAAAAGGGATTGTTCTCCTGAGCGAGAACGGAGAGCCCGGCGGAGCGAGAACCCCGCCGGGCTCTTGCTTTTACAAACAAAGTCGGCTGTGCTATGATAAACCGATATGAGAACTCAGGAGGGAAATGGCCCATGCGGTGGAAAAAGTACACGCTGTATACCAGAGAAGAGGCAGTGGATCTAGTGAGCGCTACCTTTGTGGAGCTCGGCATTGAGGGCATTGAAATCGAGGACAATGCGCCGCTCTCGGAGCGGGACACCAAGGGCATGTTCATCGACATCCTGCCGGAGCTTCCGCCGGATGACGGGACGGCGCGCGTGAGTTTTTACCTGGAGCCGGGCAGCGGTGAAGAGGAGATGCTATGCCGCGTTCGGGAAGAACTCGAGGAACTCTCTCGGTTCACGGATCTCGGCGAGGCGCGAATCGAGGAGAGCCTCACCGAGGACAAAGACTGGATCAACAACTGGAAGACCTTTTTTCATCCCTTCGTGGTCGATGACATCCTGATTAAGCCGACCTGGGAGCAGGTACCGGCGGAGAGCGCGGGGCTCACCTGCATCCAGATCGACCCGGGCACGGCCTTCGGCACCGGCGCGCATGAGACCACCCAGCTCTGCATCCGCGCCCTGAACCGCTACATGAAGCTCATGCAGGCGGCGGGCGTAAGCGATATCCGCGTGTTGGATGTGGGAACGGGCAGCGGTATCCTCGGCATTGCGGCAAAGAAGCTCGGCGCTGCGGAGATTTTTGCGACCGACCTCGACGACAATGCAATCGAAGCGGTTGCGGAGAACCTCGCGAGCAATGACTTGGATCCGAAGGACTTCACGGTGGTCTGCGGCAACCTGATCGACGATACGGCGGTACAGGCTGCGGCGGGCGAAGCGCGCTATGACATAGCGCTCGCGAACATACTCGCGCCCGTCATTCTGCTGCTTGAAAAGGAAGTCTGGCGGCACTTAAAAATCGGCGGCATCTTCATCACCTCCGGCATCATAGACGACAAGGAAGAAGAAGTGCGCGCAGCCATCGCGGCAAACCCGCACTTTGAGGTGCTTGAGGTAAACCGTCAGGGTGAGTGGTCAAGCGTGGTAGCGCGGAGAAAGGCCTGAGATGTATCACTTTTTTATTGCCCCGGAGCAGCTATCCGAGGACAGCGCCGTGATCCTCGGCAGTGACGTGCGCCACATAGGCTCGGTGCTCCGCATGAAGCCCGGCGAAAAGCTCATGGTCAATGCGGGCGGCGACTGGGAATATCTCTGCGAGATTGCGGAAATCGAGCGGGACAGCGTTTCTCTCCGCGTGCTGGAAGGGCGGCAGGAGACCCGGGAACTTCCGGTCACGATTACCCTCTATCAGGGACTTCCGAAGGCGGAAAAGATGGAGCTCATTGTACAGAAAGCGGTGGAGCTCGGCGCGGCGGCGATTGTCCCGGTCGAGATGCACCGCTCGGTCGTTCGGCTCGACGAGAAGAGGGCGGCAGTCAAGCAGAAGCGCTGGCAGGCCATCGCGGAGGCGGCGGCCAAGCAGGCCGGGCGCTCCGTGATTCCGGAGGTCTCGCTGCCGCTCTCCTATAAGGAGGCGCTGAGACGGGTCGAAGCGGAGGGCACGGAACTAAGGCTCCTGCCCTATGAGCGCGCGGCCGGGATGGCGGCGACACGGGACTTGATACGGAGCGTAAAAGCGGGACAGCGCGTCGCGGTGATGATAGGGCCGGAGGGCGGCTTTGAAGAGACGGAGGTCGAGGCGGCCGAGGCAGAGGGCTTTCACGCACTGACCCTCGGCAAGCGCATTTTGCGGACCGAGACGGCGGGACTTGTCATGCTCTCGCTGCTCATGGCAGAGACAGAGGAAGATTGACGGATGGAAATTTATTTTGACAATGCGGCGACGACGCGCCTCTCCGCGCGCGCCGCGGCGCGAATGGAGCGGGTGGCGCGGGAGCACTACGGCAATGCGTCTTCCCTGCACTTGGCGGGTCTTCGCGCGGAGGAAGAGTTAAAGGCCGCGGCCGAGGAAATCGCGAAGACCTTAAAGGCCGAGCCGCGGGAACTCATTTTCACCTCGGGCGGAACCGAGTCCGATAACTTAGCGATACTCGGAACCGCGCGGAGCAGAAAGGGCTACGGGCGGCATCTCATCACGAGTGCGGTCGAGCATCCGGCGGTGCTCGAAACCATGCGCTTTCTTGAGGAGCAGGGCTTTCGCCTGACCGTGCTGCCGGTCGACGCGAGCGGAAAGATTTCGCTTTCGGAGCTGGAGGCCGCGATACGGAAGGACACCGTCTTAGTCTCCCTCATGTATGTGAACAATGAAATCGGCGCGATTCAGCCGATTGCGGAGGCGGCGGCCCTCATTCACCGCCTGAATCCGGATTGTTATTTCCACGTGGATGCCGTGCAGGCCTACGGAAAATTCGAAATTTATCCGAAGCGCCTCGGCATCGATATGATGAGTGTGAGCAGCCATAAGATCGAAGGACCGAAGGGGGTCGGTTTTCTCTATGTGAACCGCCGCGTCTCGATAAAGCCCGCGAGTTTCGGCGGCGGTCAGCAGGGCGGGCTTCGGAGCGGCACCCTCAATGTGCCCGGCATCGCCGGCATGGCGGAGGCGGCGCGCGCGGCCTATGAAGACTTTGAAGAAAAGCGGGAGCGTTTGCTCCGTGTAAAGGACAGAATCCTTGCGGGTGCTGCGGAGCTCCCGGGGGTGCGTGCAAACAGTGCGCCGGGCATGGACTCGGCACCGCAGATTGTAAGCCTCTCGGTGGAGGGGGTCCGTGCGGAAGTCTTACTGCACGCCCTGGAGGCCGAGGGGGTCTATGTGTCGAGCGGTTCGGCCTGCTCGTCCAATCACCCCGGCATTTCCGCGACTCTAAAGGGCATCGGCCTTCCGGCGAAACTCCTGGATGCCACGGTGCGTCTCAGTTTCTCCGCGGAGAATACCGAGGCGGAGGCAGAGCGATTTTTAGAGCTGTTCCGGCAGTTGGTGCCGAAACTGCGTCAATTCAAACGGTGAGGAACAGAGGATGGAGTATAAGTCTTTTTTGGTAAAGTACGGCGAAATCGGCGTCAAGGGCAAGAACCGCTATAAATTCGAGGACGCACTGGTGCGTCAGCTCGGCTTTGCGCTCAAAAAGCTCGACTGCGAATTCAATATCGTAAAGGAACACGGCCGTATCTATGTGGATATGCTCGGTCCCTACGATTATGAGGACACGGTTGCCGCGCTGCAGCGCGTCTTCGGGGTGGTGTCAATCTGCCCGGTAATACGACTGAACGACAGTGCTTACGAGACCATTGCGGCAGAATCCGTGCGCTTTCTGAAAGAAATCAGCGCGGGGACAGAGCAGAGCTTTAAGGTCTTTACGCGTCGCATCGACAAGTCCTACCCCGGCACCTCGGAAGAAATCAGCGCGTCGCTCGGCGGCGTGATTCTGGAGGCCTGCCCGAACTTACATGTCGATGTCAGAAACCCGGAACTCAAGTTCAATGTCGAGATTCGAAACGAGGGGGTTCTGCTCTATGCGCTCTCGATTCCGGGCCCCGGCGGTATGCCGGTCGGCACGGCCGGCAAGGCCATGCTGCTCTTATCGGGCGGCATCGACTCACCGGTTGCGGGCTATATGATCGCAAAGCGCGGCGTCTATCTGGAGGCGACCTACTTCCACGCGCCGCCCTATACCTCGGAGCGCGCAAAGCAAAAAGTTGTGGATTTGGCGCGCATTCTGGCGCGCTATGCGGGGCCGGTGCGCCTTCACATTGTGAACTTCACGGACATTCAGCTCTATATTTACGAGAAGTGCCCGCGCGAGGAACTCACGATTATCATGCGCCGCTATATGATGCGCATTGCGGAGAGCATCGCGAAGAAGAACGGCGCAATGGCGCTGATTACCGGCGAGAGCATAGGGCAGGTCGCAAGCCAGACCATCCCGTCCCTGCTCTCGACCAACGAAGTCTGCACCCTCCCGGTGTTTCGTCCGCTGATCGGCTTTGACAAGCAGGAAATTATAGAGCGCGCGGAGAAGATGGACAGCTACGAGACTTCGATACTCCCCTATGAGGACTGCTGCACCATCTTTGTCGCGAAGCACCCGGTCACGAATCCCGAGCTGTCGCGCATCAAAAAGTCGGAGGAGAGACTCAGCGAGCGGATTGAGGAACTCGTCGAGACCGCCCTCAAAACCGAGGAGCTTGTGCTCTGCGAGGCATGAAAAAAAAGCCGCACATCTGTGCGGCTTTCCTCTTCTCAAAGGGGATTACTCAATGATATAGGGCTTCAACGCCTCTAAAATCGTGTCCATCGACTCGTTGCCATGGATGTTCAGGTTGATCGGCTTCGAGAGATCCAGGCTGAAGATTCCCATAATCGACTTCGCATCGATTACATAGCGGCCGGACACGAGATCAAAGTCTGCGTCGAAGCGGGCAATGGTATTGACGAAGGACTTCACCTTTTCGATGGAGTCCAAAGAAATCTTGACAGTTTGCATGGCAGAGCCTCCTTCTTCGGATATCAATTCAGGTTCTTTTCCTCAATCTTATGGGGAAGCGGGAGTAAAGTCAAGATGAGGAAGGAGAATAAAATGAGAACAGCGGCATTTCACACGCTGGGATGTAAGGTAAACGCCTACGAGACCGAGGCGATGGAACAGGCGCTGCTCGCAGCGGGCTACGAACTCCGCTCTTTCGAGGAAAGGGCGGATGTCTACATCATCAACACCTGTTCCGTGACGAACATCGCGGACCGGAAATCGCGGCAGATGTTGCACCGCGCGAAGAGCTTAAATCCCGGAGCCGTCGTGGTCGCGGCGGGTTGCTACGCGCAGGCGGCGGCGGAGAGTCTGAAAGAAAACGGAAGCGTGGATTTGGTGCTCGGCAATCAGGAGAAAAAAGACCTGGTGCGCATACTCGAGGCCTATTTTTCCGAGGATGCGGCGCCTGCCGTTCATGTCGGCGATATGCGGGAGGCAAAGCGGTACGAGGACCTATCGGCAAATCGGAGCGAAGAGCATACCCGCGCCTTCTTAAAGGTGCAGGACGGCTGTAACCAGTACTGTTCCTACTGCATCATCCCCTTTCTTCGCGGCAACATACGCTCCCGTCGCCCGGGAGAGGTGAGAAGAGAGGCAGAGCGACTCGCCGCAAACGGCGTGCGGGAGCTTGTGCTGACCGGTATTCACCTCTCTTCCTACGGGCGGGATTTTAAGAACAAAGAGGAGCGGGAAGATTTCGGCGACGGCGCGGCAAATCTCCTGGAGCTTTTGACCCTTCTGGACAGCGTCGAGGGCATAGAAAGGCTTCGCATCGGTTCGCTGGAGCCGAAGATTGCGACGCCGGAATTTGCAGCGGGGCTTTCGAAGTTAAAACACTTCTGTCCCCACTTTCACCTCTCGCTTCAGAGCGGGAGCAATGCGACCTTAAAGCGCATGAACCGCCGCTATACGGCGGAGGAATTTAAGGCGGGTGTCGAAGCGCTTCGCGCGGTTTTCCCGGACGCCGCCATGACCACGGATGTGATTGTCGGCTTCCCGGGGGAGAGCGAGGCAGAGTTTTCGGAGAGCCTTGCGTTTATCTCGGAAATCGCTTTCTACGAGACCCACATCTTCCCCTATTCCAAGCGAGAGGGAACCAAGGCCGCGGCGATGCCCGAGCAGCTTTCGAGCGCGGTCAAAAAGGAGCGCGCGGCGCGCCTGCAGGCGCTGAACGCAGAGCGACAGCGGGCGTTCCGCACGCGGCGGCTCGGAAGCGTTCAGGAAATGCTCTCGGAGGAAATCACGGAGATTGACGGAGAGCGCTATCTCATCGGTAACAGCCGAGAATACGTAAAGCTGGCCGTCCCGCTCACGGCGCTCTCGGAAGCGCCCGAGACCAATTGTCTCTACCGCGGAAAGGCGGAGCGCTTTCTCGACGCCGAAATACTTCTTCTGACAAACGTAAGCAAAACGTAAAGCTTTAAACCTTGAGAATTCTCTGCAAATCGGATAGAATAGAGGCTAATTGAGAGGAAAGCATATCATGAGTGAAAACTTGCACGACACACAGTTTTTTCAGACGGTTCAGGAGAATAAGATGGATGTCAGCCAGGTCTTAGAGCTGGTTTATAACGCATTGTCTGAAAAAGGATACAATCCGGTCAATCAGATCGTGGGCTATGTGATGAGCGGAGATCCGACCTATATCACGAGCCATAAGAGTGCGCGCAGTTTAATCATGAAGGTTGAGCGCGATGATATTTTGGAGCTCCTGCTGAGCTACTACATCAAGAATAAAATCGATCGTCGCTGACACTTCGGACAGGTCATTTGTGATAAAAGCCGCGTGAAGGACCGTTATGGGCTCGGTCAGAAAATGAATCATGCACCTCTGCACTGATACGGATATTCCGTATCAGCGCTTTTGGTGTTCGGGAGGGAAGATATTTGCCATTGAGAAGATATTTGCCATTGATGGGATTGGACTACGGCGCGAAGACCGTGGGCGTTGCCGTGAGCGACGGACTGGGACTCGCGGCGCAGCCGCTGGAAACCATATGGAGGGATTCGGAGAAGAAACTCCGAAAGACCTTACAGCGCCTCGAGGCCATCGTCGCAGAGCGGGGCATTACCCGCATTGTGCTGGGCCATCCCTCGCATCTCGACGGCACGGAGGGAGAGCGCGTCGCTTTTTGTACTCAATTTAAAGAGAAACTGGAGGCTCGCACCGGTTTGCCCGTTGTCTGGCAGGACGAGTGGCTCACCACGGCGGAAGCGGAAGAGCGTCTCGAGGAGAGAGGCATTCCGCGCGCGGAGCAGAAGCAATATCTCGATAAACTGGCGGCTGCGATCATCCTGCAGGAATATATGGATGCGCACCCGGAGGAGCGCTGAGCGGCTCGGAGAGGAACAAAGGATGGAAGAAGAAAAGAAGGAGCGGGAGGCCTTTGCGGCCGCACCGCTGGTTGTGAAGGATGAGAACGGCGAGGATGTGACCCTCTATATCCTCGAGGAGACCAAGTTAAACGGCTGCTACTATATCCTGGCGGCGGACAGCGAGGAGGAGGACGGCGAGTGCTATCTCCTGAAGGATGTGTCCGGCGAGGATGAGGAAGAGGCCGTCTATGAGTTCGTGGAAAACGAGGACGAGGCAGAGCACATGCTCCGCGTCTTTCAGGCCCTCCTCGAGGAGGACGGCGCAGAGGTGGATCTTAGAAGCGAGTGAGCCGGAGGGCGGGTCCGGCGCTGCGGGGAAAGCAAGAACGCTTCGCCGCGCAGAGAAATACGGACGTAGCTGTTTCGGAACTTGAAATAATGTATACAAAATACCGGACGGCGCGGCTTTTGTCGCTTTTGGTGGCTTTCCCGCTCTTGTCTTGACAGCAGAGCTTCGTAAGGCGCAAGGCCGGTCGCTACCCTGGCAAGATGACAAACAGTCGTAAGTAAGAAAGCCGGAGCCGCAGTGTAGCGGCTCCCATCAAACAGACAATAACAGGTCTTTGACTTGTGATTTTGGATCAACGAGAAAACAGATTTTTTAATTCGGAAAGTAAGAGAGGTAAGAATTTGAGCGAACAGGAAAAGAACCCGATGCATTTTTTTAAACGTCTTTCGGAAAAGAGCCGTGCGCTTCGGAAAGAAGCGGCAGAGGCGGGACTCGGCGCAGAAGAAGTTGTGACCGAGGATAAGCCGAAGCGCCCGCGCCGTCGCCGTGCGGAGAAGCCCCAGGGCGAGGCCGTACTCGAACAGCAGGCCGCGGCGGAGAAGCCGAAGGCAGAGCGGAAGCCGAAAAAGAAGCTTGCTGCCGAGAAAACGGAGGGCGGCAAGGAAAAGGAGAATACCGCAAGAGGCAGAAAGCCGCGGAGCGAAAAGCCCCGGAATGCCGAAAACGCGGAGCCGCGCAGCCCGCGCCGCAATGCGGAGCCCCGCCGCGGCAAGAAGAAGCTGGCAAACGGCCAGCTCGCGGAGCTCTTAAAGCGCGCCAAGCTTCCGCGCGCCGGCAGCATACGTTTTGACCCGAAGGCGAAGGTCAAGATTATTCCGCTCGGCGGCCTTGAGCAGATTGGCATGAACATCACGGCCTTTGAGTGCAATGACACGATCATAGTCGTGGACTGCGGCATTGCCTTCCCGAGCGAGGACATGCTCGGCATTGACTGCGTGATTCCGGACGTCAGCTATCTGAAGGAGAACCGGAGTAAGGTCAAGGGCTTTGTGATTACCCACGGACACGAGGACCACATCGGCGCCCTGCCCTATATCTTAAAAGAGCTGAATGTGCCGGTCTATTCGACCAAGCTCACGATTGCCTTGATTCGCCATAAGCTTGAGGAGCACCGCCTTCTCGACTCCGCGAAGCTCTTTGTCGTGAAGCACGGCGATACCGTCCCCTTCGGCGACTTCAATGTTGAATTCATCAAGACCAATCACTCGATTTCGGACAGCTCCGCCCTCGCAATCTTCAGCCCGGCGGGCGTCATCTTCCACACGGGTGACTTTAAGATCGATTACACGCCGGTCTTCGGCGAGGCGGCGGATCTGCAGCGCATGGCGGAGCTCGGAAAGCGCGGCGTGCTCGCCATACTCTGCGACTCGACCAACGCGATCCGCCCGGGCTTTACCATGTCCGAGAAGACCGTGGGTCGCACCTTTGACCTCATTTTTGCGGAACACCAGAAGAACCGCATCATCGTCGCGACCTTTGCGTCGAATGTGGACCGCGTGCAGCAGGTCATCAACTCCGCTTACAAGTACGGCAGAAAGGTGGTCGTCGAGGGCAGATCTATGGTCAATGTCATCGGCATTGCGAACGAACTCGGCTACATCAAGATTCCGGAGGGAACCCTGATCGACATCGACCAGCTGAAGAACTACCCGCCGGAGAAGACCGTGCTCATCACGACTGGCTCCCAGGGCGAGAGCATGGCAGCGCTCTCCCGCATGGCAAACGGCATGCACCGCAAGGTGGCAATCAGCCCGAGTGATGTGGTCATCATGAGTTCCCACCCGATTCCGGGCAACGAGAAGGCAGTCGACAAGGTCATCAACGAGCTCTCGATCAAGGGCGCGGAGGTTATTTTCCAGGATACCCATGTCTCCGGTCACGCCTGTGCGGAGGAGATTAAGCTTATGTACTCCCTGCTCCGCCCGAAGTTTGCGCTTCCGGTGCACGGTGAGTACCGTCACAGAAAGGCACAGGTGGCACTCGCCGAGGCAGTCGGCGTGCCGCACGAGAATGTGCTCTTTATGTCAACCGGAGATGTCGTGACACTGACCGCCGACAGCTGCAAGATTACGGGCCATGTGCAGGCGGGCGGCATCCTGGTGGACGGCCTCGGTGTGGGCGATGTCGGAAACGTGGTGCTGCGCGATAGACAGAATCTTGCGCAAAATGGTATTATGATAGTGACCGTCGGTCTGCAGCGCGGCTCGAACCAGCTGCTCGCGGGACCGGAAATTGTGTCACGGGGCTTTGTGTATGTCAAGGACTCCGAGGACTTGATGGCAGAGGCGAAGGAGAGAGCCGTGACGGCAGTCACGGACAGCCTCGATGCGGGTGTCAACGACTGGAGCAAATTAAAGAATGTCGTGCGGGATGAGCTCAGCGATTTCTTCTGGAAGAAGATGAAGCGCACCCCGGTCATCCTGCCGATTATCCTCGGTGTCAATTGAACTTGCAAAAGAGGAGAGCGGGAACTTGAAATCACGACAGAATACAGAACAACTCAATCATCTGTCTTCTGAGGCCTTGGGCATGGCAGTGCGGCTGTTAATCACCGCCTGCCTGCTTTTTGTGCTTTTTCGGGGTGTTTTTGCGGCCTATCGCTTCGGGCACGACGCCTTTTACCAGCAGAGCGTCGAAGCAGCGCCGGGGCGCGATATCGCTGTGCACATCCCGGAGGGGCAGAGCACGGCGGAGACGGCGAAACAGCTGAAGGAGCTCGGGCTTATCGAGAACACCTGGGCCTTCCGTCTGCAGTCTCTCTTCCTCGGAAGAAAGGTGCGCGCGGGCGAATACAGCCTGAACACCTCGGAGACCATAGACGACATGCTGGAGATTTTATCGACCGCACCCGAGAAGCGAGGGGGCGGCAAATGATGATAGCAGAGCGCGTCCGGGCTTATCTGGACTATCTGGACCCCGGCAACCGGCGCTATCTGGAGGCGCTCAGGCGGGAAGCGGAGGAAGACGAGGTGCCCGTTATACGGCGGGACAGCGAGCGCTTCCTACGCAGCCTGCTCGCGGGACTTCGCCCGGAGCGCGTGCTGGAGCTGGGGACGGCGGTAGGCTATTCCGCGCTGGTAATGGCGGAAGAGCTGCCGCCGTCTGCGCATATCACGACGGTGGAGAACTATGCGCCGCGCATAGCCCGCGCCAAGGAAAATATAGGGCGCTACGGGGCGGGACGCATCACTTTGATTGAGGGAGATGCCTACGAGCTCTTGAAAGAGCAGCCGGACGAGGCCTATGACTTCGTCTTTTTGGATGCCGCAAAGGGGCAGTATTTAAAGTGGCTCCCGGAGCTCTTGCGCGTGCTCTCACCGGGCGGGACCCTGCTCTCGGACAATGTGCTGCAGGGGGGCGACACTGCCGAGTCCCGCTTTGCGATCGACCGGCGGGACAGAACCATACACAGCCGGATGCGTGCCTATTTGGAGGCGCTCTCTGCCCGTGAAGGGCTCAGAACTTCGATATTGCCGATCGGCGACGGCCTGGCATTCAGTGTAAAGGAGAAGAGGATTGAGCAAAGAGAAGCGTAAAAAACCGGAGCTCCTGCTCCCGGCGGGGAGTCTCGAGGTCTTAAAAACCGCCTTTGACTACGGGGCGGATGCGGTCTACATCGGCGGCGAGGCCTTTGGACTCCGCGCAAACGCAAAGAATTTCAGCCCGGAAGAGATGGCGGAGGGGCTTCGCTTTGCGCACGAGAGAGGCAAGCGGGTCTTTGTGACCGCGAATATCCTCGCGCACAACAATGACTTAAATGAGGCAGAGAAGTATTTTGAGGAGCTCGCCGCGCTGAGGCCGGATGCGATTATCGTCTCGGACCCGGCACTCTTTATGCTCGCAAAGCGCCTCTGTCCCGGCATTGAGCTGCATGTGAGCACTCAGGCGAACAACACGAACTACGGGACCTTTCTCTTCTGGCGGGAACTCGGCGCGAGCCGCGTCGTGACGGCCAGAGAGCTCTCGCTCGCCGAGATACGCGAAATCCGGGAAAAAATCCCGGCGGAGATGGAGATTGAGACCTTTGTGCACGGCGCCATGTGTATCTCTTATTCGGGGCGCTGCCTGCTCTCGAGCTTCATGGCGGGGCGAGACGCGAACCACGGTGAGTGCACCCATCCCTGCCGCTGGCAGTACAGCGTGACCGAGGAGAAGCGCCCGGGCGAGTCCATGCCGGTCTTTGAGAACGAGAGAGGCACCTTCCTCTTTAATTCCAAGGACCTCTGCATGATAGACCACATCCCGGAGCTCATAGAGAGCGGCGTGGACAGCTTTAAAATCGAGGGCAGGATGAAGACCGCGCTCTACGCGGCCGTCACGGCGCGCGCTTACCGCCGCGCCATCGACGACTACCTCGAGAGCCCGGAAAAATATGCGGCGAATCTCGAGTCGTACCGGGAGGAAATCGGCAAGTGCACCTATCGGGAGTACACGACGGGCTTCTTCTTCGGAAAGCCGAACGAAGAGGCACAAATTTACGACAGCAATACCTATGTGCGGAACTACACCTACCTCGGCAAGGTCGCCTCGGTCGACGCCGAGGGCTACGCGCACTTTGAACAGAAAAATAAATTTTCGGTCGGAGACCGGATTGAGCGCATGTGCTTTGACGGCAGCAACGAGCTGCTCACCGTGCTGGAGATTCGGAATCCGGAGGGCATCTCGGTGGAGAGTGCACCGCACCCCAAGGAGGCGCTGGCCGTCCGCTTTGACGGCAGTGTCGCCGCGGGAGAATTGCTTCGCATGGAGACTTTGGGATGACTGCTTTCTTTTTGAGCGCCGCGGGATTTTGCGCCGTCTACTTTGTTGTGCTCTGCGTCTACGCGAGACAGCTGGTTGCGCAGAGTTGGATCTGGCTCTTCTTTGCCCTGGTCTGCCTCGGCAATGTGCTGTTTCGCTGGTTGCACGCGCGGACGCCGGGAAAGGTATCGCTCTTCTGGCTGATCCAGATACACACGCTCAGCTTTCTCGGCATGGCCGTACTCATGGCCTCGGGCCTTGCGGTCGCCTCCGGCATGCACCCCAAGGCGAAGGGACAGCCCGAGTACGCGATTGTGCTGGGGGCCGGCTTAAAGCCCGACGGATCGCTCTCAAAGACGCTGAAACAGCGCCTCGATACGGCACTGGACTTTGCGGCAAAGTCGCCGGAGACCAGGTTCATATTGAGCGGCGGCTATGACCGACGCGGACAGCGGACGGAGGCGGAGGTCATGGCGGAGTACCTCATGAAGCAAGGGCTTCCGGAGAAGCGGCTGCTGCTGGAGGTCCAGTCAAAGAACACCTATGAAAACATGGTATACAGTTACGCGCTGCTGCACCGCGTGAACAATGAGGACTACCCGGTCTTTATCGAGGCGGAAGGGCGCTGGGTGCTACTCACGACTCCGGATCCGGATGTCGTGGCGGTCATCAGCTCGGACTTTCATCTCTACCGCGCCTCGGCCATACTCGAGGCGCAGTGCGACATGCAAGCGCTCGGGGTGCCCGCGCCGAGTGATCGCGTACTCTTTATGCACTATCTGGCGCGCGAGAGCATCGCGCTCTTAAAGGATAAGTATCTCGGAAGACTGAACAAACGACAGAGTCGGGAGAGGAAATGATATGACAGCAAAGTGGAATCGAGAGGAACAGCTGGCGGAGATCGCAAAGCTGGACGCCTATCGCGTCCGGACGGAGAGCCGTCTCAAAGAACTTAAGGCGGACGGTGTGGAGCTGGAACACAAGAAGACCGGCGCCCGCATTTTTCTCCTGCTCGCGGACGATGCGAACAAGGTCTTTACGATCGGCTTTCGGACGCCGCCGCAGGACTCGACCGGTGTCGCACACATTGTCGAGCACACCGTGCTCTGCGGCTCGGAGAAGTACTGGGCCAAGGATCCGTTCATGGAGCTTGTGAAGGGCTCGCTGAATACCTTCCTGAATGCGATGACCTACCCGGATCGCACGGTCTATCCGGTTGCGAGCTGCAACCCGAAGGACTTTGAGAACCTGATGGATGTCTATCTGGATGCGGTCTTTCACCCCCTTTTCTACAAGGAGGAGAAGATTTTCCGCCAGGAGGGCTGGAGATACGAGCTGGAGAGCGAGGATGCGAAGCTCGTCCGAAACGGTGTCGTCTACAACGAGATGAAGGGCGCGTATTCGGATCCGGACCAGGTGCTGGAGCGCGCAATCGATGAGGCGCTCTTCCCGGGGCACCCCTATGCGGAGGAATCCGGCGGCGATCCGGACTTTATTCCGGATTTGACTTACGAGGCCTACCTCGACTTCCATCGCCGCTACTATCACCCGAGCAATTCCTTTATCTACCTCTACGGCAATCTCGATATGGCGGAGAGACTGCGCTACTTAGACGAAAGCTATCTCTCGAAGTACGAGCGCCTCGCAATCGACTCGGCGATACCCGCACCGAAGCGGCTCGGTGCGCCGGTCTTTGTGTCCCGCCCCTATTCGATCGGGGAGACGGAGAGCGAAGAGAGAGCGGCCTATGTCTCGCTGAACCTCCGCGTCGGCGGGCAGCTGGATCCGGTCGAGTACAGTGCCTATCAGGCCCTCGACTACGTGCTCTTAAAGGCGCCCGGGGCGCTCTTACACGATGCCCTCATTGAGGAGGGCTTCGGGGACGATGTTTACGGCGGCTATGCAAACGGCATACGAGAGCCCTATTTCCAGATTACGGCGAAGCATTTGAGACGCGAGCAGAAAGACAGCTTTTTGCGGCGTGTTCGCGAGCTGCTCACGGAGATTGCGGAGGACGGCCTGGATCACGAGATGCTGCTCGCCGCGATCAACATGGCGGAGTTCCGCGCGCGCGAAGCAAACTTCGGCTCTGCGCCGAAGGGACTGGTCTACGGCCTGCAGAGCTTTGAGAGCTGGATTTACGATGCGGATCCCTGCCTGCACCTTCGCTTTGCGGGGCTTTTTGACGAGCTTCGCCGTAAGGTGGGCGAGAACTATTTTGAGAATCTGATACGCGAGGCCCTCCTCGAGAACGAGAACTATGCGGTTGTGGAGCTCTACCCGGTGCGCGGCCTCACGGCAAAACATGAGGCCGAGGACGAGGAGAGACTCGCGGCAAAGAAGGCGGCGATGAGCGCGGCGGAGCGGCGGGCGCTGATTGCCTTCGGCAAAGAGATGCGGGCATATCAGGATGCGGCCGACAGCGAAGAGGCGCTTCGCACGATACCGATGCTCTCCCGCGAGGATTTGGCGGCGGAGAATGAGCCGCTTAACTTCGAAGCAGGCAAACTGGGTGAGACGCCCTTCCACTATGCGGCGCGAAATACCACGGGAATACTCTATCTACGCCTTGACTTTGACGTGAGCGACCTGCCGGCAGAGTCGCTCACCGAGCTCTCCCTCATCAAGGATTTGCTCGGCTACCTGAATACCGACGCGCACAGCTACGGCGAACTTTCGACCCTGGTAAATCTTCATACCGGCGGCATCCAGTTTAGCATTGACAACTATCCGGACCTCGCAGAGTTCCGGGGCGACCGGAGAGTCTTCTCTGCCTCGGTTAAGTTCCTGCCGGAGAATGCCGCAAAGGCAATTGAGCTGGTCAACGAACAGCTCCTCTCCACGCAGTTTACGGACCGCGAGCGTGTGCGGAATTTGATCGGCGAGATTCGGGCGGGCTTAAAGGATACGCTCCTCTCCGCCGGGCATATCGCGGCGGTAAATCGTGCGGCCTCCTATTTCAGCGAGAGCGGTGTGTTTCAGGATGTGACGAAGGGCATCGCCTACTACCGTTTCCTCGAGGGACTTACGGAAGATGCGGCGCTCACGGCCTTTACGGAGCGCGCAAAGGCCGTGCTCGGTGAGACCGTTCGGAGCGGCCGTCTCCTGATTCACCTGACGGCGGAATCGGCAGGGAAGGCGGCGGTGCTGCCGTTGCTCACGGAACTTCCCGCGCGCTATCCGGCGGGCGGCAAGGGAGAAATGCGCTTCCGCTTCGCAGAGAATATCAAGAGAGAGGGCTTCGGCTCCGCTTCCCGCGTGAACTATGTGGCGCGCATCGGCAACTTCCGCACGGGCGGCTTCCGCTACACGGGTGCCCTCCGCATTGCGCAGACCATGTTGAGCTACGGTTATCTCTGGAATGAGATACGCTCAAAGGGCGGGGCCTACGGCTGCGCGGTCCGCTTCGGACGCGGCGGCAGCGTGGTGTTCAGTTCCTACCGAGATCCGAAGCTTGAGGAGACCGACAAGGTCTACGAGGGTGTCCCGGGCTACCTCGAGCAGTATGAGGCGGATGAGAGAGAGATGACCAAGGCCATCATCGGCGCCGTCGGCGAGATGGATACGCCGCGCACGCCGCAGCTCAGCGGCCTTCTGGCGCTCTCCGCATATTACTCGAAGGTGACGGATGAAATGTTTGCCAAGGAGCGCGCGGAAGTGCTCTCGGCGACCCCGAAGGACATACGGGCGCTTGCACCGCTGGTACGGGAGGCGCTGAAATACGAGGCAAAGTGCGTCATCGGCAACGAGGGCGCAATCGCGCGGGCCAAGGACTTCTTTACGGAGACAGCACAACTTTTCGCCGCGGAGAGTGAGGAGACAGAGGCATGAAATCGGGTTTTGTCGCGCTGATCGGGCGCCCCAATGTGGGAAAATCGACGCTCATGAATCACCTGATCGGGCAGAAAATCGCTATCACTTCGGAGAAGGCCCAGACCACAAGAAGCCAGATTCGAACGGTATACACGGACGAACGCGGCCAGATTGTGTTCGAGGACACGCCGGGGCTTACCCGCGCCAAAAATAAGCTCGGGCGCTTCATGGTCGGTGTCGCGGAGAAGACCATAGAAGAGGCGGATGTGATACTCTGGATTGTCGACGCGAGCGAGCACATAGGGCCCGCCGAGCGGGAAATCGGGGAGCGGCTTCGGAAGTGCCGCCAACCCCTGGTCCTCGCAGTCAATAAGATTGATAAAATCACGGACAAAGCGCGGCTTGCCGCGCAGGTCAAGGCCTATGAGGAGTTCTGCCGCCCGAAGGACATGGTCGCGGTTGCGGCCTTAAAGAGCGAGAACATAGACCTCTTGCTCGATACGCTCTATCGCTATCTGCCTGAGGGCCCCTTCTTTTACAGTGAGGACACGGTGACCGAGGAACCCATGCGGGAACTTGCCGGCGAGCTGATCCGGGAGCAGACCCTGCGTCTGCTTCGTGACGAAGTGCCGCACGGCGTCGCCGTCACGGTGGAGCGCATGAAGGAGAGGGAGGACGGCGGCTTTGACATTGACGCCAACATCATCTGCGAGCGGGAGTCGCATAAGGGCATGGTGATCGGCAAGGGCGGTCAGATGTTAAAGCGCATCGGCATCGGCGCAAGGAAGGCCATCGAAGAGATGACGGAGAGTAAGGTGAATTTAAAGCTCTGGGTCAAGGTGCGGCGCGACTGGCGTGACAACGACACCCAGCTCCGCTCCTTCGGCTACGACGCGAGAAAGTTATGAGAGAGGGCGAAGAAGTCAGCGGGCTGGTGCTGAAAAGCATGGCAATCGGCGAGCGGGACCGGCGCATCACGATACTCACGCGGGAAAAGGGCAAGATTTCCTGTTTTGCGCGGGGCGCCGCGCGCCAGGGCAGTCCGCTCATGGGTCTTGCGCGCCCCCTGGTCTACGGCAAGTTTACGCTCAGGCCGGGCCGGGACGCCGACATTGTGGTCGCCGCGGAAGGCCTGCGCTTTTTCGGGAAAATCGAGGCGGATATCGAGGCACTCTGCTATGCGAGCTATTTTCTGGAACTCGCGGATTACTTTTACCGCGATTTTCAGCGGGAGGAAGAGGGCTTAAAGCTCCTTTACTTTTCGCTGCTCGCGCTGGAAAAACCGGAGCTTCCGCGGGAACTGGTGAGGCGCATTCTGGAGTTAAAGCTCTTGGTGCTTTTCGGGAGCTATGTCGCCGCGCCGCCGCTCAAAAAACAAGATAATTGCGCTTACACCTGGGACTTTGTGGTCCGTACACCGGTGGAAAAGCTGTTTACCTTTACCGTGGGGGAGGAAGCACTGCGGGAATTCGGAGAAAATGTGGATGCCCTGCGTTCACAGGTTGCGCCGCACCGCTTCCGTGCGCTTTCCGTGCTGGAAGAAATGCGGCGGGTGCAGTAGAATAGAGGACATCGGCAAGAGAGAGAGGGGAAAACGATGGCTTATACAATGGAAAAAATCGTGGCACTCGCAAAGGCGAGAGGATTTGTCTATCCGGGTTCGGAAATCTACGGCGGACTCGCAAATACCTGGGACTACGGCAATCTCGGCGTGGAGCTTAAGAACAACGTGAAGAGAGCCTGGTGGCAGAAGTTCATCCAGGAGTCTCCCTACAATGTGGGTGTGGACTGCGCGATTCTCATGAACACCCAGACCTGGGTTGCCTCCGGTCACATCGGCAGCTTCTCGGATCCGCTCATGGACTGCAAGAGCTGTCACGAGCGCTTCCGCGCGGACAAGCTGATCGAGGACTATGCGGCGGAGCACGGCGCAGAGCTCGAGTCCGGCGTGGACGGCTGGAGCCACGAGAAGATGCAGGACTATATTAAGGCGCATGAGATTGCCTGCCCGAGCTGCGGCAAGCACGACTTCACGGAC
Source organism: Stomatobaculum longum (assembly GCA_905370385.1). Classification (GTDB taxonomy): domain Bacteria; phylum Bacillota; class Clostridia; order Lachnospirales; family Lachnospiraceae; genus Moryella; species Moryella longum_A. The sequence continues at coordinate 33,565 of CAJPKN010000005.1, forward strand.
ATCCGCGAGTTCAACCTCATGTTCAAGACCTTCCAGGGCGTGACCGAGGACGCAAAGAACACGGTCTACCTGCGCCCGGAGACGGCACAGGGTATCTTTGTGAACTTTAAGAACGTGCAGCGCACTTCCCGGAAGAAGATTCCCTTCGGCATCGGCCAGATCGGTAAGTCCTTCCGAAACGAGATCACACCGGGCAACTTCACCTTCCGCACGCGCGAGTTCGAGCAGATGGAACTCGAATTCTTCTGCAAGCCGGACACGGACCTCGAGTGGTTCGCGTACTGGAAGGAGCAGTGCATTCAGTGGCTTAAGACCCTCGGCATGCGCGATGACAGACTGCGCGCGCGCGACCACGATCCGGAAGAGCTCTCCTTCTATTCGAAGGCGACCACCGACTTAGAATTCCTCTTCCCCTTCGGCTGGGGTGAACTTTGGGGCATTGCGGACAGAACGAACTACGATCTCTCGCGTCACCAGGAGGTCTCGGGTGAGGATTTAAGCTACTTCGACGAGGAGAGCAAGGAGAAGTACATCCCCTATGTCGTCGAGCCCTCGCTCGGCGCAGACCGCGTGACGCTCGCTTTCCTCTGCAACGCCTACGACGAGGAGGAACTCCCGGGCGGTGATGTGCGCACGGTGCTTCACTTCCACCCGGCGCTCGCACCGGTGAAAATTGCGGTGCTGCCGCTTTCCAAGAAACTCGGCGAGGGCGCGGAGAAGATTTATGCGGAGCTCTCGAAGTACTGGAACTGCGAGTACGACGACCGCGGCGCAATCGGCAAGCGTTACCGCAGAGAAGACGAAATCGGAACCCCCTTCTGCGTGACCTACGACTTTGAGTCCGAGGAGGATCAAAGCGTCACGATTCGCGACCGCGACAGCATGGAGCAGGAGAGAGTCAAGATTTCCGAGCTGAGAAACTACTTCTTGGACAAATTCACGTTTTGAAATCCTGTGTATCTATTAAAAAACAAACATTTGTGATATGATGCTAACGTTGTAGAACAAAGATCCAGATTCGTGTTCAACAGGAGGAAAACATGGCAAAGAAATGGGTTTATCTGTTTAGTGAGGGCAATGCGGACATGCGCGAGCTCCTCGGCGGCAAGGGCGCAAACCTTGCGGAGATGACCAAGATCGGTCTTCCGGTTCCGCAGGGCTTCACGATCACGACCGAGGCTTGCACGCAGTATTACGAGGACGGCCGCGAGATCAATGCAGAGATCCAGTCTCAGATTAACGACTACATCGTCGAGATGGAGAAGATCACCGGCAAGAAGTTCGGTGACCACGAGAATCCGCTTCTCGTCTCGGTTCGCTCGGGCGCAAGAGCTTCGATGCCGGGCATGATGGATACCATCCTGAACCTCGGCCTCAACGAGGACGTGGTCAAGGTCCTGGCAGAGAAGTCCAACAATCCGCGTTGGGCTTGGGACTGCTACAGAAGATTTATCCAGATGTACTCCGACGTCGTCATGGAAGTCGGCAAGAAGTACTTTGAGGAGCTCATCGACAAGATGAAGAAGGATCGCGGCGTGACCCAGGACGTGGATCTCACCGCTGCTGACCTCGAGGAGCTCGCAAACCAGTTCAAGGCTGAGTACAAGTCGAAGCTGGGCCAGGACTTCCCGTCCGACCCGAAGGAGCAGCTGATGGGTGCCATCAAGGCTGTGTTCCGCTCCTGGGACAACCCGCGCGCAAACGTGTACCGCCGCGACAACGATATCCCCTACTCCTGGGGTACGGCTGTCAACGTGCAGTCCATGGCCTTCGGTAACATGGGCGATGACTGCGGCACCGGCGTTGCGTTCACGAGAGATCCGGCGACGGGCGAGAAGGGCCTCTTCGGTGAGTTCCTGACCAACGCACAGGGTGAGGACGTCGTTGCGGGCGTGCGCACCCCGATGCACATCGACGAGATGGAGCAGAAGTTCCCGGAGGCATTCAAGCAGTTCAACGAGGTCTGCAAGACCCTCGAGAACCACTACAGAGACATGCAGGATATGGAGTTCACCGTCGAGCACGGCAAGCTCTACATGCTGCAGACCAGAAACGGTAAGAGAACCGCAAAGGCAGCGCTCAAGATTGCTTGCGACCTTGTCGATGAGGGCATGAGAAGCGAGAAGGAAGCGGTCGCAATGATCGACCCGAGAAACCTTGACACCCTGCTTCACCCGCAGTTCGACCAGAAGGCGCTCAAGGAGGCAAAGCCGCTCGGCAAGGGCCTCGGCGCATCTCCGGGTGCGGCTTGCGGTAAGGTTGTCTTCACGGCCGAGGACGCAGAGGCTTGGGCAGCGAGAGGCGAGAAGGTTGTCCTTGTCCGCCTTGAGACTTCTCCGGAGGATATCACCGGCATGAAGAGCTCCCAGGGTATTCTCACGGTTCGCGGCGGTATGACCTCCCACGCGGCGGTCGTTGCGCGCGGCATGGGTAAGTGCTGCGTCTCCGGTCTCGGCGACATCGTGATCGACGAGGCGGCTAAGAAGTTCTCCCTCGGCGGCCAGACCTTCCACGAGGGCGATCCGATTTCGATCGACGGCACGACCGGTAACGTTTACGCGGGCATCATCCCGACCGTGGACGCGGCGATTGTCGGTGAGTTCGGCCGCATCATGGCTTGGGCTGACAAGTACAGAAAGCTGAAGGTCAGAACCAACGCGGATACGCCGACCGACGCGAAGAAGGCAAGAGAGCTCGGCGCAGAGGGCATCGGCCTTTGCCGCACGGAGCACATGTTCTTCGATCCGGAGCGCATTGCGGCATTCCGCGAGATGATCTGCTCCGACACGGTGGAAGAGAGAGAAGAGGCTCTCGAGAAGATTCTTCCGTACCAGCAGAAGGACTTCGAGGGCATTTATGAGGCAATGGAGGGAACGCCGGTCACGATCCGCTTCCTGGATCCGCCGCTGCACGAGTTTGTCCCGACCGAGGAGGCTGAGATCAAGAAGCTCGCAGACGCTAAGAAGAAGAGCGTCCAGGAGATTAAGGACATCATCGCTTCCCTGCACGAGTTCAACCCGATGATGGGTCACAGAGGCTGCCGCCTTGCGGTCACCTATCCGGAGATCGCTGCGATGCAGACCAAGGCTGTGATTCGCGCGGCAATCGCGGTGCAGAAGAGACATCCGGAGTGGAACATGGTTCCGGAAATCATGATTCCGCTTGTCTCCGAGGACAAGGAGCTCAAGTTCGTCAAGAAGGTCGTTGTCGAGACCGCGGATGCGGAGATCAAGGCAGCGGGCTCCGATCTCAAGTACGAAGTCGGTACGATGATTGAGATTCCGAGAGCTTGCCTCACGGCAGACGATATCGCAAAGGATGCGGACTTCTTCTGCTTCGGTACGAACGACCTCACGCAGATGACCTTCGGCTTCTCGCGCGATGACGCAGGCAAGTTCCTGAACGCTTACTACGACACGAAGATCTTCGAGAACGATCCGTTTGCGAAGCTCGATCAGGTCGGCGTTGGCAAGCTTATGAAGATGGCAATCGATCTCGGTCGCCCGGTGAACAAGTCCCTGCACATCGGTATCTGCGGTGAGCACGGCGGCGATCCGTCCTCCGTTGAGTTCTGCGATGAGATCGGCCTTGACTATGTTTCCTGCTCGCCGTTCCGCGTGCCGGTCGCAAGACTTGCGGCTGCACAGGCGGCAATCAAGAGAGGTTGAGACTCGGCCTGCAAAGGCTGGCGCTAACAGATAAGCCCGGACAGAAAGAGTCCCCGCCGTTTCCCTCACGGGGCGGCGGGGGCTTTTGTGTTGTGGGGAAAGGGAGCCAAGATGTACGAGAGCTATTATCAAAAGTACGAGAGCGAGGAACAGGAAGTTCTGGTACTCATTCAGAGATGCCTCGGCGCGGGTTACTATAAAGAGGGAAATTTCTGGGATATGACGGCAATTTCGCTCGGCATGGTTTTTCCGGACGGGAGCTGTGTGATTCGAGAAGGCAGAGTCGAGTGGCCGCTCAGCGAGGAGGAGAGGAACGGAGAGTACGGCTGGGGGCGCCTTGCAAGAGGACAGATTTGCCGTCTCAAGCTGCGCCGCATGAAGCCGAGTGCGGTGCCGGAGCACACCACGCCGGAAAAGTTCAATGCCTGGCTGCTGGTCGAGGTACTGGAGCCCGCGGTTTCCTGTCCGGAACTCGAGGCTTATTGGGAGGAATACCAAAAGCCGGTTGAACTGAACGACGAAGTGCTCGGTAAACTCACGCTGAATCGGGAGCTTAACTGGCTGGAGGGCGAAATCCCCTGGGGTGACGGACGCATGAGCCTCTCCCTCGAAATCGACACGGACGATACGGAGACCTGGGACAAGGTGCGGGCCTTTGCGAGGAAGCTTGCCGCGGATGCCGCACATTGGGACAGCGAGCTGCGCCGCTTTGCGGCCAAGGAACTCACCGAGCTTGCGAACGACTGGCAGTCGAGCGAGGAGGAGAACGCGAACGCCCCGGAACTCACGGAAGAGGACTTCATGCGGCGCATACAGCCGGAGAACCTGGTGCTAAGCTGGGACGGCAATCTGGTCGCCTACTATGATGACGACGATCTCTTCTTCGGCCATGTGATTGAAATATCCGGCACCGAGAGCGAGGGATTGAAGTACGCGAACATTGCGGGCTAAGCGGAGGGCATCATGACAGAGCGGATCACAGAGGAGAACAGAGCGTATATCAAAGGGCTTCGCGTGAGCGATGTGCCCTGGCAGAGGCTCACGACGGTTTACGGCAGAGCGACCGCCTTTCCGGAGTACTTTGCCGTTCTGGAAGAAATGCGGGATGCGGACGGTGTCCGGGAGGCATTTGAGGAACTCGGCTACAATGTGGAGCACCAGGATACCCTCTGGCACGCGACGCCGTTTGCGAGCGTGTTTCTCGCGCGCATTTTGGGAAAGGCGCTGCGTGAGAGCGCCGAAAACCCCGTGGCGGCCTATCTGGCGGGACAGCTCACGGAACTCTTTGACTGCCTGCTTGGCTGCTATCATCTCGGCGATACCATGGAGCACGCGGCGCCGCTGCCGCGCTTTGCGGATCTCCTCCTGGAAGAGTATCTCTGGTCGGAGGAGTACGATGAAGAGGCGGATGAACTTCGCTACGAGGACGAGGATGTCTTCCCCGATGCGCTCTTTTACAGCTTTTACTATTATACTTGGCAGGCCGTACTCGCAGAGCGAGAGGAGATTGAGGCTGCGAGAACACCGGCCTTGGAAGCAGCGCTCTCGAAGGTATTGGAGGCGCTGTGAGCAGACTCCTTTGGGACGAAGTATCTGCGCTCTGGAACGGAGAGGTCTTTGCCTGCGGGACGAGACTCTGCTGTAAGACAGCCTATGCCGGGCAGATGCTCAATCTCAGTCGGGACGGCGGCAGTGCGGAAGAGCCGCCCTCTCGCGATGCGCTCTTTTGGAAACGGCTCAAGGAGGAACTTCCGGAGTTGGACCTTAAGGCGCGGGAAGTTCTTAGAAACGCTTTCCCGGGGGAGAATATTGCGGCGCTTCCGCTGACGGAGCTCGCGCTGGATCAGGATGAAAGCTACGGGGTCTTTGCGCTGGGTTATGACACCGGGGAAACGTCGGCCGGTCGGCTCTATCTCTTCGTGCCCTTTGACGAAGGCTTTCAACCCTGCGGCGAGCCGATTTGCGAGCTTTGCTGAAACCGCGTCGCTTTGAAGCGCTGCGGAGGAACGCAGTGCCGCATGGACGGGAGCTGTGTTTGACAGAAGAAAAAGCACGAAACGAAAAGAAGTACGAAACAAAAAAGGCTATAACCTTGCGGCGACAGATCTGCGCCGCGAGGTAAAACGGAGACGGTTTATATGGAAGAGAAGAACGGAAAGCCCTCGGAACTTGCCGAGGCGATGATGCAGTACTTGGATTGCGAATGCCGCTATTTTCCGCCCATGCGGGATGATACGGAACTGTATGCGGCCTACCGTGATGCGCGCCGCGATGCAACGGACGGAGGCTATGTGCCCATGCTCATCAAGGTGGATGAGGTACTCTTTGAGTGCCTCATCATGAATTCCGACCCGGATTCCGACGGGGAGGATGACTATCGCTTTGATGCCGCGGCGGTGGCCGCCTATCGCCGTGAGCAGCTCTCGCGAGAACTTCCGGACGGGCGGGAAATCTTAAAGGGCTACCTTGCCGACCGCAGAGAAGAGGCCGAGGACGATGAGATCGACTGGGACAGAGAAATTGTCGGTGCGGTAGAGGGCGGCGAGGAAATCGACTGCTTTTCCGCTTACCGAGATTATCGGAGCGAGGAGACTGCGCCGGTAATACTCGCAAAGATTCCGGTGAAACATGCCTGGGAGATCTTTGCCTATCTGCCCTTCGGCGGCTGGAACGATTGCCCGGGCACAGAGGAGCTCATGGCGGTCACGAAGTACTGGGCGGAGCAGTACGGCGCTTGGCCGAGTACTATGTCGCACGACGAGCTCGAGTTTTTCCTCCCGGCACCGGTGCCGGAAAACAGGGCTTTGGAGCTTGCAATCGAGCACTACGGCTTCTGCCCGGATCTCGATCAGAGCAGCGACCCGCTCGGCGCGCTGGCGGACAGCCTCAGTCGCTCGAAAATCTGGTATTTCTGGTGGGATTAAAACCGTCGGCTTATATGCCGCCGCCGTGGCTCGCCTATCCCGAATATGAGCGCTACAGTCTCGGATTTCGCATGGGCAGCGGCGAAGATTACCTGGACCGCTTTGTATCCTGGTTTGAGGCGCTCGGCGAAAAGGAGCGGGAAACATACCGCGCGCGCTTCCCGGAGCCCTTCACCTGGGCCGGCTGGTGGGACGATGAGGATAGGGCAGTGTACCTTGAGCGGGGGGACTTTTGCCTCGCGACTCGAAACCCGGACGGCGCGCCTAAGTACACGCGGGCGCAGCTCGGAAAACAGAAGCTTGCCGGGAAAAAGCAAAAGTACTGCTTCTTTTGGGGACATCAGCCCGCGAAGGACGGAAGCGTGACAAAGAGCGCGTTCAGCCAGTGGTGGAAGGCAGAATTTTACGGCGAGGGCGAGCGCTTTAGCTCCGCCGAGCAGTATATGATGGCAAAGAAAGCCGAGCTGTTCGGCGATGCGGAACATAGGGCAGAGATTCTTTCCTTAAGAGATCCGAAGCGCATTAAGGCGCTCGGCCGAGAGGTGAGAGGCTTTGAGGAGGCGGTCTGGCAGCGCTTTCGCTATGCCATCGTATTAAACGGGAGCTGGCTCAAATTCAGTCAAAACCCGGATCTCCGGGACTTTCTGCTCTCGATCGGCGATAAAATATTGGTCGAGGCCAGCCCCTACGACCGCGTCTGGGGCATAGGGCTTACGGAGCAGGAGGAGGCAGCGGATAATCCGCTCAAGTGGAAGGGAGAAAACCTGCTCGGCTTTGCGTTGACAGAAGTCAGGGAGGAGTTAAGACGAGTCACGGCGCAGGAAGCGCTCTGTGATTTCAAACTTGTCTGAGAAAAGGAGAAGGGCATGGATCTGTTACAGCAGTGTGCGCAGTGGTTTGAGAACAATGAGCATCAAAGAATAGTCGATGCGATTGAGGCGCTTCCGGAGGAGGAGAGAACGCCGGAACTCGACAGCGAGCTGGCGCGCGCCTATAACAACGTGGCGGAGGCAACGGACCGCAAACTGTTTCGGAAGGCGGTTGCGCTCTTAAAGCGCCACGAGGCCTATTTTGAGGGGGATCACCGTTGGAATTTCCGCCTGGGCTACGCTTATTACTATCTGGATCAGGAGGGAAGGGCCTTACACCATTTCCGTGAGGCGCTTGCCGCACTTCCCGGCGATGAGGACACACAGAATTTCATTGAGGACTGCGAGCGGCGCATCTCGCTGCCGCGCTTTGCCGAAAATCTGCGCGAGAGAACGCAAAGTGTCTGGAAGCGCTTTGCCGCGGAGGAAGCGGAACTTCGACGCATCATGGATGAGGACACGGAACATGTGCGCGGTGATGAGCTGATCGAGAAATGCGGCGATATTCTGCGCGAGGCCCTTGAGAACCAGGCCTTTGAACTCGGCTTTAACGGCGAAAAATATGAGCTCATCCTGACGCCCGAGGGCAGCATCGAAGTGCTCCTCGAGGACTGTTATTTTCAGCGCCATGTGCCCGCGGAAGTCGCGGCACACTGGAATATCCTGGTCGGACGGCAGCGCATGAGCGGTCTCGC
>CAJPKN010000006.1 GCA_905370385.1 Stomatobaculum longum
ATCAGCCTTGCACACAAGCTCTGCCGCAAGCTGACCGAGCTCAGAAAGGACAAGACGCTCCCGTATCTTCGCCCGGACGGCAAGAGCCAGGTTACGGTCGAGTACGATGAGAACGGCAAGCCGGCGCGTCTCGACGCGGTGGTCCTCTCGACCCAGCACGATCCGGAGGTGAGTCAGGAGAAGATTCACGCGGATGTGAAGAAGTATGTTTTCGATGCGGTGCTCCCGCAGGAACTCGTGGACGAGCACACGCGCTTTTATATCAACCCGACCGGCCGCTTTGTGATCGGCGGTCCGAACGGCGATGCGGGCCTGACCGGCAGAAAGATTATTGTCGACACCTACGGCGGCTATGCGCGCCACGGCGGCGGCGCGTTCTCCGGCAAGGATCCGTCCAAGGTGGACCGCTCCGCATCCTATGCGGCGCGCTATGTCGCAAAGAACCTGGTTGCGGCGGGCCTCGCGGACAATGTGGAGATTCAGCTCTCCTATGCGATCGGTGTCGCTACGCCGACCTCGGTCTCGGTCAATTCCTTCGGCACGGGCAAGCTCTCGGATGAAGAGCTCTGCGACATTGTGCGCAAGGAGTTCGACCTTCGCCCGGCCGGCATCATCCGCATGCTCGATTTGAAGCGTCCCATTTATCGGCAGACGGCGGCATACGGACATTTCGGCAGAGAGGATCTCGCGCTTCCGTGGGAGAAGACGGACCGCGCGGAAAAGCTGAAGAGCTATCTCGGCTAAATTACAATTGATAGTTGCTCGGAGGGACTGTCTGTGAAACAGACCAGAATCAGATTGTTCGGTTCGGTCCTGATGATTATCATCATCCCCATGGCTCTTTTCATCCTGGGGATTTGGAAGAACAGCGATTCCTATCTGACCACGCAAGTGCTCATTTCGGGAATTGCTGTTCTTGTTATAGTGGCCTTTTCGATGGCGTTCTGGGTTTACGGTGCGGTGATATTGCCGCTGGAGCGCCTTGAGCAGGCAATGCGGGAGATTAAAAACGGGAACTTCGACGCGCCGCTTGACACCGAGGATGTGTCGAGCGAAATGCGCGGGCTCATGGACGACTTTGAAGAGATGCGGCTTCGCCTCAAGGAGAACCGAGAGGAGAAGGAAAAGGCGGACAGCGATGCCAAGGAGTTTTTAAGTAACATTACCCACGATCTGAAGACTCCGATTACCTCGATCAAGGGCTATGTGGAGGGAATTCAGGACGGCGTTGCCAGCAGCCCGGAGCAGATGGACCGCTATATCCGCACCATCTATAACAAGGCCAACGAGATGGATCATTTGATCGACGAACTCACCTTTTATACGAAAATCGACTCGAACCGCATCCCCTACCACTTTGCGATTGTGCCGGCGGCGCAGTTTTTCCGGGATTGCGCGGAGGATCTTAGGCTTGAGACGGAGGCGCGCAGCTTCCGCTTCACTTTTACGGAATCGCTCGGGGAGGATGTCAAGCTTGTCGCCGATGCCGAGCAGATGCGCCGCGTCATCAACAACATCATCAGCAATTCCATCAAGTACTGCGACAAAGCAATCGGGGAGATACGGATGCGGGTGGTCGATGACGGCGACTTTGTCCGGGTGGAACTCTCCGACAACGGCCCCGGCATTGCGCCGCGCCAGCTGCCCTATGTGTTTGAGCGCTTTTTCCGCGCGGATGAGGCGCGGAATTTTAAGGGCGGCAGCGGCATAGGGCTCTCGATTGTGAAAAAGATCATTGAGGATCACGGCGGCAGAGTCTGGGCCCGCTCGGAACCCGGGAAGGGAATGACCATACTCTTCTCGCTCAGGAAGCACATGGAGGATTGGACTTGAAACAAATACTGATTGTCGAGGACGATGAGAGCATAGCAGAGCTCGAGCGGGATTATTTGCAGGCGAGCGGCTTTGAGACAAAAATTTGTCTCAACGGGCGGGACGGCATGCAGGAGGCGCTGAGCGGCACCTATGATTTGATGATTCTGGATCTCATGCTGCCGGGCGAGAGCGGCTTTGAAATATGCCGCGAGGTGAGAGAGCGCTACAACACACCGATTTTGATTGTGAGTGCCAAGCGGGACGATATCGACAAGGTGCAGGGACTTGGACTCGGCGCGGACGACTATATCACGAAGCCCTTTTCGCCGCGGGAACTGGTCGCGCGGGTGCGCGCGCACTTAAGCCGCTACGAGAGACTGGTCGCGGCAAAGCAAGGAGATGTGCTGGTGATTCGGGGACTTAAAATAGACCGGACCGCAAGGCGCGTCTTTGTGAACGGTGAGGAGAGAACGCTGACCGCCAAGGAATTCGATCTTCTGAACTTTCTTGCGTCCAACCCGAACCGCGTGTTTACAAGAGAGGCTCTGTTCCGGGAAATCTGGGGCGAGGAGAGCCTCGGAGAGATTGCGACCATCACGGTGCATGTCAAGAAGATACGAGAGAAAATCGAACTGGATACGGCGAAACCGCAGTATATCGAGACGATTTGGGGCGTGGGCTATCGCTTCCGCGTGTAAAGGGAGGTTTAAGACTTATGGCGACAGAGACAACGATACTGGTAGTGGACGACGAGAAGGAAATTGCGGACCTGGTCGAAATCTATCTGGTGAGCGACGGTTACCGGGTGGTCAAGGCCAACGATGCGGAGGAGGGACTGCGCTTACTCGAGGAGAACGATGCCCAGCTTGTGCTGCTGGACATCATGATGCCCGGAATGGACGGTCTCACGATGTGCGCGAAGATACGAGAGACCAGAAACATTCCGATTATCATGCTCTCCGCAAAGAGTGCGGACATCGATAAAATCAAGGGACTCGGGACCGGGGCGGATGATTATGTGACAAAGCCCTTCAATCCCTTGGAGCTCACGGCGCGCGTCAAGAGCCAGCTGCGCCGTTACACCCAGTTCAACCCCCAGAGCGGCGGAGAAGAGGAAGAGGCTAAGAAGAAAGGGGAGATTTCGGTGCGCGGCTTGGTCATCAACCGCGATAACCACAAGGTCTCCGTGGACGGCAAGGAGATACGCCTCACGCCGATCGAATTTGACATCCTCTATTTGCTCGCAAGCAACACGGGGCGCGTCTTCTCGACGGATGAGATTTTCCAAAATGTCTGGAACGAGAGAGTTTATGAGGCGACCAACACGGTCATGGTGCACATTCGGCGCCTTCGCGGCAAGTTAAAAGAGGACAGCCGTGAGGACAAGATTATCACCACGGTCTGGGGGGTAGGCTATAAAATCGAAAAGTAAGCGGTCTGTACTGTGAAGGATGTGAAATCGGTTTTCTCGAAGAGACAAGGAGAGGATAGGAGCATGAAGAACAGCAGACGTTCAAAGACGGCGGCGGAAAAAGGCTTTTGGAAACGCTTTTTCGTTTCGCTGTCCTTAAGCCTATTGGCGACCGCGGCGACACTTTGGTTGAGACGGCAAAGAGGAGGCGCGGCGCAGCGTGAAACATAAGAAGACAAATGCAGGGGAGAGCTTTCAGCGGAAGGTTTTCTCCTCTCTGCTTTATAGCCTCTTACTCACCCTGACGGCTGAGTTTTTTGTGGCAAAAAATCTGCTCGCCGTTGCCGACTACGAGGTGCAGAGCGGTTCCCATGCGGCACTGTTTCGGCCGATTGCGGATTTTCGCCTTTTGACCTTGCTTGCGTTACTCGGCGGCGGCATTTTGTTTTTCTGTCTCGTGTTCTGGTTTTTGCAGAGAAAGTCTTTTTCTTACATCGCCGCGCTCTCGGAGGCGATGCGGAATATGGCGGGAGGAGATCTCCGAGCGACGGTGCACATCGAAGGGGACGATGAGTTCTCGGAGATGGGAGAAAATCTGAATCGATTGGGAGAAGAGCTCCGCTCCCTCATGGAGCGGGAGCGCGAGGCGGAGAAGAGTAAGTCCGAGCTGGTCACGAACATTGCGCATGACCTGCGCACGCCGCTCACCTCCATTGTCGGCTATCTCGATATTCTGCGGAGTAAGCGGGACAGTCTTGATGCGGGGACCGCCGCGCATTACACGGACATTGCCTATGAAAAGTCCAAGAAACTCGAAAAGTTGATCAACGAGCTCTTCGGTTTTACAAAGCTTTCGGGCGGGGAACTCGTCATGCATGTGAGCAGCTTGGATTTGGTGCAGCTGTTGGCCCAGCTTTTGGAAGAATTCTACCCGAGCTTTGTCAATGCGGGCCTACACTATGAGCTGATTGCCGACCGGGAGTCTCTCGGCATCGAGGGAGACCCCGAACTGTTGGCACGTGTCTTTGAAAACTTGATCGGCAACGCAATTAAGTACGGGGCGGAGGGCAAGCAGCTCCGCGTGTATCTGGTGACGGAAGAGAATTTTGTCACCGTCCGCGTCGTGAATTACGGAAAACTGATTCCGGCCGAGGAACTGCCCCATGTCTTTGACCGCTTTTACCGGGTCGAACAGTCCAGAAACGCAAAGACGGGTGGCACGGGCCTGGGCCTCACAATCGCTAAGAACATTGTCGAGATGCACCGGGGAGAAATTACGGTGACAAGTGATTGGAGCGGTACCGCCTTTGTGGTGCGTCTCCCGCGAAATCTGGATTTCACAAAGGAAAATTTTGCCAATGCGTACCATTGAAGTGCAATACGGCTATGAAAACCGCGCGAAGGGCGGCCGTAACATGCCGGTTCGGCTCGGCATAGACAATCGTGCGGATGCTGCCATGGAGGGGAGTGTCGAGTTTCTCTTTCGGCAGCCGGACGGAGAGCTCTACGCCTATGCCTATCCGCTGCGTTTAACGGCGGGGGAAACTTACAGTGCCTCCTATGTGGTGCCGCTCAGCGTGGGCGCGGATGCTTTTTGGGTGCGGCTTCGGGACAGCGAAGGGAAACTTTCGGAGACGAAGCGGGTGGAACTCACACAGAGCGGCGGAGAACCGGAGCTCTTCATCGGTTTGCTTTCGGATTCGCCGGAGGCACTCGCCTATTTGAACGGCGTCTCGGTGAATTACGGGCAGATGAAGACCAGAACCTTTGCGCTCTCCGAGCGTGATTTTCCGGAGGACAGACGGCAGCTGGACGCCTTCGATGTCGTGGTCATCAGCAACTATCAAGTCTCGAAGCTCAGCGTGAGGCAGGTGCGCGCGCTGATGCAGTGGATGCGAAACGGCGGCGTGCTGCTCTTCGGAACCGGCGAGCGCGTAAACGATACCCTCGGCGTGTTTGCGCCGGAGTTTTTGGATGATATGTATGAGCAGCCGACCGTACAGGAACTCTCGCTCGCTGCGACCGACGGCCTGAGTGTTCAGACTCCGGGAACGGAGGATGAGGCGGAAGCGCCGGTTGCGCTGCCCTATGTTCATATTTCGCTGCACGGCGGCAGCGAAGTGGTCTCTGCCGGTGAGCGTCCGCTCATCACCGCGGCAAACAAGGGCAGCGGCGTGCTTGCGGTTTCTTCCATCGATCTCACGGCCCTGCATGATTACGCCTCGGCGCACACGCAGTACACCGACCAGCTCTTGACACGCCTGCTCGGGAGTGCGCGGCTTGAACGCCTCGCTTCCGAGGCACAAAGCGTTCGTTACGGTGAGGAGTGGTCCGCGGAGACACTGGTGGACAACGGCGCCGCAACGCTCCTGCCTAATTTGCTCGGCTACGGCGCTCTGCTCTTTTTTTATCTGTTCCTGGTGGGCCCCGCGCTCTATGCCGTACTGCGGCACTTTCGCTCGGAGCGAATATACCGGCGCGCCGCAATTGCCGTGACGGTTTTTTTTGCCGGCCTCACCTGGCTTTTCTCCGCGGGAAGCAGATTTCGAAGCCCGTTTTACAGTTATGCGAGCATACAGGAGGCCGGAGAGGATGTGCTCTCCGAGACCGTCTATGTCAATTTGAGAAATCCGCGGCACAGAAGCTATCGGCTCGCGCTCGAAGCCGGGAGTGAGATTGTGCCGCTTGCCACGGCGAAGCAGACGGCGGCAAACAGTGGCGTAAGCGGAGAAGAAGAGGCGGATCTCACCGTATCAGAACGCGGAACGGAACGGGAACTTGCGGTCAGAAATCCCGCGGCCTTCAGCGCCAAGCTGCTTCGCATGGAGAAGAGCACGGCGAACGAGCAGAGTTTCGGCTTTTCGGGCGATTTGAGTCTCTTCGGCGATAAGGTGAGCGGAACGGTGACCAATCGCTATCCGTACGCCGTGAACAATGCTTTTTTGCTGTTTTACGGAAAGGTTGTCGCACTCGGTCGTATGGAGGCAAACGAGACCGTGGATGTCTCGGAACGAAATGTATACAACATTCCGCTTAACAACAAGCCGATGGTCGCTGCCTTCCTGACCGGTGTCTATGACGGCGGAAAAAGCGAGCGAGAGCGTCTGCGCGCGCTCGAGCGAGCGGACTTCCTCGGCTTTTATCTCTCCCAAGTGGCGGGAAATTATACGCCGGATGCGCGTGTGGTCGCGTTTTCGGAGGAGGAGCCGGCGGGCAAAGCGGTGGAGACCGAAGGACTCAGGCATTTCGGAATGAATCTTCTCACCTCGGTGCTCACCGTGGACGCGCGGGAAGATGAGCGCATCAGTCGCTCGGCGCTGATGCGGGTTCCGGAGGTGCTGAGCGGCGACTATATCGCCGCCACGAATTCCTTTTACCGCGGCGATCCGGTCGTGCTGAGCTATAAGCTCGGGAAGAACTTCCGCACCGAGGCGCTGCTTTTGGAGGCGCCGGATGCCATCTTTGAGAGCGGCGAAGCGGGAGAGAACGCAGCGGAATTCCGCGGTGTGATTTCGTTTTACAACTATCGCAGCGGCAACTTTGATGACATCGAGGCCGGTAAAACGCTCTTTACGGCGGAAGAACTTGCGCCTTATTTTGCGCTGGATCAAACCATTACGGTGCGCTATGCCGAGGAGAAGAGCACAAGTCCCAATCGCTTGGATGTGGCGCTCCCGTGGATTACCGTCATAGGGGAGGAGAGCTGATGCTGGTATTTTCCGATGTTCGAAAGGCATATCGAAATCTGGAAGTCCTGAAAGGGCTCACACTGTCGGTGCCTCGCGGCTCTCTCTTCGGCCTCATGGGGCAGAACGGCGCCGGTAAGACGACCCTGCTCCGCATTGCAGCAGGCCTACTCGCACCGGATTCGGGGGAGCTTTTGGTGGGCGGTATCGATGTGCGACAGCGCCCGGAGGAGGCAAAGCGCCTGATCGGCTTTGTCCCCGACGGCTTCGGGGCCTATGACAATATGTCCGTACTTGAATATATGAGCTTCTTTGCGAGTTGCTTCGGGCTCGGCGGCCGCAACGCGCGCCTTCGGAACGAAGAACTTCTGCGGCGCGTCGGCCTCTTTGAGCGGCGGGACAGTTTGGTCACGGAACTTTCGAAGGGCATGCAGCAGCGACTCTCGCTGGCACGCGCCCTGATTCACGATCCCGAGCTCCTGGTGCTGGATGAGCCGACCAACGGCTTGGATCCGGGGAGCCGTTTTTCCCTGCGCGAACTGCTCGGGGAACTCTCGGACAGCGGGAAAACCATACTGCTGAGCTCCCATGTGCTCTCGGAGCTCTCGGAGATCTGCACCGATATTGCGGTTTTGGATAAGGGAAGGGTTCGGGCGACCGGTGAAGTACAGGAGATACTGCGGCAGATTGCGAACTCGAACCCGCTTCGGGTCACGGTGTTGAACGGCGAGAAAACGGCCCTTCGCATGTTCCGCAGAAATCCCTGCATTCGGGCCGTCATGCAGAACGGAAAACAGTTTCAACTTGAATTTGTCGGCAGCGCGGAGGATGAGGCCTCGCTCTTACAGCAGCTCATCGATGCGGAAGTGCCGGTGAAGAGCTTTGTTCGGGAACCCGGCACCTTGGAGTCGTTCTTCCTGAATATGACGGTCGGCAGAGAGGAAAGGATAATCGTACAAGATGAAGATGAATCCGATTTGTGAGAGAGCCTCCCGGGCGGCTGCCAGAACACCGCGCTTCAGCGCCTCGCTCTGCGGCGGCAATGCCCTGCTCTCCGCGGTGGCGATTTTCCTGTTGGGACTTATGTTTCAGCGTGCGGAGAACACGGGTGAGCTTCGCTATGAGGAAGTGCTCGGGGTCTTTCACGCGCTGATCTGGACGGAACTGGCACTCGCGGCTCTCCTGGTGCCGGCGAGTGCGGCGAGTGCCGTAAGCGGCGAGCGGGAGCAAAAAACCCTGGATCTTTTGCTCGGGACAGCGCTCTCACCGCCGAGCATCATCCTCGGCAATCTCTTGCAGAATTTGATTGCCGCGGCGATTTTTGTTTTTTCCGGCCTGCCGGTGTTATTAACCGCCCTGCTGTTCGGCGGCGCGGGTTTTACGGATCTGGCCCTGCTGTTTGGCGGAATCTTACTTTCGGCAGCTCTTGCGGGCAGTCTCGGGCTCTTTTTCTCGGCGCTGAATCGCACGACGGCGGTTGCCATCGTTGAGACCTTTGCGGCCGAAGCCCTGCTCTTCTTCGGGCCTTACGGGCTTTATTTACTGCTCAGAAATTACGGCGGCGCGGGGAACGGCGCAGCAGTACTGCTTTGGCTCTCGCCGCTCAGTCTGATGGAAGGGCTGCTGTTTCGCGCTACCGGACACTCGGATTTCGCCTTACTCGGAGACGGCAGGCTCTTTGAGGCGGCCCTGGTGCCGACTGTCTGTCTGCAGCTCTGCCTCATGGGCATCCTGCTCTTTTTGGCGGTCAAGGTGATTTCGCCGCGCCGCAGAAAACGTAAGTTTACAACAGAACAGAATTTGATAAAATAAAAAGGTATTTGTAACCGGAAGCTAAGGCATAACCAACAGGAGGTGTGATATGGGTCTTATTAAAGCAGCGGTCTCCGCAATCGGAAGCGGTCTTGCGGATCAGTGGCTTGAGTTCCTTGAAGCGGACGAGATGGGAGAAGGCACTGTTTTTACCGGAGCAAAGGCGGTTCGCCCGGGAAAAGGCTCCAACACGAAGGGCAGTGCGGATTATGTGAGCAACGGAAGCCGCATTGTCGTCCAGAAGAATCAGTTCATGATGCTGGTAGACGGCGGAAAGATTGTCGACTATACGGCGGAAGAGGGCTACTATACGGTCAACAATTCCAGTGCGCCCTCGCTCTTCAACGGACAGTTCGGTGAGTCGCTCGGCGATGCGTTTAATCGTATCAAGTTCGGCGGTGTGCCGTCCGGAAAGCAGCAGGTTTTCTTCATCAATCTCCAGGAGATCAAGGGAAATCGCTTCGGCACGCCGACGCCGATGAACTACTTTGATACCTTCTACAACGCGGAACTCTTTCTCCGCGCACACGGTCACTACTCGATTCGCATCACGAATCCGCTGCAGTTCTATGCGGAGGTCATTCCGCGCGACGCGACGCATCTGCAGTTCTCCGAGGTTGCGGAGCAGTATCTCGCGGAGTTCCTGCAGGCTTTCCAGATTTCGGTCAACAAGCTCTCCGCGGAGGGCGAGCGCATCTCCTTCATCCAGTCGAAGATCAAGGACAGACTGAACGCAGAGGTCGATGCCGAGCTTGATGAGAAATGGGGTCCCCGCGGTTTTGAACTGGTCGAGATCGGTGTCGACGGTCTCTCCTATGACGATCAGTCGCAGGAACTCATCAACATGCGGAACCAGGGTGCCATGCTTTCCGACGCGACCATTCGCGAGGGCTTTGTGCAGGGACAGATTGCACAGGGTATCCGTTCCGCGGGCGAGAACCCGAACGGCGGCGCGGTCGGCATGATGGGGGTCGGCATGGGCATGAACGCCGGTATGGGCTTCATGGGCCAGGCGAGCAACACCAATTACCAGCAGATGCAGATGCAGCAGCAGGCGCAAGCGCAGGCACAGGCACAAGCTGCCGCACAGGCGCAGCAGATGCAGGCTGCTTCGCAGGTGGCGGCCGGACAGTGGGCTTGTCCGACTTGCGGTGCCGAGAACAGCGGCAAGTTCTGCACCGAGTGCGGCGCGAAGCGCCCGGAGACAAGCGGGTGGCAGTGCCCGAACTGTGGCTCGGAGAACAGCGGAAAGTTCTGCACGGAGTGTGGAAATCCGCGCCCTTAACAATTGAGGACGTCTAATGGCTGGAAGTATATCGTATAAATGCCCGAACTGCGGGGGAGAGCTTTTGTTCTCCCCCGAGACCGGCGGATTCACCTGCCCCTTTTGCGGTTCGGCTTTCACGGAAGACAAGATTAAGGCACTCTATGAGCAGCGGGAAGCGGTAGAGGGCGTAAAAGGGCAGGCGGCAGAGGAAAAGGCGGTGGCAAGCGACGAACTGCTCCGCTACACCTGCCCGAACTGCGGTGCGGAGATTGTGACCGAGGAGAGTACGGCGGCGACCTTCTGCTATTACTGCCATAATCCCGTGGTTTTGGTCGGACGTCTGTCCGGCGAGGAGGGGCCGCGTTATGTGCTGCCCTTCAGCATAGACCGAAAAAAAGCACTCGGCATTTTCGGCGACTGGATCCGAAAGAAAAAATTTGTTCCGCGCGCCTTTTATGACGAAAAGCAGATTGAAAAGTTTACGGGCGTCTACTTCCCCTATTTGATTTACAGTTGTAAGGCGCATTCGGAGCTTTCCGGCGTCGGCACGAGTGTGGAGCGACGGCGTCACGGTGACACGGAGGAAATTATCACCAGTAAGTTTCAGGTGGAACGAAACGGTGAGCTCCCGGTGGATATGGTTGCCCGGAACGCTTTGAAAAAGGCGAACCGCGTGCTTGCGGAAAGTGTTCAGCCCTTTGACGTGAACAGCTTAAAGCCGTTTGCGCCGAGCTATCTCTCCGGTTTTGTCGCGGAGCGAAAAGATGTGGCGAGCGAAGATGTGCAATCCGAGACGCGTCAGGAAGTGGCGCGCTACGCGCTTGCGGCCCTCCGGAATTCGATTTCGGAGTATGACGGAATTTCGGTCACTTCGGACAATATCTGGCTCAGTGACGAAAAATTAGAGTATGCGCTCATGCCGGTTTGGACCATGACCTATCGAGAGCCGGGCTCCTCCAAGCTCTATTACTTTTCGCTGAACGGACAGAGCGGCAAGGTGGTCGGCGAGTTGCCGGTGGACAACGGGAAACTGCTGCGCTATTTCCTTTCGATCTTCATACCGCTGTTCATCGCGCTGCTTGCGCTGATGTACTTTATTTCGTGAGGAGGCGGCATGAGAGAAAAATTCAAGAGACAATTTTCGGGCCTTTTGCTGTTTGTCCTGCTCCTGCTCGGTTTCTGCCTTCCGGGAGCTGTCTCAGCGCGCGCGGAGGGAACGCGGGTCTTTGATAACGCAAACCTCTTCTCCGAGAGCGAGAAAGCGGAAATCGAGCGCACCGTGGCCAAGGTCAGTGCAAAGACCAAGCTGGACCTCGTCGTGGTGACAACCGGCAGTGCCGAGGGCAAGAGTTCCGAGGCCTACGCGGACGATTTTTACGATGCGGGGAACTACGGCTACGGCAGCAAGCTCTCCGGCGCCCTCTATCTCATCGACATGGATAACCGCCGCATTCACATCAGCACGGCGGGCGGCGCGATTCAGTTGCTTTCGAACAGTGAAATCGAAACGCTTTTGAACCTGGGTTACAGCGAGGTCACCGAGGGACATTATGCGGCGAGTGCGGAGAAAGTGCTCGCGGGGATTCAGAATTCGTATGACAGGGCCAAGCAGAAGGGCTGGACCTACAATGCGGAGAGCGGTGTTTGGACAAAGAAGAAACACCTTTCGCCGCTGGCGGCGCTCGGCTCCTTGGCGGCCTCCCTTCTCACGGCACTCGGTGCGGTGACGGGCGTCAAGCGAAATTATAAGATGCAGGACGGCGCCGCAAAGCGCGCTTCCACAGTCGCAGGCATTGTTGCCGCGAGCGGGGTGGCCTTCGGCTTCCGCAATACGGCGGACCGCCTGCTTGACCGAAACAGTGTGCGGCGCCGCATTCCGCGGAGCAGCGGCGGTTCCGGCGGCGGTCGCAGCAGCGGCCCCCACGGCAGCAGTTCGACCCATACGAGCTCGAGCGGCAGATCGCACGGCGGCGGCGGCAGAAGTTTTTAATGAGACATACGCTTATCTTTGGAAAGTAAGGAGACAGAAGAATGGGTGAATTGCTTTACAGTAGCACGCGGGGCGGCGAGACCGGCTGCACGGCATCGGAAGCTGTGCTAAAAGGTCTTGCAAAGGACGGAGGACTCTTCATGCCGGAGCGAATTCCGCGCTTCGACTTTGCGCTTCCGGAATTAAAGGATGCTTCTTATCAGGAAGTGGCCTATCGCGTGATGCGTCTTCTGCTCACCGATTACAGCGAAGAGGAGCTTCGCGCCTGCATCGAGGGCGCATATGACGAGAAGTTCGACACACCCGAAATTGCGCCGCTCACCTTCGCGGACGATGCTTACTATCTCGAGCTCTTCCACGGAAAGACCATCGCGTTCAAAGATATGGCGCTCTCGATTCTGCCCTATCTTATGACGACGGCGGCGAAAAAGAACGGCGTCACCAACAAGATTGAGATTCTGACCGCGACCAGCGGCGACACCGGCAAGGCGGCTATGGCCGGCTTTGCGGATGTCCCGGGCACCGGCATTGTGGTCTTCTATCCGAAGGGCGGCGTGAGCCGCTTCCAGGAACTCCAGATGATCACGCAAAAGGGCGATAACACGGCGGTCGTGAGCATCGAGGGCAATTTTGACGATGCGCAGACTGCGGTCAAGCAGATTTTCGGGGACCGCGCGTTTGAGGCGGAGCTCGCGGCAAAAAAGGTGCAGCTCTCCAGCGCAAACTCGATTAACATCGGCCGCCTGGTGCCGCAGATTGTCTACTATGTCCACGCATATCTCGAGCTTCTGAAGGAAGAAAAGATTACCGAGGGCGAGAAAATCAATGTCTGCGTGCCGACCGGAAACTTCGGCAATATCCTCGCGGCTTACTTTGCGAAGCGCATGGGCCTGCCGATCGACAAGCTGATTTGCGCGTCGAATGACAACAAGGTGCTCTTTGACTTTTTTGAGACCGGTGTCTACGACAAGAACCGCGACTTCATACTGACGACTTCTCCGTCCATGGACATCCTCGTATCGAGCAATCTGGAGCGCCTGCTGTACTTGAGCGCGGGTTGCGACGCGGCGAAGACCAAGGCGCTCATGGAAGCGCTGCAGAGCGGCGGCAAGTATGCGCTGAGCGCGGAAATGCGGGCTGCCATGGCGGACTTTGCGGGCGGCTTTGCGACACAGGAGGAGGTGGCAGAGCGCATCCGCTCGCTCTATGAGAAGACCGGCTATGTGATTGATACGCATACGGCGGTTGCCTCCAAGGTCTACGAAGACTACCGGAAAACGAGCGGCGACACGAAGCCGACCGTCATTGCGAGCACGGCGAGTCCGTTTAAGTTCTCCCGCGCCGTCATGGAGGTGATTGCGGGTGATGTGAGCGCACTCGATGACTTTGCGGTGCTGGACGAGCTCCGTAAAAAAGCGGGAATCCCATTCCCGCCTGCGGTCGAGGAGATTCGGAATGCGGAGGTGCGCCATACGCGCAGCTGCAAACCGGAGGAGATGAAGGAAGAGGTCCGCGATATCTTATTCTCCTGAGTGATAAAATCGTATCAAAAAAATGAATTGCGGAAGAGTGCCGTTGGCTTGACAACGACACTCTTTTTTTTTACAATTCCAGAAGCTATATACCAATAAATTAAGTATGCATATAGGATTTAAGCTTTTGCGATTCGGAAGTGAGGTAAGTATGAGCGGAGAGAAAAAAGGACACGACCACGAGCATGTGCACACCCATGCGCACGAGCACACCCATGCGCACGAGCATACGCATGCGCACGGGCACACCCATGCGCACACGCACACGCATGCGCATACACACGAGCACGATGCGGATGCGCCCGCGCACATTCACAGCCACAGAAACATCATCGGCTTTGACAAGCACGGTGTGCCGACCGTTGTGGTAAAGGCGGATCATCAGGATGAGCAGGATGAGAACGAGTTTATCCGCGACTACATGAATGCGGTCGCCGAGTATAAGAAAACTTTTCCCTCGAAGCAGGATGTCATCGACAATACGCCGGATCCCGCAGTGCGGGAGATGCTGCTCCGCGCGGAACAGCTCGGCTTTGACACGACCTTTGACCGCTTCGACAAGCAGAAGCCGCAGTGTAGCTTCGGTCTCGCCGGCATCTGCTGCAAAATCTGCAACATGGGACCATGTAAGATCACGCCGAAGAGCCCGAAGGGCATCTGCGGCGCGGATGCGGATTTGATTGTCGCGAGAAACCTGCTCCGCTCGGCGGCTGCCGGTGCGGCACAGCACGGCATGCACGGCAGAGAGGTCATTCTGTCGCTCAAGTGGGCCGCGGAGGGGAAGCTCAATCTTCCGATTCTCGGCCAGCAGAAGATTCGCGACACGGCAAAGGCCTTCGGTATTAAGACCGAGAGAAGAAGCATTAAGCGCATTGCCTCCGAACTCGCAGACAAGCTGCTCGAGGATATGTCCAGAACCGTTCCGGATGATTACGAGGTCATCAAGGCCTGTGCGCCCGCAGAGCGCCAAAAGGTCTGGAAGGATTTAGACATCATTCCGATCAGCGCCTACCACGAGGTCTTTGAAGCCTACCATAAGAGCGGTGTCGGCACGGACGGCGATTGGAGAAGCATCATGCAGCAGTTCCTGCGTTGCGGTCTTGCCTTTACCTTCTCGGGCGTCGTCTCGACCGCGATTGCGACCGACAGTCTCTTCGGTGTCGGCGATCGCGTGACCTCGAAGGTGAACATCGGCGCGCTTAAGAAGGGCTATGTGAACATTGCGGTGCACGGACATCTGCCAACCCTGGTCAGTGAGATTGTCAAGGTCGGTCAGGAGGAGGCGTTCATTGAACTCGCAAAGAAGGCAGGCGCAAAGGGCATACGTTTCTACGGCATTTGCTGCTCCGGACTCTCTGCAATGTACCGCTACGCCGGTGTGATTCCACTCAGCAATGCGGTTTCCGCGGAACTGGTGCTCGGAACCGGCGCGCTGGATCTCTGGATTGCGGACGTACAGGATGTGTTCCCGTCCATCATGGAAGTTGCAAAGTGCTTCCAAACGACTGTCATTACGACTTCCGAGTCGGCGCGTCTGCCCGGTGCGGAGCGCTTTGAGTACGATCATCACCACTCGAACATCGGTGAGACAAGGGAGCTCGCGGAGCGCATTGTGAAGCGCGCCATCGAGAGCTTCGAAAACAGAAAGGGTGTTCCGGTTTATATTCCGCCCTACGAGGTGGATGCCGAGGTCGGCTTCTCGGTCGAGTATGTCCACAAGCGTTTCGGCAGCATGGCGCCGCTCGCGGAGGCTGTGAAGTCCGGTGAAATTCTGGGCATTGTGAACATGGTCGGCTGCAACAACCCGAAGGTGCTCTACGAGAAGACCGCGCTGGACGTCGCGGATATCCTCTTGCAGAACAACATTCTCATCCTGACCAACGGCTGTGTCTCCTTCCCGCTCATGAAGATGGGTTACTGCAATATGAAGGACGGACTGCCGAAAGCAGGCGAGTCGCTCAGGAACTTCCTCTCGCCCGACCTTCCGCCGGTTTGGCATGTCGGCGAATGCATCGACAACACCCGTTCCTCCGGTATTTTTGCGGGCATTGCGAATGAGTTCGGCAAGGACTTAAAGGACATGCCTTTTGCCTTCACTTCTCCGGAGTGGAGCAATGAGAAGGGCATCGACGCTTCGCTCGGCTTCCGACTGATGGGAATCAACTCCTATCACTGCGTGGAGGCACAAATTCACGGTTCGAAGAATGTCATCGAGTTCCTGAAAGAGGGAACCCGCGAGACCCTGGGTTCGGTGATGCACGTCAATACCGATCCGAAGGCGCTCGCAGAAAAGCTGGTCGAGGACATCAAGGCAAAGCGCCGCGCACTCGGCTGGGTTGTCCCGGGCGAGAAGCGGAAGGCGGTTGCGCCGTAAGCGAAAGGCGCAAGGAACAAACGAGTCGCAAACAAAAAAGAGGTCGCGCAGATGCGCGACCTCTTTCGCTTCTCGGAACATGTGATAATAGGGCCTCAGATGCGCGGCTCAATCAGGCCGTAGCTGCCGTCGCGGCGCTTGTAGACAACTTCCACATTGCCGTTGTCCCCGTTCAGGAAGACGAAGAAAGCGTGTCCCAGCATCTCCATCTGGAGGCAAGCCTCCTCAGGGTTCATGGGCTGCAGTTCGAACTTCTTGTTCTTCACGATGCGGATTTCCGTGTCGCCCTCATCCTCCCCGTCGTCGAGGAAGAGCTCGGAGAAGGCAAGCGCGGACTGCTTCTTGTCGACCAGCTTGTTTCTGTACTTCTTAATCTGGCGCTCAATGGTCTCTTCGGCGAGGTCTATGGAGGCGAAGAAGTCATCGGTCGCTTCCTCGGCGCGAATAAAACCGGTCTTCGTCGGAATGGTGACCTCGATGATTTCGGCATCTTTCCGACGGCTCAGAACAACGCGCGCCTCGGTCTCGGGAGCAAAGTATTTCTCGAGTTTCCCGAGCTTTTTGTTCACCTGATTCTTCAGTCTGTCGCCCAGTTCGATGTTTCTTCCGCTAATGGTGATACGCATACTGTTCTGCTCCTTTCAAGTGTGATGCATGAGCGCGGAAATCTTCGACAATTTGACGAAAACACCGCTGTGTTGCTGACTTCAGTATAGCATAAATCATGAAAAAGAGAAGCAAAATTCAGCGTAAAATAACGCGGAATCGCTCCATTGCGATTTGGAAACAGAGGTGATAGAATAAAACGGATATACGGAATTTTATGGGACGGAAAAGACAGACAAAACTTTATTTCTGCGGACAGCGGGAGAGAGCGGGAACATGAATTTAATTGAGAGTATTTTTGGAACGCACAGCCAGCGTGAGTTGAAACTGATTAATCCCCAGGTTGAAAAGATTCTTTCGTTACGTGACACCATGGTCGCGATGAGCGATGAGGAGCTGAAGGCGCAGACCGGAAAGTTCAAGGAGCGCCTCAAAGCGGGCGAAACCCTGGATGATCTTCTGCCGGAGGCGTTTGCGACCGTGCGTGAGGCGGCGCGTCGCGCGACCGGTGTGAAGCGCGCGGACGGAACGTATGAAGGCGGCATGGAGCACTACAAGGTGCAGCTGATCGGCGGCATTGTCTTACACCAGGGCCGCATTGCGGAGATGAAGACCGGTGAAGGTAAGACCCTGGTCTCGACTGCGCCGGCTTACCTCAATGCACTGGCGGGCAAGGGTGTCTTGATTGTCACGGTCAACGACTACCTCGCGGCGCGTGACGCGAAGTGGATGGGACGTATTCACCGCTTCCTCGGCCTCACGGTCGGCGTGGTTGTGAACTCCATGGATTCGGAGGCGAGAAAGAAGGCCTATGCCTGCGACATCACCTATGTCACGAACAACGAGCTCGGCTTTGATTACCTGCGCGACAATATGGCAATCTATAAGGACCAGCAGGTGCTTCGAAACCTCGATTACTGCATCATCGACGAGGTGGACTCGGTCTTGATCGATGAAGCGAGAACGCCGCTCATCATTTCGGGTCAGTCCGGCAAGTCGACCAAGATTTACGAGGCCTGCACGGTGCTCGCAAACCAGTTAGAGCGCGGTGAGGCTTCGGGCGAGTTCACCAAGATGAACGCCATCATGGGCGAAGAAATCACCGAGACCGGAGATTACGTGGTCGATGAGAAGGATAAGGTTGTGAACCTAACCGAGGAAGGTGTCGAGAAGGTTGAGAAATTCTTCGGCATCGAGAACTTCTCGGATCCGGAAAACCTTGAGATTCAGCACTGCGTGATCTTAGCGCTTCGCGCGAAGGAGCTCATGCATCGCGACAAGGACTATGTCGTGAAAGACGATGAGGTTCTGATTGTCGATGAGTTCACGGGACGCATCATGCCGGGCAGACGTTTCTCCGACGGCCTGCACCAGGCCATCGAGTCGAAGGAGCACGTGAACGTGCGCCAGGAGTCCAAGACCCTCGCGACCATCACCTTCCAGAACTTCTTCAATAAGTTCAAGAAAAAGGCAGGTATGACGGGTACCGCTTTGACCGAGGAGAAGGAGTTCCGCAACACCTACGGCATGGATGTTATCGAGATTCCGACCAACACGCCGGTTGCGAGAAAGGACGAGGCGGACGCGGTCTTTAAGACCAAGAAAGAGAAGTTTGACGCAGTTGTCGAAGACATCCGCGAGCACCATGCGACGGGGCAGCCCTTGCTGGTCGGTACGATTACGATTGAGACCTCCGAGATGCTCTCGAAGCTCTTAAAGCGCGAGGGCATTCCCCACGAGGTTTTGAATGCGAAGTATCACGAGAAGGAGGCTGCAATCATCGCCCAGGCAGGTAAGAAGGGCGCGGTCACGATTGCAACTAACATGGCGGGCCGCGGTACCGATATTCTGCTCGGCGGCAGCTTCGAAGTGATTCGCGACGATTTAATCAAGGCACTGCCGAAGGAAGAGCAGGAGAAGTACGATCCGGAGAGCGAGAACTACGACTCCGACGCATTCGCGAAGATGGACGAGCTTGCGCGCGAGAAGTCGAAGGAACTGCAGGCCGAGGTCAGAGGACTCGGCGGTCTCCGTGTGATCGGCACCGAGCGCCATGAGGCGCGCCGCATTGACAACCAGCTGCGCGGCCGTTCCGGACGTCAGGGCGACCCGGGTTCCTCCTGCTTCTACATCTCCCTCGAGGACGATTTGATGCGTCTCTTCGGCTCGGAGCACTTGATCGGCATGTTCAATGCCCTCGGTGTGCCGGAAGGCGAGCGCATTGAGCACAAGATGCTCACGAATGCGATCGAGAAGGCACAGATGAAGATCGAGACCAACAACTACGGTATTCGCGAGCAGCTCTTAAAGTACGACGAGGTCAACAACGACCAGCGCGAAGTGATTTACGCAGAGCGAGAGAAGGTGCTTGAGGGCGAGAACATGCGGGAAACCATACTCGGCATGGTCTCCCATGTGGTCGAGAGAGCGGTGAATCGCGCAATCGGCGAGGATACGGCCGCGAAGGACTGGGACTATCAGGAGTTGAATCATCTTCTGCTCTCGGTGATTCCGCTTGAGCCTGTCGTGTATACCGAGGATAAGACCGGTATGACGAAGAAGGAGTTGCTGGAGCAGCTCAAGGAGCAGGCAAACGCATTCTACGAGGCGAAGGAGAAGGAGTTCCCGACGCCGGAGGAGATGCGCGAGGTGGAGCGCGTCGTATTGCTCCGCGCAATCGATGCGAAGTGGATGAACCACATCGACGACATGGAGCAGCTCCGCCAGGGCATAGGTCTTCAGGCTTACGGCCAGAGAGATCCGCTGGTCGAGTACAAGATGGAAGCCTACAACATGTTCGAGGAGATGATTGCCGGCATTGAGGACGACACGGTGCGCCTCCTCTGCCACCTTCGCATCGAGCGTAAGGATGCGATTGAGCGCAGCGAGACGCCGGTCATCACCGGAACCAACAAAGACAGCGGTCTCGTGAAGGCGCCGGTTGTCAATGAGCAGAAGAAGATTATGCCGAACGATCCCTGCCCCTGCGGCAGCGGCAAAAAGTTCAAGCAGTGCTGCGGACGCAAGCTCTTCAAGCAGAACGGAGAGCAGGGACCGGCGCCGGTGCAGCTTTAAAACAGGAGGCAGCTTTGGTCGAATTAGATAATATGAAATACACTCTCTCCACCTATCAGAAGCCGCTTCAGGAGGTGGAGGGTTCCTTGGACCTTGAGAACAAGGAGAAACGCATCGCAGAGCTTGACCGCATGATGGAGGAGCCGAACTTCTGGGAGAACCCGGAACAGTCGACCAAGATTGTGCGGGAGAACAAGAGCCTGAAGGACACGGTGGAGCGTTTTCATAAGCTTTCGAGCGCCTTTCAAGATATTGCGGACATGATTGAGCTCGGAAACGAGGAGGGCGATGAAGAGCTGATTCCGGAGATTCGGGAGATGCTGGACGGCTTTATCCATGATTTGGAGACCCTCAAGGCAGAGACTTTGCTGACCGGAGAGTACGACGCCAACAATGCGATTCTGCGCCTGAATGCGGGCGCGGGCGGCACGGAGTCCTCCGACTGGTGCTCTATGCTCTACCGCATGTACACGCGCTGGGCGGAGAGCCACGGCTACTCGATTGAAATCCTCGATTATCTCGACGGCGATGTGGCGGGCATTAAATCCGTCACGATTCAGATTAACGGAGAAAATGCCTACGGAAGACTGAGAAGCGAACACGGTGTGCACCGTCTGGTGCGCATCTCGCCCTTCAATGCCGCGGGCAAGCGTCAGACTTCGTTTGTCTCCTGCGACATCATGCCGGAGCTCACGAATGAGATTCATGTCGATATCAACCCGGATGATCTCCGCATCGACACCTATCGCTCGAGCGGCGCGGGCGGTCAGCACATCAACAAGACCTCCTCGGCCATCCGCATCACCCACCTGCCGACCGGCATCGTTGTTACCTGCCAGAACGAGCGCAGCCAGTTCCAGAACAAGGACAAGGCTATGCAGATGCTCGAGGCCAAACTCTATATGCTGGAACAGCAGCAGCAGGCGGAAAAGGCGGACGAGATTCGCGGTGTCGTGAAGGACAACGGTTGGGGCAGCCAGATTCGCTCTTATGTCTTACAGCCTTACACGATGGTCAAGGATCACCGCACGGGCTTTTCGACCGGCAATGTAGACGCCGTACTCGACGGCGATCTCGATGACTTTATGACGGCCTACCTTACTTGGGTGAGCCTCGGCAAGCCGGATATGAAAGGCGCAGGCAGCGACGATTAATGCAAAAAATCCCGGCGGATACGCCGGGATTTTTTGTGCGGCCTTCCCAATTTGTTATGAGTAACTTGCGCTTCCGGAAACTGCGTGATAGAATTCCCCCTGTGAGAAACAACTGTTTTTAGAGGACGTACAGATGGAAGAAGAAGGCAGATACTTTGTCGTCCGCCGCAAGGCGGTACCGGAAGTTCTGCTGCGTGTCGTCGAGACCAAGAGACTGCTTCGGGCCAACCGGGGTATGTCGGTCAGCGAGGCGACCGAGCAGACCGGAATCAGCAGAAGCTCATTCTATAAGTACAAAGACGACATCTTTCCGTTCGGCGACAGTGTGAGCGGACAGAGAATCACGCTCTCCATTGATATTTTGGACGAGCCGGGATTGCTCGCGGACTTGCTCGCGGCGGTTGCGCGCTCACAGGCGAATATCATCACCATACACCAGTCCATTCCCTTAAACGGGATGGCAACGGTCTCGCTCTCACTCGAAGTGCGGCAGGAGACCGGGGATTTGTCCGGCATGGTGGAGGAGATGGAGGGACTGCGGGGCGTCCGCGAAGTAACGATTTTATCGAGGGAGTGAAACAATGATTAAAGCAGCAATTATGGGTTACGGTACCGTCGGTGCAGGTGTCTACGAGGCGGTTCAGGTCAATCAGGAGGTGATTGAGAGAGAGGTCGGCGAGGGCCTTTCGATTAAGCGCATTCTGGATCTCAGAAGTTTTCCGGGCGATCCGGCGGAGAAGCTGATTACGGATAAGTTTTCGGATATCGAAGAAGATGAGGAGATTTCTCTGGTTGTCGAGACCATGGGCGGCACGACGCCGGCCTATGAGTTTGTGAAGGCGGCCCTCTTAAAGGGCAAGCACGTCGTGACGAGCAACAAGGCGCTGGTCGCGGCACACGGCACGGAGCTTTTGCGGATTGCGCGCGAAAAGAAAGTCAATTTCTTCTTCGAAGCTGCGGTCGGCGGCGGAATCCCGGTGATTCGCACGCTCGGAACCGGGTATCAGGGACAGGTAATTACGGAAATTACCGGCATTCTGAACGGAACGACGAATTATATTTTGACGCGTATGGACCGCGAGGGCGCAGAGTTCGGCGATGTGCTTGCGGATGCACAGCGTCTCGGCTATGCGGAGCGGAATCCGGAGGCGGATATCGAGGGACATGACACCTGCCGTAAGATTGCGATTCTTTCTTCTCTCGTGACGGGCAAAGAGGTGAACTTTGAGGATGTATACACCGAGGGCATTTCGAAGATTGACAGCACGGACTTCCGCTATGCGTCCGAGCTCAGAGCTTCGATTAAGCTTGTCGGTTCGGCGCAGTTTGCCGGAGATCAGGTCACGGTCAGCGTGTTCCCGCTGCTTGTGAGCGATGAGAATCCGCTCTACGCGGTGCACGGTGTCTACAACGGCATTGTGATTAAGGGTAATCTCCTCGGCACGACCATGCTCTACGGCAGCGGCGCGGGCAAGCTCCCGACCGCAAGTGCGGTGCTCGCGGACATGATGGAGGCGGGCAAGCATAAGAACGAGAATGTGCGCTTCGGTTGGACGGCGGAGCGTCAGACGGTCACTTCGCACGAGAGCGAGAAGCACCGCTACTTTGTGCGTCTCTCGGGCGATGCGGCAACACTTGAGACCGCCAAGGAGCAGTTTGAGGCGGAGCGCGTGATTCAGCTGCCCGGACTCGAGGAAGTTGCGATTGTCAGCGCGCCGATGACGGAGTTTACCTATCGCGAGAGAGCGGCCAAGGTCCCGAATATCCTCGCGATGATACGCGCGGAGCTCGCGGAATGAATGTGACGCGCGAGAGCCGCTCGGAGGAGGAAACCGAGTGCTTTGCGGCGGAACTCGCGGCGGCGGTTCCGCCCGGAACCGTGATTGCGCTCGAGGGGGATCTCGGTGCCGGCAAGACGGCCTTTGCGCGCGGCTTTGCGCGCGGTCTCGGCATTACCGAGCCGGTGACCAGTCCCACCTTTACTATTTTGCAGAGCTACGAGGGCGGACGGCTGCCGCTCTGGCATTTCGATCTCTACCGTCTCGAAGACGAGAGCGAGATGGATGAAATCGGCTACGAAGACTGCTTTTACGGGGAGGGTGTAAGTCTGGTGGAATGGGCTTCCAGAATGCCTGACTGCCTCCCGGAAAATGCCGTGCACGTGGAGATTTCCCGTGTGCCGGAGCGAGGAGACGATGTGCGAGAACTCCGTGTCTCCGGGTTTCCGGCAAAGGAAGGCGAAGTATGAAAATTCTCGGAATTGAGAGTGCGGCACTGACCGCTTCGGTCGCAGTCGTGAGTGACGGAATTTTGACGGCGGAATACACCGTGACCGACAAAAAGACGCACTCGCAGACTCTGCTGCCCATGCTCGACGAAGTAAAGCGCATATTGGAACTGAACCCCGCTGAAATCGATGCCATTGCGATTTCAGCGGGGCCGGGTTCGTTTACGGGACTCAGAATCGGTGCGGCGACGGCAAAGGGCCTCGGCCTTGCGCTCGGGAAGCCGCTCGTTGCGGTTTCCACGCTGGAGGCACTTGCCTTTAACTTGGCAGACAGCGAACTGCTGCTCTGCCCGGTCATGGACGCGCGGCGAAACCAGCTCTACAACGGTCTTTACCGCCGGACGCGTACGGAGGAATCCGAGTTCAATGCGGGCGGCTGTCTCACGGAAGTTGTTGCACCGCGTGCCGTTGCGGCAGAGGCTTTGATTGAAGAGCTCAATGCGCGCGGGGAGGCGGTGATTTTTCTCGGCGACGGCGTTCCGGTGTTATCCGGACTTGCGGCTTCGCTCACCGTGCCGTATTCGCTTGCGGCCCCAAACAACAGCCGCGCGCGTGCGGCCTCGGTGGCGGCGCTCGGAGAAATTTACGCGGCAGCCGGAAAGACCGTTCCCGCGGAAGACTTTGCCCCGGAGTATCTGAGAAAAAGCCAGGCGGAGCGTGAGCGCGAGGAAGCGATACAATATGATTTGGAGCGGGAACTCGCGGCAGGCGTGAGCCCGAAAAAAGCGAGGGCAGAGCGTTGAGCGCATTGCCTGAATTGCGACCTGCGGTCGCAGCGGATCTGGAGGCAATGGCAGAATCGGAGCGCCGTTGTTTTCCGGATCCTTGGTCTTTTCGGCTGCTTTCGGATTTGTTAGGCTCTCCGTATGACAGCGTCTTTGTGCTTGTTTCGGAGGACACGCTGCTCGGCTATGTCAATGTGCGCGTGCTCGGCGATGAGGCGGAACTTATGCGCATTGCGGTCGTTCCGGAGGAGAGGGGAAAGCGCTACGGGCTTACATTGCTTCGCGCGGGACTTGTTGAAATGTGTGCGCGGGGCGCGGAGGCGGCGACCCTTGAGGTGAGAGCCGGAAATGCAGCTGCGATTCGACTGTATGAGAAACATGGTTTTCTGCTTGCGGGCAGAAGAAAGAAGTATTATGAAAATCCGGTAGAGGATGCGCTCATCTACTGGAATCGAAATTTATCTGTATGGAAAGAAGAGGTTACGGATGCTTGATATTTGTCTCCTTGGAACCGGCGGCATGATGCCGCTGCCGTATCGCTGGCTCACGTCTATGATGGCGCGCTGCAACGGCTCCTCGCTGCTCATTGACTGCGGGGAGGGCACGCAGATTGCGCTCCGGGAGAAGGGCTGGAGCCCGCGCTCCATTGACGTGATCTGCTTTACGCATTACCACGCGGACCACATCAGCGGTCTGCCGGGACTGCTCCTTACCATGGGCAATGCGGAGCGCCACGAACCGCTGCTCATGATAGGCCCGAAGGGCTTGGAGCGCGTGGTGACGGCACTCCGCAGCATTGCGCCGGAGCTCCCGTTCCCCATTTGCTTTTCGGAACTCGGCGAGCAGAGAGAAGAGAGAAAGATAGGCCCCTATGTGATCGAAGCCTACCGCGTGAACCACAACGTGCTCTGCTACGGCTACTGTATCAGCATACCCCGCATCGGCCGCTTTGACGCGGCGCGCGCCAAGGAGCAGGGCATACCGCTGAAATTCTGGAACCCCCTGCAAAAGGGACAGACCATCACGGACGGCGACAAGGTCTATACGCCGGACATGGTGCTCGGCGAAGCGCGGCGCGGACTCAAGGTCAGCTATTGCACCGACACGCGTCCGGTTCCGGCCATTGCGGAATACGCGAAGGATGCGGATCTCATGATATGCGAGGGCATGTACGGCGAGCCGGATAAGCAGCAGAAGGCGCGGGAGCATAAGCACATGACCATGCAGGAGGCTGCAAAACTCGCGGCGGAAGCGAAGCCGAAGGAGCTCTGGCTCACGCACTACAGCCCCTCGCTCAACTACCCGGAAGAATTTATGGAGGGAATCCGGAAGATCTTCCCGGCGGCAAAGGCGGCAAAGGACGGCTGGACCATGGAACTGGATTTCCCGGAGGAGGCGTAATGCGAATTCTTGCAATCGAAAGTTCTTGCGATGAGACCGCGGCGGCGGTCGTAGAGGACGGCAGAACCGTGAGGTCGAATGTGATTTACTCCCAGATTGAGACCCACACGCTCTACGGCGGTGTGGTCCCGGAGATTGCATCGCGTGCGCACATCGAAAAAATAAACCAGGTTGTAGCGCAGGCGCTTGAACAGGCGGAGATGACGCTTCGGGAGGTAGATGCCGTCGCGGTGACCTACGGTCCCGGACTCGTGGGACCGCTCTTAATCGGCGTCTCTGCGGCAAAGGCCATGGCCTGGGCGGCGGGCAAGCCCTTAATCGGGGTAAACCACATCGAGGGGCATGTCTCGGCGAACTTTATCGCAAATCCGGATTTAAAGCCACCCTTCCTCTGTCTCATTGTGTCCGGCGGACACACGAATCTCGTGATGGTCGAAGACTACGGAAAGTTCCGCATCCTCGGGCAAACCCGGGACGATGCGGCGGGCGAGGCCTTCGACAAGGTGGCGAGATCGGTGGGGCTCGGGTATCCGGGCGGGCCGAAGATCGATAAAAAGGCGCGGGAGGGAAATCCCGATGCCATCGCCTTTCCGCGCGCCAAGGTCGCGGGTTCGCCTTATGATTTCAGCTTCAGCGGCTTAAAGAGTGCGGTGCTGAATTATCAGAATCACGCGAAGATGACGGGAGAGGAGATACCGGTCGCCGACCTCGTGGCTTCGTTCCAGAAGGCAGTCGTGGAAGTGCTGGTCTCTCACACGATGGAAGCCGCGCGGGACTTTGACTGCAAGACCATCGCCATGGCGGGCGGTGTCGCGGCGAACTCCGCGCTCCGCGAGGCCATGCGCCTTGCCTGCGAAGCCGCGGGTTATACCCTTACCTACCCGGAACTCGGTCTTTGCACGGACAATGCGGCCATGATAGGTTCTGCGGCCTACTACGAGTATCGGGCGGGAAGAACAAGCGGCTGGGATTTGAATGCCGTTCCGAATTTGAAACTCGGGGAGCGCTGAGATGGCGGGGAAGAAGACGGCGGCCGTTTTGCTTGCGGGTGGGCACGGATCGCGCATGCGGAGTAAGACGCCGAAGCAGTTTCTGCTGCTCGCGGGGCATACCGTGCTCTGGCACGCGCTGAAGGCGCTTTCGGAGAGTGAAATCGATGAAATTGTTTTGGTCACACCGCGGGGAGAAGCGGAAACCCTACTTCGGGAATATCGGGAGGACCAAGGCTTTCACAAATTGATCGCAGCCACAGAGGGCGGCGCGGAGCGCTGTGACTCGGTCTTCGCGGGACTCACTGCGCTTCGGGAGCGCGGCACGGAGCTGGTTTTTATCCACGATGCCGCGCGCCCCTTTGTTTCGCAGGAACTTCTTACGCGGATGCGGGATGCGGGAGAGCGCTACGGCGCGGCCGTTCCGGTGTTGCCGGTAAAGGACACGATTAAGCTCGGAAACGCGGAGGGCTTTGTCGCGGACACCCCGCCGCGCGCCCTGCTCTTTGCGGCGCAGACCCCGCAGGTCTTTTCCTATGCGGAGATCTGTGCGGCCTATGAGGCCTATGACAGGGCGAGAAAGGCAGAAGACGCGCGCGCCCTGCTCGCGACCGACGACGCACAGGTCATGGAACGCTTCGGCGCCTGTCCCGTGAAACTGGTGGGGGGCGAAGAACGAAATCAGAAGCTCACAACGCCCGAGGATATGGCAAGGGCGAAGCTTTGGCTCAAAAGTCGTGAGATGCGGCACTGAGCCGCTACAGCGTGACATGTGCAATCATCAAAAGAACACCGGCAGCGAAAGAGAACTCGCTGCCGGTGTTTTTGTTCGGGAATAGCGGTGCTCGGTATAGGGAATACGGAGCATGCGAAAGGGCTGAGGCTTTGCGGGAGCGTAAAAACGGCAAGCTTCTTGGAAGTGCAAAATAAGCTGTGCGGGTGTGGAGACACACAGCAGAACCGTAAGTAAAAATATAGTTATAGCCATTAATCGCAGGAAAGAGAAATGAACAAAAACGCTGATAATATCAGCGGATACTGCCGAAATAAAGCGTGAGAAAAGCGAAATGAAGGGTGCCGAAGCAGAGCCCCGGCGTCCCTGCCTCCGGCGTGACGCCCCGGTTGAATGCCGTGTTGCTTATCGCAGTGGGGGCGTGTTGCATTCGTGTTGCATATGTACCCAATTACGGAGGTTTTTCATCTGCTGCGGCAGATATTTCGACACAACGGGGAACAGAAAAAGCACGCATCTAAGCCACCTTTGGCCAATTTGCGTGCTTTTGTATTCGCGGAGAGGATGGGATTCGAACCCATGTGCCCCGAAGGACTAACGGTTTTCAAGACCGCCTCGTTATGACCGCTCCGACACCTCTCCAAGTGTAGTGAATGAAGTATACATGAAGGCGACAATTCCTGTCAATCCCTCCGATAATTTTGCCGGTATTTTGATTGCGGATAAGGGGCGGCTTCGTTATAATATAGACAAAAAATAGGGGGGATTTCCATGGAAGAACGTGCAGGACTTACAAGAGAGTTTGCGGAGCGCTTGGAGAAACGTCTGGACGAGTTAAAGTGGCTCTATGCGGAACTGTACCATAATGACGAAAATGCCTTTCGGTATTTTCTTTCCATGCTCGAGCGCATGTACGAAGCGCGTCCGGAGGAACTCAAGGCCCTGGACCGAGAGAGAGAGCAGAGTGCGGGCTGGTATCGCAGCAATGAAGTGCTCGGCATGACGCTGTACACGAATTGCTTCGCCGGAAATCTTCGCGGCGTGCGGGAAAAACTTCCCTATCTCAAAGAGGCAGGTGTGACTTACATTCACCTCATGCCCCTGCTCGCAAGTCCCAAGGGGCGCTCGGACGGCGGCTATGCGGTTGCGGACTTTCGTCAGGTAGAGCCGGAGCTCGGCACCATGGAAGACTTCGCGGCACTTGCCTCGGATTGCCATAAAAGCGGCATGAGCGTATGCCTTGATTTTGTAATGAACCACACTTCGGAGGATCACGAGTGGGCGAGACGCGCCCGCGCCGGTGAGAAGGAGTTCCAGGATCGCTATTTCTTCTTTGACAACTGGAATATCCCTAACGACTTTGATCGCACGGTGCCGCAGGTGTTCCCGACGACCGCGCCGGGAAATTTCAGTTGGTGCAATGAAGTCGGAAAGGTGGTTATGACCAGTTTCTATCCCTATCAGTGGGATTTGAACTACGCGAACCCGACGGTCTTTAACGACATGACGGAGAACCTCTTCTTTCTCTGCAACCAAGGCGCGGATATCATCCGCCTCGATGCGGTTCCTTACATCTGGAAGTCGCTCGGCACGAACTGCCGCAATCTTCCGCAGGTGCACACCATAGTCCGCATCATGCGGATGGCGGCGGAAATCGTGTGCCCGGCAACGCAGATTCTCGGCGAAGTGGTCATGGAGCCTTCGAAGGTTGTGCCTTATTTCGGGACGCTCGAAAAGCCGGAGTGCCATATACTCTACAATGTCACAACCATGGCGACGACCTGGCACACGGTGGCGACCAAGGATGTGCGCCTCTTAAAGCACCAGCTCGGACAGATTTTTGCGCTGCCGAAACAGTATTTATTCCTCAACTACCTGCGTTGCCACGACGACATCGGCTGGGGCTTGGATTACGGCTTCTTAAAGCAGTTCGGCATAGATGAAGTGGGGCATAAGCGCTTCTTAAACGACTGCCTCCGCGGTTATTTCTACGGCTCGGATGCAAGAGGAGAGCTTTATAACGACGATCCGCGGCTCGGAGACGCAAGACTCTGCGGAACCACGGCCTCCCTCTGCGGCATCGAGGCGGCGGAATACGAGGGCAATGTTTGGAAACTGGACCGCGCGATTCGCCTGCACATCATGTTGCACGCCTTTCTCTTCACCCAGTCCGGCGTCCCGGTCATTTATTCCGGGGATGAGATCGGCCAGTTGAACGATTACGGCTACCACAACGATCCCTATAAGTGGGACGATTCGCGCTACCTGCACAGAGGCGCCTTCTCCTGGGATGAGGCGGCACTTCGAAAAGATACGGAGAGCCGAGAGGGCAGAATCTTCAATGCGCTCCGAAAGCTCGAAAACTTGCGGAGTGCACATCCGGTCTTCCTGACGGCTGCGGATACTTGGATTATCGAGACCTACAACGATCATGTGCTCGGCATAGGTCGTTATTATGACGGGGAGAAGCTGGTGGCACTGTTTAACTTCAGCCCTCAGGATGAGACCGCCTGGGTCAATGAGCCGGAAAACCACACGGATCTCATGACGGGCGAGCCGCGGCGCGCACAGGCAGTCGGCATTCCGGCCTTCGACTTTGCTTGGCTCCTCTGGAGTCGGGAAGAAGAAGAGAAGCGAGAAAAGGAGGCGGAGGCTGCGGCAAAGGAAGCTGAGAAAGAGCGGAAGACGGCCGAGAAAAAGAAGGTCTCCGGCGCAAAAAAGCCGGAAAAGAATCCGGTCCCGGAAGCGGAAAAGATGGTTGACAAGGAAGTCGAGGCAAAGAGGGAGACCGAAGAAACAGCTGCAAAGAAGCCGGTCGAGAGAGCGGAAGAAGTGAAAAAGGCCGAAGAAGAAGCAAGCGAGGCAGCGGCTGAACAGAAGGCGGCCGAAGAAAGAAAAGCGGCCGAAGAAGCGGCGCGTAAGACGGTCGAAGCCGTGATGAAGGCGGAGGA
This sequence comes from Stomatobaculum longum, assembly GCA_905370385.1. Lineage (GTDB taxonomy): Bacteria > Bacillota > Clostridia > Lachnospirales > Lachnospiraceae > Moryella > Moryella longum_A. The sequence continues at coordinate 29,809 of CAJPKN010000006.1, forward strand.
TGCAGCAAAGAAGGCCGGAAAAGCCGCACAGCTGAAACGGGCGACAAGCGGCACCCAGGGAAAGAAAAAGGGTACAAAGAAATGAGCAAGCTTATTTTTCTGGACATTGACGGAACCCTGACAGAGGCGGGTACCAACACGCCCCCGGATTCCGCGGTGCGCGCCATGGAACAGGCGCGGAAAAAGGGGCACAAGCTTTTTCTTTGCACCGGCAGAAATCCGGATATGCTAAGCCCCCTGCTCAGCTATCCCTTTGACGGCATGGTGGCGAGTTCGGGCGGCTATGTCAAAGTCGGCGACAAGGTCCTCTACGACCATCCGATTCCGGCGGAGACCTTAAAACTCGCCTTGGACACCCTGCACCGAAACGGTGTTTTTTGTACAATCGAGGGCACGGAGGGCTCCTTCGGCGATGCCGATTTGAAGGATTTTCTGGACAACACGGAGGGCGGAAATTCAGAGATTGAGCGCTGGCGCAAAGCCCTGTCCGCAAGTCTCGGCATACGGCCCATGTCCGAGTATGCGGGCGAGGAAATTCACAAAATTGTTATTATGGCGCGGGAGGCGGCGCAGCTTTCGGAATGCAAGCAGTTGCTCGAAAAAGACTTTCACTTTGTCATTCAGGATGTGCCGGCCCACGGTTGCGTGAACGGCGAAATCGTGAGCCACGATTTTGACAAGGGCAAGGGTGTTCGCCGTATCGTCGACTATTTCGGCGCGGATATCGCGGATACCATAGGCTTCGGTGACAGCATGAACGACCTCGAGATGATGGAGACTGTCGGGTATGCGGTCTGCATGGAGAACGGTTCTCCGGCGCTCAAAGAGCGCGCCGACTGGGTCTGCCCGGCGGTCACGGAAGACGGGATTTATATCGCGTTCGAAAAACTCGGACTCCTGTAATCACAAAGTTTACCGCCGGACGGCGGAAGCGGATGCAAAGGTCCCGTGAAAGACGGGGTGCTTCGGAAAGGGGTTGGATTTATGGCACTGGATTACAGGAAGTGCGCGCAGGAAATCGTCGACCACATCGGTGGGCGTGAGAATGTCGCACAGGCCGCGCACTGCGCGACGAGACTCAGGCTGGTGATCAAGGACAACAGCAAGGTCGACAAGAACTACCTCGACAATGTGGAGGGCGTCAAGGGGATGTTTGAGTCGAACGGACAGCTGCAGCTCATCATCGGCACCGGAACGGTCAACAAGGTGTATGAGGAGTTTCTGAACATCACCGGCATGACGGCGGCCACGAAGGACGATGTCAAAGCGGCCGCGGCGGCGCAACAGCCGCTTTGGAAAAGGCTGTTAAAGCCGATCGGCGATGTCTTCGTCCCGATTCTGCCGGCAATTGTCGCATCGGGTCTTATGATGGGACTTGTGGAGGCCCTCGCGAAGATTCCGGGACTCGGCTTTGCGGGTTCCGACTGGTTTGCCTTCCTCGACATGGTCGCGAATACGGCCTTTGCCTATTTGCCGGTTATTGTTGCAATCTCGGCGGCGCGTGTGTTCGGCGGCAACATCTTCCTCGGCGCAGTTGTGGGTCTCTTGATGATTCACTCTTCGCTGACGAACGGCTGGAATGCGGCAAACGGTTACGAGGTCTGGTACCTCTTCGGAAAGATACAGATTTTCCCGAACTATGCCCTCGGACAGATTAACCAGCTCGGCTATCAGGGTCACGTGATTCCGGTCATCTTGTCGGTCTTCTGTATGAGTAAGATCGAGAAGTGGTTCCACGATCATGTGCCGGAGATGCTGGATCTCTTCATCACCCCGCTCTGCACGGTGATGAGCACGGCGCTGCTCACCTTCATGATCATCGGTCCGATTTTCTCGGGTCTTGAGACCATGGTATTAAACGGCGCGGAACTCTTGGTGCACAATCCGCTCGGCGCTATGATTATGGGGGCCATCTACCCGGCGACCGTCGTCATGGGTCTGCACCACATGTACAATGTCATTGAGGCGGGCATGCTCGGTTCCGTGGGCTTAAACACCTGGATGCCGATTGCAAGTGCGGCAAACTTCGCACAGTTCGGTGCCTGCCTCGCGGTCGGCATCAAGGCGAGAAGTCAGAAGACCAAGAGCATCGCGGTGCCCTCGGCGCTCTCCGCTTCTCTCGGCATCACCGAACCGGCAATCTTCGGTGTCAACATGCGCTTCTATAAGCCCTTCCTCGCCGGCATGGTCGGCGGCGCAATCGGTGCGCTTTTCGGCGCGCTGATGGGACTCGGCGCGACGGCTTACGGCGTGACCGGTCTCCCGGGTTATCTCACCGTCAACAATCCGCTGCTCTACACGGTTCTGCTCGCAATTTCCGGCGGCATTGCGTTCGCGGCGTCCTGGGTCCTGTTTAAGGAAGAGAACACTGAGGCACCGGCAGCTGCGGAAGAGAAGAAGGAAACACCCGCAAAAGAAGAGAACTTTGTCGGCGAAGTTGTGATTCGCTGCGAGGCGGGCACGATTGCGGCACCGGTCAAGGGTCAGGTTGTGAAGCAGGAGGATATTCCGGACGAGACCTTTGCCCAGGGCATACTCGGTGCGGGCCTCGGCATTCAGCCGGAGGAAGGCGTGGTCTATGCGCCCTTTGACGGCACGATTTCTTCGGTTGCGGAATCGAAGCATGCAATCGGTATCAGCGGTGCGGGCGATATGGAGCTGTTGATTCATGTCGGCATCGACACAGTGGCAATGAATGGAGACGGTTTCGAGCCGTTGATCTCCGAGGGCGACAGCGTGAAGCTGGGTCAGCCGATACTCCGCTTCTCCAGAGAGAAGATCAAGGCAGCGGGGCATCCGGATCTGGTCGTGGTGCTGCTCACCAACTCGGACGATTACACGAGCGTAGAAATCAGTTGACAGAATAACCAGAGTAAGCGAGAGAAGGAGAAAACATCATGAAAGAATTTACCTACACCATTACCGACCCGAATGGCATCCACGCTCGTCCGGCAGGCCTCTTGGTCAAGCAGCTCAAGGCTTATAAGAGTACCGTCACCATCTTTAAGGGCGATAAGAACGTCGACATGAAGAAACTGCTCGCACTCATGGGACTCGGCGTCAAGCAGGGCGATCTTGTGACCGTCCGGGTTGAGGGGGATGATGAGGAAGCCTGCGCTGCAGAGCTTGAGAAGTTCCTGAAGGAGACGTTCTGAGTCGAGGAGGCAAGGCATGCAGGTAGCTACCGGCAAGAGCGTTTTAAACGGGATTGCCATCGGAAAAATTGTAATTTATAAGGCGCCGAAGCTCGAAATCAGCGACAGACTGATTGAGGATGTCGAGTCCGAACTGAAGCGTTTCGACGACGCCAGAGAGCGCGCCATCGAACAGCAGAATGCGCTCTACGAAAAGGCGCTGGTCGATGCCGGTGAGGACAGCGCGGAGGTGTTCTCCGTCCATGCGATGATGCTTGAGGACGACGATCTTCTGGATGCGACCAACGAAATCATCAAGACGCAGAAGCACACGGCGGAGTATGCGGTCAAGGTGGCCTTCGACAATCAGGCCAAGGTTTTTGCGGAAATGGATGATCCGTACATGCGGGAGAGGGCGGCGGATATCTACGACATCGAGCAGGCGGTGCTGAACTATCTTTTCGGCATCAATGCGGATGCGCTGCAGGGTACGGAGCCCTGTATTCTGGCAGCCAGGGACCTTACACCCTCCGAGACCGTGCGCCTCGATAAGTCGCTTCTCCTCGGCATCATCACCAAAGAGGGATCGCTCAACAGTCACACAGCGATACTTGCGCGTTCCATGGGCATTCCGGCCCTGGTGCAGTGCAAGGACGTGGACGAAGACTGGGACGGACGGGAAGCCATCATCGACGGCTATAATTCCTGCGCCTATATCGGGCCGACCGAGGATCTTGCGAAGTCGCTTCGGAAGCGCAAGGAGAAAGACGCAAAGCAAAAGGCGCTCTTACAGGAGTTAAAGGGAAAGAGCAATACGACCATAGACGGCAAGACCATTCAGGTCTATGCGAACATCGGCGGCCCCTCCGACATCGGCCTCGTGCAGCAGAACGATGCGGGGGGCGTGGGCCTCTTCCGCTCGGAGTTTGTCTACCTCAATTCGAGAGACTATCCGAGTGAGGAGGAGCAGTTTAATGCCTATCGTCTGGCGGTCGAGACGCTTGCGCCGAAGCAGGTCATCATCCGTACCTGCGACATCGGTGCGGACAAGCAGGTTGAGTACATGAACATGGCGAAGGAGGAGAATCCGGCCATGGGTGTGCGCGCAATCCGCATTTGCCTGACCCGGAAGGACTTCTTTAAGACCCAGCTGAGAGCACTGCTCCGTGCATCTGCCTACGGCAACCTCGGAATCATGTTCCCGATGATTATTTCGATGCGGGAGCTCAGAGAGTGCAAGGAGTTGCTCGCGGAGTGTGCGGAAGAACTGAAGAAGCAGGGCGTGAAGCTTGGCAATTACGCGGTCGGTATCATGGTTGAGACACCGGCGGCTGTTCTGATTGCCGATGAGCTCGCGGCGGAATGCGATTTCTTCTCGATCGGAACCAACGACCTCACACAGTATACGCTGGCCATCGATCGGCAGAACGCAGGCCTGGATCCCTTCCTCGCAAAGCATCATCCGGCCGTGCTTCGGCAGATTAAGATGACCATTGATGCGGGTCACCGTCAGGGCATCTGGGTCGGTATCTGCGGGGAACTCGGCGCCGATCTCGCGCTCACGGAGACCTTTCTCCGCATGGGCGTTGACGAACTCTCGGTAAACCCGGTATCCGTCCTGCCGCTCCGGAAGATTATTCGCGGCATCGACCTTCGGAAGGAACCGGGCGCGGGTCTAACGGATGAGACGGAAGCAGTGGGTACGACAACGGATTAAAGCGGGTTAAGCTCTGAAAGCAGAAACACGGAAATACAGAAGAAAAGAGAGTGTCCGCCCTTTCGCCGAAACACGGCGCAAGGGCGGACGCTTATTTTTATCAAAGAGCACACGAAAGTCTTTGATAGAGCAACTTGAATATGAGTAAGCCTTGTACGCGGAGAGAAGAAGTGTATCTGAGTTTCAAGCGGCTCGATGACGTCAAGTTTCAAGCGGCCCAATGACGGTGTGGAAGTCTTCCGTAAAGGAGAAAAGTAAGATTTCCGGCTGTCTCTGCAATATCTCTGTGTGCAAGCCTTGTGTGAGGGTAAAAGGATTGCGTTTCGGTAATGCGAAGCGCAAGGCGAAGTCGGAGGAATGCTTCTACTGCGCGGAAAGTTAATGTGGTACAATAAAAAAATCGGATTGAAAAAGAGACCGCAATGTGAAGTCATGGGAGGCAGCGTATGAAACAACTGTGTTATCTTTTGGTGCCGCTCGGAGCGGCGCTCATTATTTTCGGTATACGCGGGATAATCGCTAACGTGAAGGTGAAGCTTCTATATGAGCAGCCCTACATCGAAGAGAGCGGCAGCTTTACTGTCACGGAGCCGGGAAACTACGGCATTTGGTTAAACGGAAAGCAGTACAGCAAATCCCCGTATGGGGAATTCGGTTTGCAACTCTCAATCAAAGAGACGGGAGAGATGATTCCGCTCAGCAGACCGTTGATGCGCACCACCGTAAGCGGCATCGGGACGGCACGCATGGAGCTCTATACCTTTTATGCGGATGCCGGCAACTATACCTTAACGCGGACGGGGGATGCGAGCCTCGGTGACAGATTGCTCTCAAATGTCGGGAAGGTCGTGAGCAGAAAGCCGGTCGACTATGCGCGCTTCTCCTTCCGCGTCTATCCGAACAGATCTATCGCATTCGGATTTGCCTATGGTTTTGGCATTGCCTTGGGCGTTATGCTCATAAATTTCGGCTTGCTCCTGCCGCACTATCTGTAAGCCACGGCCAAACCAAAATCCTGCTCTGCGAGAATCATGAGACGGCTTGAACGTTACCTGAGCGCTGCGTTTGGGGAGGGGGGCAGCTCTCCTTTTCATGCTGCTGTGTGTTGTCTTTGATACTGTATCGAAGTTTTCCGACTTTCGCAGGATTCCGCTTACCTGTCCTTCCGGGAGGCTGTGCTTTACGCGGATGTTTCGAAATTTGTACTTGGAAAGAGTCGGAGGTCTATGCTATACTGATTCAACACCACTTTTTGGGGCGTTACGATGTGTGACACCACCGGAGTGAACGGGTGAGAAAACAAAATCAAAAAAACTTTTAAAAAGTCGTTGACTTTTTGCGGACAGGTATTTATACTGATTAAGCTGTAATCAGCGGCACCGCGTGTCACTGAGCAAACTGAAAAAAGTTATTCGATTTCAGGCACAGTACTTTTAGCAGAAGTACCCAAGTGGTTGAAGGGGCTCCCCTGGAAAGGGAGTAGGTCGTTAATAGCGGCGCGAGGGTTCAAATGCCTCCTTCTGCGATGCAGACTGGTTCGGCAAAGAACAT
>CAJPKN010000007.1 GCA_905370385.1 Stomatobaculum longum
ACCCGGAGGCCATTGAGGCAGCGGCAGAGGAAGCCGGCTACAACATCCGCGGCGCACAGATTGTCGATCCGGAGAACTTTGATCGCTTTGACGAGATGGTCGAGATGTTCTGCGAGATCAGAAAGTCGAAGGGCGTGACTCCGGAGCAGGCAAAGAAGGTGCTTTCCGGCGCAAACTACTTCGGCACCATGCTGATCAAGATGGGCATCGGTGACTGCCTGCTCGGCGGTGCGACCTATTCCACGGCAGACACGGTTCGTCCGGCGCTCCAGATTATCAAGACCAAGCCGGGCAACAAGATTGTTTCCTCCTGCTTTATTCTTGTTCGTCCGTCCGCGACCGGTGACAACGAGCTGCTTGCAATGGCAGACTGCGCAATCAACATCAAGCCGACCGAAGACGAATTGGTTGAGATTTGCGGTGAGACCGTAAGCTGCGCAAAGATTTTCGGCATCGAGCCGAAGGTCGCTTTCCTCAGCTACTCGACCGTGGGTTCCGGCTCCGGTGAGGATGTCGACAAGATGAGAAATGCTTGCGCAAAGGCAAAGGCTGCGTTCCCGGACGAGGCAATCGACGGTGAGATGCAGTTTGATGCAGCGGTTTCCCCGACCGTCGCGCGCACCAAGATAAAGGACAGCAAGGTCGCGGGTTATGCGAACACCTTCATTTTCCCGGATATCAATGCGGGTAACATCGGCTACAAGATCGCGCAGAGACTCGGCGGCTTCGATGCTTACGGCCCGATTCTGCTCGGTCTGAATGCGCCGATCAACGACCTCTCCAGAGGTTGCAACGCGCTCGAGGTTTACTCGATGGCAATCGTGACCGCAGCGCTCGCATAAGTGTCACAAACAGCTTGACAGGATAGATGTTGTATATTACACTATTCCCGTTATGCCAGAAATGGATGATTGCGGTTTTCAACCGTTAACGCTACGAGGTGAGGAGGTGTTTCAGGATGTCGATTTGTCCGAAGAATAAATCTTCCAAAGGCCACAGAGATCAGAGAAGAGCCAACTGGAAGATGGGCGTGATGAACCTTGTCAAGTGCCCGAAGTGCGGCGAGCTTATGATGCCGCATCGCGTCTGCAAGAACTGCGGGACGTACAATAAGAAGGAGATCGTGAAAGTCGCTGACTGAGCCTTTCTTCCTGCGAAATAATGCATGAACCGCTCCGGACGAAAGTCCGGGGCGGTTTTCTTTACAACTTGCGGGGGCAGGGGCTATGCTTTATCATAAGTAGGCAGAGGTGAAAACGTATGGTGAGAGTAGCAGTAGACGCGATGGGCGGCGACAACGCGCCCGGTGAAATTGTAAAGGGTTGCCTGGAGGCGCTGAGAAAGAGCCCCGAGGTAAAAATTCTGCTCTGCGGAAAACCGGAGGTCTTGGAGCAAGAGCTTGCGGGACAGAGCTATCCGGCGGAGCGGCTGGAAACGGTACCGGCATCGGAGGTCATTGAGACCGGGGATTCGCCGGTTATTTCCGTGCGGAAAAAGAAGGATGCTTCGCTCGTGGTCGGTATGAAGCTGATTCGTGAGGAAAGAGCGGATGCCTTTGTTTCCGCCGGTAACAGCGGTGCGATACTGGTCGGCGGTCAGGTGCTGGTCGGTCGGCTGCCCGGTGTGGAGCGCGCGCCGTTTGCGCCCCTCATTCCGACCGAAGACGGCGGCGCCACTTTGCTTTTGGACTCGGGCGCCAATGTCGACGCGAAGGCAGCGCATCTTGTGCAGTTTGCGCAGATGGGCTCTCTCTACATGGAGAGGGCGCTCGGCATAAGCCGTCCCCGCGTGGCAATCTTGAATGTGGGACTGGAAGAAGAGAAGGGCAATGCGCTGGTCAAGGAGACGTATCCGCTCCTTCGGGCGACGCCGGGACTCAACTTCATCGGCAGCATTGAGGCGCGCGAAGTTCTGCACGGCCAGGCGGATGTCTGTGTTGCGGAGGCTTTTACCGGCAATATGGTGCTGAAGGCCATCGAGGGAACCGCTGCGACCTTTCAGACTATTATTAAACGGGCGGCCATGTCGAACCTACGGAGCAAGATCGGTGCGGCACTTCTGAAACCGGCCTTAAAAGAGGCCTTAAAGGGCTTCGATGCCTCCCGCTACGGCGGCGCACCCATGCTCGGTCTGCGCGGCCTTGTGGTCAAAGTGCACGGAAACGCGAAGGCGGCCGAGGTTTGCAATGCAGTGTTGCAGTGCGAGACCTTTCACCGCGAGAACATTTTACAGAGCATTGCGGAGGCAGTGAATGTTGGAGAGAGATGAAATTCGGCGCATTGTCGCGGAGGTCCTGGAGCTTCCCAAGGAAGAACTGGATGACCGCGCGAACTTCACCGAGCTTTATTTTGCGGATTCTCTGGAGCGCTATCGCATTGTGCTTGGGCTTGAGAGCTATTTTCAGCTTCGGTTTCCGCCCGAAGCGGTCGATAAAATACAGTCCGTCGAGTCTGCGGAGCGCGCCATTCGCGCACTCCGCGCGGGACGGTGAGAGGAGAGGCTTTGGATTCCGATATCATCAGAGAATTGGAGGAGCATCTTAACTACTCCTTTCATAACAGGGAGCTTTTGGTTCAGGCGCTCACGCACACTTCATTCGCAAATGAGGCGCACAGCGGACATCTCGGCTCAAACGAGAGACTGGAGTTCCTCGGCGACGCGGTGCTGGAACTCGTGAGTTCCGAGTTCTTTTACCGCGAAAAGACACAGCTCAGCGAGGGAGAACTCACAAAGCTCCGGGCGAGCTTTGTCTGCGAGCCGGCACTCGCCTATTGCGCGGAGCAGATTCCGCTCTCCCCGTATCTGCTGCTCGGAAGAGGCGAGGAGATGACCGGCGGCAGAACCCGTCCCAGCATCGTGAGCGATGCAATGGAGGCTGTGGTGGGAGCGCTTTACTTAGACGGCGGACCGGAAATCGCAAGGGGGTTCATCGAGCGTTTTATCTTGAACGACATCGAGGGAAAGCGCTATTTTTATGACGCGAAGACCATCTTGCAGGAAGAAATTCAGAAGGACAAGGATGCGGTACTCTCGTACGAACTTCTTGCCGAGACAGGACCGGAACACTTAAAGCGTTTCACGGTTGCGGCGCTTCGGGACGGTGTTGCAATCGCGGAGGGCACGGGCAGCAGCAAGAAGGAGGCGGAGCAGCGCGCGGCTTATGCGGCGCTCCTCACCCTCGGAATTGCGGAATCCGGAGGGTCCTCATGTACTTAAAGAGCATTGAGGTGCAGGGCTTTAAGTCCTTCGCAAATAAAATTCTGTTTTCCTTTCAGCACGGCGTGACCGGCATTGTGGGGCCGAACGGCTCGGGCAAGTCAAATGTCGGCGATGCGGTGCGCTGGGTGCTCGGCGAGCAGAGCGCAAAGAGTCTTCGCGGCGGCAATATGCAGGATGTTATCTTTGCGGGAACCGCAAGCCGGAAACCGCAGGGCTTCGCCTATGTCGCCATTACCCTGGACAATGCGGATCGCGCGCTCTCGCTGGATTACGACGAGGTCACGGTTTCGCGGCGGCTTTACCGTTCGGGGGAGAGTGAGTACCGTTTGAACGGGAGCCCCTGCCGCTTAAAGGACGTCAATGAACTATTCATGGACACCGGTATCGGGCAGGAGGGTTATTCCATCATAGGTCAGGGGCAGGTGGAGAAGATACTCTCCGGCAGACCGGAGGAGAGGCGTGAACTCTTCGACGAGGCGGCGGGTATCACAAAGTTCCGCAAGCGCAAGGCCGCTGCCGAAAAGAAGCTTGAGAACGAGCACGATAATTTGGTGCGAGTCTCGGATATTTTGCAGGAACTTTCGAAACAGGTGGAACCGCTCAGAAAGCAGTCCGAAACCGCCGAGAAATACCTCAAGTTGAGAGACGAAGTAAAAGCTCTCGACCTCAATTTATTTCTGCTCCAGAGCGAGGCTTCGCGGAGCGCGTTACAGGAGATCGAAAAGCGTGCGCAGATTCTCGCCGATGAGGTGGCACGTGCGGTCGGCGAGGAGGAGGCGCTGAAGCGTCAGTATGAATCCTTGGATCGCCTGCTCGAAGAACTGGATGCCGCACTCGCCGTAAAGCGGGATGAACTCGAAGCGCGGCGCAGGGAGAGCGGAACTGTGAGCGGTCGCATTGCCGTTTTGGAAGAACAGACCCGCGCGGAACAAACGAAAATCGAAGAGATTTCCGCACGGCGGGAGCGCAGCGAGCGAGAGCGCAGCGCGCGCGAAGAGGAAAGAAACAGCCTGCTGGAAAGGCAGGCGAGCATTGCGAAGACAGCCGAAGAGGCCGGCAGTCGCGCGGCAAAAGCGGAGTCCGAGCGTCTTGCGTCCGAACAGGCCGTGCAAGCCCTTGAGGAAGAGGTGCAGCGCCGTAAGGACACGGTTATTTCGCTGATCAACGAGCGCGCGGATATGAGTTCCCGCGGCGCGCGTTACGAGGCCATGATGCAGGAGGCCAATATCCGCGCGTCCAAGAGTGCGCAGCGACTCTTGCAGCTAAAGACAGACTTTGACGGTCTGGAACTTGCCCTGCAGCGTGCGGAAGCGGAGACAAGCGAACTCCGGGAAAAGCGAGACAGCGCGGGACAGGAGAGATCGGAACTCGGCAAGCGCATTGCCGAGAATGAAAAGGCGCAGAGTTCCCTCAGCGCCTTGCTCCGCGAGACGCAGACGGCTTATCAGTCGAACGCGGCGCGCCTGGAAACACTGCAGAATTTTACGGAGCGCTATGAGGGCTTCGGGCAGAGTGTGCAGCGCGTCATGGGAGTCCGTGACCGCGTGCGCGGCATTTACGGCGTGGTCGCGGATCTCATTTCGGTCGAGAAGCGCTACGAACAGGCAATCGAGACGGCACTCGGTGCGCGCATGCAAAATATCGTCGTAGATAACGAAGAGACGGCGAAGCAGCTCATCGAATTCCTGAAAAAGAATCGTTACGGCCGGGCAACCTTTTTGCCCCGCAGTGCCCAGCACCCGCGACCCTTTGACGCCGGAGCGGTGCTGAAAGAGCCGGGTGTCCTCGGCATTGCCTCCGATCTTGTGAAGACGGAGGCGCAGTACGCTGTCGTGCTTCAAAACCTGATCGGAAGAGACATCGTGGTCGATAACATTGACCATGCGATTGCCATCTCCAAAAAGTATCGCCAGAGTTACCGGCTGGTGACCCTCGAGGGGGATCAGTTGAACCCGGGCGGTTCCATGACGGGCGGCGCATTTCGAAACAGCTCGAATCTCTTAAGCCGTCGTCGCGAGATGGATGAGCTTAAACTCGCGCAGGAAAAGCTTTTACACCGAAACGAGAGCGAAGAGCGGGAGTTAAAAGAACTGCGGGACAGCCTTCGCACACTCTCCGAACGTTTTCAGACGCTCGGAGAGGAAGAGCATACGCTCTCGATTTCGCTGAATACGGCGGAACTCTCCAAGAAGAGCTTGCGCGAAAAGAAGAACGAACTTGAATCGCAGCTCAAGGAGATCGGAAGCGAGCGCCGGGAAATTACGACCAGCCTTGAGTCCCTGGAGATGAATCGCGGCGGTTTACAGGGGGATTTGGACAGCATCGATTTAAGACAGTGCGAGGAAGAGGCGGAAATCCAAAAGCTGCAGTCAACGCTGGAAGAAAAGCGGCGGGCGCATACGGCCCTGCTCGAGCAGCAGTCAAAGACCGCAATCGAAGCGAGTCTTGCGGCGGAGCAACAGCGTCATCTCCGAGAAAATCTGCGCCGAGTCGAAGAAGAGAGCGCGAGAATCGCGGCAGAGTCCGAGGCACTTCTCGCCGAGCGTGAGGCTTCCGAGCGGTCGGTCGAAGCGCGGCGGCAAAGTATAGGCGAGGCGCGGGAAGCGCTGCGGGCGCTCGAAGAAGAACAGCGGAAACTTGAGGAAGCACTGGCTTCGCTCGAGACCGAGAAAAGCCGTCATAACGGCGAGCAGAAGCAGCGTTTTGAAAAACGCGACGAAATCACGGCGCGGAGAACCGAACTCGAAAAAGATCTGTTCCGCGTGAACGCGCAGCGGGACAAGGAGACAGAGCAGAGAGAGGCGCAGTGCGCGTACATCCTAAGTGAGTATAATCTCACCGAGGAGGGCGCAAGGCAGTACCGCGATCCTTCGCTCGGCGATATGCCGGAAGCAAAGCGCAGCATACGCGAAAAGAAAGAGGCCATGCGTGCCCTCGGCAATGTCAATGTCAACGCGATTGAGGATTACAAGGAGGTATCCGAGCGTCACAGCTTCCTGAGCACGCAGTGCGAGGATCTGAGACGGGCTGAGGATGCTTTAAAACAGGTCATCGAAGAACTGGATCTCGGCATGCGGAAGCGCTTTTCGGAGGGCTTTCAGAGCATACAGAAGGCCTTTAATCAGGTATTTCGCGAGCTCTTCGGCGGCGGAAAAGGCGAACTTCGACTGGAAGAGGGGGTAGATTTACTGGAGGCCGGCATTGCGATTATCGCAGAGCCCCCGGGCAAGAAGCTGCAGAACATGATGCAGCTCTCGGGCGGCGAGAAGGCGCTTACGGCGATTGCTTTGCTCTTTGCGATTCAGAACCTGAAGCCTTCGCCCTTTGCGCTGCTCGACGAGATCGAGGCGGCGCTCGATGACTCCAACGTGGATCGTTTTGCGCAGTACCTAAAAAAGCTCGCAAAGAATACGCAGTTTATCGTTATCACCCACCGGCGCGGCACCATGGTCGCGGCGGATCGGCTCTACGGCATCACAATGCAGGAGAAGGGCGTATCCGCTCTGGTCTCCGTGAGTCTCATTGAGGATCAGCTGGATAAGTAGGAGGAGTAATGGCAGAGGAAAAGAAAGGGTTTTTCAGTCGCCTGGTTGCGGGGCTTGAAAAGACCAGAAAGGCCGTGGTCTACGGCCTCGACGACTTGTTCAACGGCCCGGGCGAGGTGGATGATGAGTTCTTTGACGAACTTGAGGAAATTTTAATCACCGGCGATGTGGGTGTGCGCGCAACCGAGGAAATTCTGGAGGAACTCCGTGAGGCGGTCGAAGCGCAGCACGTGCGGGCGCGCAGTGCCTGCCGCGATCTCCTGATTGACAGTATCAAGTCCAGAATGGATCTCGGCGAGAACGCGTATGACTTTGAGAAACAGCCTTCGGTTCTGCTTTTGATCGGCGTGAACGGCGTCGGCAAGACGACGACCGCAGGAAAAATGGCGGCGCAGGCGAAAGCAAACGGAAAACGTGTTCTGCTCGCCGGGGCCGATACCTTCCGCGCGGCGGCCATCGAGCAGCTCGAGGCTTGGTCGCAGCGGGCAGGGGTCGAAATGGTCAAATCTTCGGCGGGAGCGGATCCGGCTGCGGTTGTGTTTGATGCCTGCCAGGCGGCGCGGGCACGCCGTACGGATCTTCTGATTTGCGATACGGCGGGGCGCTTACACAACAAGAAAAATCTCATGGAAGAACTCAGAAAGATAGACCGTGTGCTGCAGAGAGAGCTCCCGGATTATCGCCGCGAGACCCTTCTCGTGTTGGACGGCACAACGGGACAGAATGCGATAGAACAGGCCAAGGAGTTCGGCGACATCTGCGAGATTTCCGGTGTCGCGCTGACAAAGCTCGACGGATCGGCCAAGGGCGGCGTTGCGATTGCGATTCAGGCGGAGTTAAAGTTGCCGGTCAAGTTCATCGGAGTCGGCGAAAAAATAGACGACCTCAGGAAGTTTGACGCGGCACAGTATGTCGAAGCGCTGTTTGCGCGGGATACGGACAGTGAAAGTGAAGAGGAGGCAGAGTCATCATGGAACCAATGACATTGGAGGCATTTGAAGAGGCGAGCGAGTGCGTGCGCGAGGTGACCAAGGAGACCAAACTGATCTACTCGGATTTCTTTTCACGTCAGAGCGGAAACAAGGTCTACTTAAAGCCCGAGAATATGCAGCAAACCGGCGCATACAAGGTGCGCGGCGCTTATTATAAGATTGCGACCATGGACGAGGAAGCGCGGAAAAAAGGACTCATCACCGCATCCGCGGGTAACCATGCACAGGGAGTTGCTTTTGCGGCGAAGCTCGCCGGCATCAAGGCAACCGTCTGCATGCCGAAGGTAACACCGCTCATGAAGATTAACCGCACCAAGGCGCTCGGCGCCGAGGTGGTGCTGTACGGCGAGGTGTTCGACGATGCGCTGCAGCGCGCCTATGAGATTGCGGCGGAAACCGGTGCGACCATCGTGCATCCGTTCGACGATTTGACGGTTGCAACCGGACAGGGCAGCATTGCAATGGAAATCGTGAAGGAGCTCCCGACCGTTGATTACATTTTGGTGCCGATTGGCGGCGGTGGTCTTGCGAGCGGTGTTTCGACCCTCGCGAAGCTCCTGAACCCGAACATCCATGTGATCGGTGTCGAGCCGGAAAATGCGGCCTGCATGAAGGCTTCGCTCGAGGCGGGAGAGGTTGTGACGCTGCCGAGCGCCAACACCATTGCGGACGGCACGGCGGTGAAGCGTCCCGGCGAAAAGCTTTTTCCCTATATTCAGAAGAATGTGGACAGCATCATCACGATTCAAGACAATGAGCTCATTGTCTCCTTCCTGGATATGGTTGAGAATCACAAGATGATCGTCGAGAATTCCGGCCTTCTGACAGTCGCGGCGCTCAAACACCTCGACATCAAAAACAAGAAGATTGTGAGCATACTCTCGGGCGGAAACATGGATGTGATTACCATGGCTTCGCTGATTCAGCACGGCCTCATCCAGAGAGACCGCATCTTCACGGTCTCGGTTCTGCTTCCCGATCGCCCGGGTCAGCTGGCGCGGGTCGCTGAGGTTATTGCCGAGGAGAGCGGCAACGTCATCAAGCTCGAGCACAATCAGTTTGTCAGCATCAACCGCAATGCGGCCGTGGAACTTCGCATTACGATGGAGGCCTTCGGAACCGAACACAAGGAGAAAATTTGCGAGCGCTTGAAGCAGGAGGGCTATCGCCCGAAACTTGTGCGTTCA
Organism: Stomatobaculum longum; assembly: GCA_905370385.1. Lineage (GTDB taxonomy): Bacteria > Bacillota > Clostridia > Lachnospirales > Lachnospiraceae > Moryella > Moryella longum_A. Next base: position 8,944 of record CAJPKN010000007.1, read on the forward strand.
AAGGGGACCTACAGTGAATGAATCTGCGAAAACCAATGCGATTTACTTTGTAAAATGGTCGATTTACGCGATTGTCACAGGTCTCACAATCGGCCTGGTCGGCATGTTGTTCCGGAAGGGCGTTGACTTCGGAATCGCAAATTGGAAACAGCACCCGCAGTTCATTCTCTTGTCGCCCCTCTCGGCTTTGCTCATCGTTGCCCTGCAAAAGAGCTTGCACGAGGAGAAAAACGGCGGAACCAATACCGTCATCGACTCCGTTACCGAGGGAAAACACATCACGGTACAGACCGCGCCGCTCATTTTCTTCTCGACCGTACTCTCGCATCTGGTCGGTGCCTCGGTGGGCAGAGAGGGCGCGGCGCTCATGATGGGCGGCAGCCTCGGCGAGGCACTCTCGAAGCTCTTCCGTATGGATGAGAAAGACAAGCGCATCGCAATCATGTGCGGTATGTCGGCTTGTTTTTCCGCCATCTTCGGAACGCCGCTTGCGGCGGCCGTTTTCCCCATGGAGATGATTTCGGTCGGCGTCATGTATTATGCCGCGTTGATTCCCTGCCTCTTTGCCTCCTTCATCGCTTCGCATGTCTCTCTGCACTTCGGTGTGGCGGGAGAAGTGTTCCCGATTACGGAGGTACCGGGTTTTCATCTGCCGGGGGCCGTCACGGTGATTCTCTTTTCCATGCTCTGTGCGCTCCTCGCAATGGGGTTCAGTATTATCCTGTATCGCGGACACCACTATACCGCGAAGCGCATCCCGAATCCCTGGCTCAGGGCGTTGATCGGCGCATTTGCGTTAATTGCGCTCACAGCCTTAAATCAGAGATTTTTTACCGGCGCGCTGGATTTTAACGGCGGCGGCTTCGGCCTCATTGAAAAGGCCTTTCGCGGCGAGGCGGCCTGGTACAGCTTTCTCTTCAAGATTCTCTTCACCTGTGTCTGTATCTTCGGAAGCTTTAAGGGAGGAGAGATTGTGCCGACTCTCACCATAGGTGCCTGCTTCGGTGCAGCCTTTGCGCAGCTCTTTCATCTGCCCGTGCAGCTCTACGCAGGGATAGGCATCGCAGCGTTTTTTGTCGGCATGACCAACAGTCCCTTCAGTTCCATGCTTCTCTGCTTTGAGCTCTTCGGCTTTGAAGGAATGCCCTATTATGCCTTTGCGATTGCGGTCAGCTTTACGCTCTCCGGTTACTACGGGCTCTATACGAGCCAGAAGTTCCCGTATTCCAAGACCGAGGCGCTCTTTATCAACCGCAAGGGGCCCAGAAAACTCTGGGAGCATCCCGGCGACGCCGCGGAAGAAAACTAAAAAAAACCGAGAGTGTCAAGGTAAAATACTTGACAGCACTCTCGGTTCTTTTTATACTTGGACCCATGGGTAATGAAAGTCCGGAGAAGTTCGCAGACCGAGACCTTCTCTTTGATTTCTATGCGGAGCTCTTAACGGAGCACCAACGGCATATTTTTGAAGCGGTCGCTTTCCTCGACTGTTCTCTCAGTGAAGTTGCGCGGGAGGCGGGCATCAGCCGCCAAGGCGTTTCGGACCTCGTGCGGCGCACCGAAGAGCAACTCTACGCCTATGAGAGAAAACTTCATATGGCGGAGAAATTTCGAGCGGAACAGCGGATTGCAAGGGAGCTTCTCCGTCTCAGCGAGGCGGAAAGCGGTGAAGCCTTGCTCCCGGAGATCCGGAAACTCGCAAACGAGCTCATGCAGCTCACAGCGCGCTAGGCGGAGGGATGAAATGGCGTTTGAAAGTCTGACAGAAAAATTACAGCGCGTCTTTCGTGATCTGCGCGGCAAGGGAAAACTCAGCGAAGAAGATACCAAGGCGGCGCTCAAGGAAGTGCGCATGGCGCTTCTCGAAGCCGATGTCAACTTCAAGGTAGTCAAGCAGTTTGTAAAGAGCATTGAAGACAGAGCGGTCGGGACAGAAGTGCTGGAGTCCTTGACACCCGGCCAGCAGGTCGTCAAAATTGTCAACGAAGAACTCATTAAGCTCATGGGCTCCGAGACCATGGAGATTAAACTCTCGCAGGACAGGGATATCACCGTCATTCTGATGGCGGGTCTCCAGGGTGCCGGTAAGACGACAACGGCTGCAAAACTCGCGGGAAAACTCAAGGCGAAGGGACACAGACCGCTGCTCGCGGCCTGCGACGTGTACCGACCGGCGGCAATCGAACAGCTGCGCGTGAACGGCGAGAAGGTGGGCATCCCGGTCTTTTCGATGGGAAGCGGTGCGGACCCCGTAAACATTGCCCGCGCGGCCTTTGAGAAGGCGCGTCAGGACCACAACGACATTCTGATTGTCGATACCGCGGGTCGCTTGCAGATCGACGAACAGATGATGGAGGAACTGCTTCGCATCAAGGAGGAGCTCCGTGCCGATTGGACCCTGCTCACAGTCGATGCGATGACAGGTCAGGAGGCCGTCAATGTCGCGAAGACCTTCGAGGAAAAAATCGGGGTCGACGGCGTGATTGTTACCAAGCTCGACGGCGATACGCGCGGCGGTGCGGCACTCTCTATCAAGGCAGTCACCGGAAAACCCATACTCTACGTCGGCATGGGCGAGAAACTTTCGGATCTCGAACAGTTCTATCCGGATCGCATGGCATCGCGCATCCTCGGCATGGGAGACATTCTCTCGCTGATCGAGAAGGCACAGGCGGAGGTGGATGAAGCCGAGGCTCGCCGCATGAGCGAAAAACTCAAGAAGGCGGAGTTTGACTTCAACGACTTCTTGGACCAGATGAAGCAGGTCAAAAAGCTCGGCGGCATTGCGGGTATCATGGCGATGATGCCGACCGCGGGTGCCGGCATGCCGGAAATCGACGAGAGCCACATGGGACGGGTCGAGGCCATGATACTCTCCATGTCCAAAGAGGAGAGAGCCAACCCTGCGCTTTTGAATCCCTCGCGTAAAAATCGCATCGCGAAGGGTGCCGGTGTGGATATCACCGAGGTAAACCGCATGGTCAAGCAGTTCGAACAGATGCGGAAGATGATGAAACAGCTTCCGGGTATGATGAAGAGCAAAAACCGCGGCGGTCGCGGTGGGCTCGGCGGGCTTTTCGGCAAGCTCGGTTTTTAATTTCGGTATCACTGCAAATTTTGCATTGTACATACAATTCATTTGATTTTAGGAGGAAACAACAATGGCAGTTAAGATGAGACTTCGCAGAATGGGACAGAAGAAGGCACCGTTTTACCGCATTATCATCGCGGACGAGAGAAGCCCGCGTGACGGACGCTTCATCGCCGAGATCGGCCTCTACGATCCGACCAAGGAGCCGAGCCTGATCAAGTTTGATGAGGAAGAGGCAAAGAAGTGGCTGAAGAACGGCGTGCAGCCGACCCCGCGCGTCGCTAAGCTCCTGAAGCTCTCCGGCATCACGGAATAAAGCGATGAAAGAGTTGGTGGAAGTCATCGCAAAGGCGCTGGTCGACTGCCCGGAAGAAGTGCGTGTTTCCGAAGAGGAGAGAGAAGATGCGATTGTCCTGAAGCTCTCCGTCGCGGAAACCGACATGGGACGGGTGATTGGCAAGGGAGGCCGGATCGCAAAGTCGATTCGCGCTGTCCTGAGAGCGGCTTCCGCTCGCCAGTCAAAGCACATCATTTTGGACATTGACTGAGTATAAAAGTGAGGAACGCGCGTGACAGACAAGTTTAGAATCGGCGTCATCAGCTCTGTGCACGGCATACGCGGCGAGGCGAAGGTCTATGTGACCTCCGATGAGCCCGAACGCTTTCGCAAGCTGAAATATGTGCATGCGCAAAGTCCGGAAAGCGCACAGCACCCAGGCGGTGCGCGCTATACCGGAAAGAAGACAGACCGGGCGGTTCAGTTGGAACTCAGCTCGGTCCGTTTTTTTAAGCGCATGGCAATCTGTAAATTTGAAGGCATTGACACACCGGAGGAAATCAGAAAGTACATCGGCATGGAACTCTGGGTTCCGCGGGAAGAGGGAATCGAACTGGAAGAGGGCGAATTCTATGTCGCGGATTTAATCGGGCTCCCCGTTATCACCGACGGGGGCGAGACTCTGGGGACCGTGAAAGCGATATGGCCGACCGGCGCAAACGAAGTTGTCTCGGTCGCCCGAAAGAACGGCTCCGAACTCCTGCTCCCCTACATCAAAGACTGCATTCTGGAAGTGAATCCGAAAGAGGGCTTCTTAAAGGTGCATCTCATGGAAGGGCTCATCTGATGCGTTTTACGATTTTGACGCTCTTTCCGGAGATGATTGAGCAGGGGCTCTCGGTCAGCATACTCGGCAGAGCGAAGGAGAAGGGCTATATCAGCTTTGATGTGCGAAATATCCGAGATTATACGACGGAGCGGCACGGGCATGTCGACGAGGCGCCCTACGGCGGCGGTGCGGGCATGCTCATGCAGGCAGATCCGATACTCCGTTGCTATCGCGCGGTTACGGAAGAGCGGGGCAGGGCGCCGCGTGTTGTCTATGTGACGCCGCAGGGCAAACAGTTCACACAGGCGGACGCGAAGATGTTCGCTGAGGAAGAGGAGTTGTTGATACTCTGCGGGCACTACGAGGGTGTCGACGAGCGCGCGCTTCAGCTGCTCTCCGCGGAACCCTACTCGATCGGCGACTATGTGCTGACCGGCGGTGAACTTCCCGCCATGGTTATGGTGGATGCCATCAGCCGCATGGCGCCCGGTGTGCTCTCGAACCAAGAGAGCGGGGAGATTGAGTCCTTCGAAGGCAACCTTCTCGAATATCCGCAGTACACGCGCCCCGAGGTCTATGAGGGCTTGCGTGTGCCGTCCGTGCTTCTTTCGGGGGATCATAAGAAGGTCGCGCAGTGGAGAAGAGAGCAGGCTCTTCTCCGTACCAGGGAGCGCAGACCGGATCTCTTTTCGAAGGTGGAACTCACAAAGGCGGATCGTAAGTTTTTGCGCGAACAAGCCGAAAAAGAGGCGGAGAAAAATGAAGACCGGCCCTTGTACTTTTAAGCGCATCATGCTAGAATAGTAAAGCTGTTTATGAAGAGATGTTCCGCTGGGGCAAAGGTTTGCGCCCAAGAACGTCGAATGTTGCAGGAGGAAAAGAAAATGAGACAGAACCCGATTTTAGAGAAGATTGAAGCAGAGCAGATTCGCGTTCCCGGCGAGTTCAACGTCGGCGATACCGTCCGCGTTCACAACAAGATCAAAGAGGGAAACCGCGAGAGAGTCCAGATGTTTGAGGGCGTTGTGATGAAGATTCAGAACGGCGGCCTGAGAAAGACCTTCACGGTCCGCAAGATTTCCAACGGCATCGGCGTTGAGAAGACTTGGCCGTTCAGCTCTCCGTTCGTCGACAAGGTCGATGTGGTCCGCCGCGGTAAGGTCAGAAGAGCAAAGCTCAACTATCTGAGAAAGCTCTCCGGCAAGGCTGCGAAGGTCAAGGAGATCATCTAAACATCATATCCGAATACAAGGAGAACTGTCATCTTTCATATGAAAATGATGGTTCTTCTTTTTGTACGCGGAATCGGGACTCATTTTAGTTTCATGGAATCGTAAGTAAAAACCTAAGTTTCTTATGCTATACTAATAATCTGCTATATCGACTGTGATCATTGAAAATATCCGGGGCTGAGTCCCCGTTTTGAATAGAACGGAGATACAATGCGCGCTGCGTATGAAACGGAAGATAGTTTGTTACGGCGGATATGCCGTTTGATTGTTGAGATTGTAACGGTCATCGCCTTTGCATGGTTTATCGTTTATTCCTTCGGAACCCAGGTGGTGAACAGCGGTCAGAGCATGCGCCCTACCATGGAGGACGGGGATCGCCTGCTATTGGATCGCTTCGGTTTTAAGCTATTCGGTCCCCAGCGCTTTGATATTGTGCTCTTTAAGAGCAGCAGCGGTCAGACCAATATAAAGCGCATCGTGGCCCTGCCCGGCGAGAGCGTCGAGATTCGGGACGGCAGGCTCCATGTGAACGGCAAGCTCCTAGAGAGCCCTTCTTATTTACAGTTCGGGGAAATAACAAGTCCGGGCCGGGTCGGCGAGAGCATTTCGCTCGGACGGGATGAATATTTTGTGTTGAGTGACAATCTGGAGTCGGGGGAAGATTCCCGCTCCGAGAGTATCGGCAATGTCACGCGGAAAATGATACGCGGGCGGGTGTGGTTCCGAATGCAACCCTTCGGTTCCCTGGGACGCATACGCTGAGAATCGAGGAAACGAAATGAATATACAGTGGTATCCGGGACATATGACCAAAGCGCGCCGAGAGATGGAAGCAGATGTGCGCATTGTCGACATGGTAATCGAACTTCTGGACGCGCGAGCGCCGATGGCGAGCGGCAATCCGGAAATACGGAGATTGGGACAGGGCAAAGAGCGTGTGATCGTCCTGAATAAATCCGACCTCGCGGATGCCGCGACCACGGCAGCCTGGATTCGCAGCTTTCAAGCGGAGGGCGCGCACTGCATCGCAATGGATGCGCGCGGCAGCGGAAACCGTAAGCTCTTACTGCGCACCATTGAGGCGGCAGCCGCCGCAAAGCGGGAGCGCGACAAGAAGCGCGGCATTTTAAACCGACCGGTGCGAGCCATGGTTGCGGGCATTCCGAATGTGGGCAAGTCAACACTGATCAATATGCTTTCCGGCAGAAGTTCCGCGAAAACCGGAAATAAGCCTGGCGTGACGCGCGGCAATCAGTGGATACGGTTTCAGCAGTCCATCGAACTGCTCGACACACCGGGCATACTCTGGCCGAAATTTGAGGACCCCGCCATCGGAGAGAAGATTGCTTTCCTCGGCTCTATCAACGAGATGATTGTAGATAAAACCGAGCTCGCCGTTACCTTGCTTGCCTTCCTTAGAAGCAAGGGGAAACTGGAAGGAGCAAAGGAGCGCTATCAGCTCACGGGGACGGAGACGGCAGCGGAAATGCTCACGGAGATTGCGCGACTTCGCGGCTGTCTGATGGCGGGCGGCGAGCCCGATACGGAAAAGGCTGCGGGAATCGTCATCAATGAATTCCGAAGCGGCGCCCTGGGGCGCATTTCGCTGGAGGCGCCGGAGGGAGAAGCGCATGGCACTGAGAACGCTGAAGGGTGAGAAGCTGGAGGCAGAGCGTGTAAGGCTGGAGCAGCTCCGCACTTTTGAGCGCGAGTATGCGGCAAAGGGATACACGGCAATCTGCGGCATCGATGAAGCCGGAAGAGGACCGCTCGCAGGACCTGTGGTTGCGGCGGCGGTGATATTGCCGCTCGACGCGGAGATCCTATTTTTGAACGATTCGAAGAAACTTTCGGAGGCAAGGCGCGAAGCACTCTACGATGAGATTTGTGCGAAGGCCGTGAGCTATGGCATCGGCACGGTATCGCCCGCGCGCATCGATGAAATTAACATTTTGCAGGCAACGTATGAAGCGATGCGGGAGGCAATTGCAAAGCTTAACCCCGCGCCGGATCTCTGCCTGAATGATGCGGTTAAGATACCGGGGATCGCAGTTCCCCAAGTTCCGATTGTAAAGGGGGATGCAAAGAGTCTCAGCATTGCAGCGGCCTCGGTGCTTGCGAAGGTGACAAGAGACCGCTTTATCACGGGCTGCGATGCGCTCTATCCGGAATACGGCTTCGCAAAGAACAAGGGTTACGGAACGCCCGCGCATATTGCGGCGCTCAAGGCGCACGGCGCGACACCGCTCCACCGGCGTAGTTTTATTCGAAATTTTGAACTCGGCGGCAGTGAGACATGAGGAGACAAAGTACGCGCGACATCGGTGCGCGGTATGAAGAGAAAGCTGCGGCATATCTCAGTTCCGCGGGCGTAGAGATTCTCGCCAGGAATTTTTATTGCCGCGGCGGTGAGATTGATTTGATTGGGAGCGACGGACACTACCTTATTTTTTTCGAGGTGAAGTATCGCCGAAGCGGAAAAGACGGACTCCCGTTCTCGGCAATCGGCGGCGTGAAACGGCGGCGAATTTTTCTTGCGGCGCGGCAATATCTCTACCGGCAGCATTTACCCGAAAATACGCCGGTGCGCTTCGATGCCGTCGGCATACTCGGCGAAGAGTTGATTTGGCTTAAGGATGCATTTCGGGAGACAAGAATATAGTTCACAGTGGACGCCCGGCGCTTTGAGGTGTACATTGAAAGTAAGAGAAAGGAGTGTATCGCATGGCAGACTATCAGCTTCCCCCCTGGCAGTTTGAGCCCGGGCATCAGATGGAGGTAGCCGAAGCGGGAGAACTCAGCTATCTTTATTTTCCTGCGCTTCGAGCCTACCCGAAACTTCGACACGGTTTTTCGACACGGCAGGGCGGCGTCAGTGAGGGCTATCTCGGAACCATGAATTTTTCGTTTGACCGCGGCGACGACCCGGAGCATGTGAGAGAAAATTATCGCCGCATGGCCGCGGCGATAGGCGTGAGCTATGACTCTCTGACTGTTGCAAAACAGACGCATACAAGCAACGTCAAAGAGATTACCATGGCCGAGCGCGGCGCAGGTGTTCGTTTTCCGCGCCCCTATGACAATGTCGACGGAATCATGACCAATGTGCCGGGCATCACCTTGGTTACTTACCACGCGGACTGTCTGCCGGTTTACCTCTACGATCCCGCACATCAGGCGATTGCGCTGCTGCACGCGGGTTGGCGCGGTACGGTCGACAACATTGTATCCGCCGGGCTTGAAAAGATGCGAAAGGCCTACGGAACCAGAGCTTCGGATGTGATTGCGGGCATTGGCCCCGGCATTTCTGCGGCCTGCTACGAGACAAGCGAGGCGGTGCGAATCCTGTTTGCCGAGACCTTCACCGATCGGGATATGGAACGTATCTTTACGGAGCCGCATCTCGGCGAGGATGGCGCAAGGCATTGGCAACTTGATCTTGCGCTCGCAAATCATCTGTTGCTGCAAAACGCGGGTGTACAGGAAATTTCCGACGGCGGTATCTGTACCTATCGAAATGCGAAGCGTCTGTTTTCGCACCGCGCCCAGGGGGCAAAGCGCGGTTTGAACGCGGCTTTTCTGGGGCTGCCGGAAGAGGGCGGTACTCGATGAAGGAAAGGCTTGCAAGGCAGCTTGCGTTTGCGCTGGAACTCGACAAGGAGAAATCCGTCTTCCGTCAGACCCACCTCACAAATCACGGGCGGCGCGAGAACGATGCCGAACACGCCTGGCACATGGCGCTGATGGCGTACCTGCTTCGTGAATACGCGAATGAACCCGTCGACATTGCGCGGGTCATGCTGATGTGCCTCTTACACGATGTGGTTGAGATCGATGCCGGCGACACCTATGCCTACGACGAAGCTGCCAAGGAGAGCCAGGAGGCGCGGGAGGCCGCTGCCGCGGAGCGTATATTCGGGCTTTTGCCGCCGGATCAGGCGGAAGAGTTCCGGTCCCTGTTTGAGGAGTTCGACGCCGGTGAGAGCGCGGATGCACGCTTTGCGCGCGCCATGGATAACCTCCAGCCTCTTCTTTTAAACGACAGCAACGACGGCGGAGACTGGAAGGAGCATGCGGTGACAGAGGAGCAGGTCTACGGGCGGCAGCGCCGCACGGAACTCGGCTCGAGCGAACTCTTTCGGGTTACGGATGAAATCTTAAAGCGCCATGTGGCTGCGGGCCATATCAGACGGGATGAGGCACGGGCGCCCGAGCAAGGCTAAGGTTATGACAGACACACAAAACGGAGCGCGGCGAAAGCCGCGCTCCGTTTTGTGTGCTTCGTTTACTCAATCACGGAACCGAAGTACTGGTAGTCCTCGTTCTGCAGGTTCTTCAGGAAGTCCTGAATCTTTTGGGTAGAAGAGAGCTTGTCGCTCGATGCGGAATCCGCATTGATGCTGTCAATGATATAGGCGAGATAGGGACTCATATCCGCCTCCAGATACCAGGGCTCATCGAGGAGTTCCGGTCTCCGGTAGTTTAAGTTGGTCGTGCAGACATAATCGATGATGCCGGCATCGTACTTCTCGCGGAAGCTCTTCACACCGTTCGTGAAGAGACCGAAGGTCGCACAGACAATAACGCGTCTGCAACCGCGGTCTTTCAGGTTCTTTGCGGTGTCGAGCATGCTCTCGCCGGAGGAAATCATATCGTCGATAATCAGCACATCTTTGTCCTTCACGCTCGCGCCGAGGAACTCATGTGCGACAATCGGGTTTCTGCCGTCGACGATCTTCGAATAGTCGCGGCGCTTGTAGAACATGCCGGTGTCGACGCCGAGGATGTTCGAGATGTAGATGGCACGATCCATTGCGCCTTCGTCCGGGCTGATAATCATGAGGTTTTCCTTGTCGGCCTTCAGATCCGGAATGTTTAAGAAGCAGGTCTTAATGAACTGATAGGTCGGCATGAAGTTGTCAAAGCCGGAGAGCGGGGTCGCGTTCTGCACACGCGGATCGTGTGCGTCGAAGGTGATGAAGTTTTCAATGCCCATATTTGCGAGCTCGGTCAGCATGTAAGCGCAGTCCAAGGACTCTCGCTTGGTTCTTCTGTGCTGACGGCCCTCATAGAGGAAGGGCATAATGACATTCACGCGGTGTGCCGCAGCGCCGCCGGCCGCAATGATACGCTTCAAGTCCTGGAAGTGGTCGTCCGGAGACATGTGGTTCTCGTTGCCGTCCACCTTGTAGGTCAGAGAATAATTGGTGACATCGACCATGACAAAGAGGTCGGAGCCGCGGACGGACTCGTTGATGACACCCTTGCCTTCGCCGGTGCCGAAGCGCGGGCAACTGATGGAGAGGAGATAGGAATCGGCGTCATAGCCGCGATAGTGAAGGGAGCGGCGACGCTCCTCGGTTTCTTCCTCGCCGGACGCGCGCATGCGTACGAGATGGGCGTTTACTTTCTCCGCGAGATCACGACAGCTCTCGAGCGCAGCGATTTTCAGCGGCGCGACGGGAAGACGATTGTTTTCAGTGGACTGATTTGACATCTTTCTTCGTTCTCCTTCTAAAAATAGCGTGGTCTGTCTGAGACATGGCATATTTTCTAAATCATAGCATTTTCGATTCTTTGCCGCAAGGTCGCGTTGCAAAGCAGGGCTAATTCATGTAAAATGCGATAAAGCAAAGGAGTGGGATTGTGGCGGAAAACTTAGGACATGTAATCGCCGCCGTGGAGCCTGGGAGCGCCGCAGCGGAGTTGGAAATTGCGGCGGGAGACCGCCTCTTGGAAGTAAACGGAAAAGCGGTTGCGGATGTCTTCGACTACCGCTACCAGGTGAGCGCGGAAGTTATCACCCTGCTCGTCCTAAAGCCGGACGGGGAGGAGTGGGAGTACGAGATCGAAAACGGCGGCGAGGATCCGGGACTGGTATTTGAAAACGGCCTGATGAGCGAATATCGCTCATGCTCAAACGGCTGTATTTTTTGCTTCATCGATCAGATGCCGGGAGGAATGCGGGACACACTCTATTTTAAAGACGATGACTCGCGTCTCAGTTTCCTCCAGGGAAATTATGTGACGCTCACCAATATGAAGGACGCGGATATTGAGCACATCATAAAATATCGACTGGAGCCCATCAATATCTCTGTCCATACGACCAATCCCTCGCTTCGCGTGCGCATGTTAAAAAATCGTTTTGCCGGTGAAAAATTGCGCTACCTCGATAAGCTCTATGACGCGGGCATACAGATGAACGGACAGATTGTGCTCTGCAAGGGCTATAACGACGGAGAGGAGTTGCGCCGCAGTCTCACGGATTTACTCCGCTATGCGCCTCTCATGCAGTCGGTTTCGGTGGTGCCGGTCGGTCTTACAAATTACCGTGACAAGCTGGAGAAACTTGAGCTCCTCGGACCCGAGGACTGTGCCGAAGCCATCGATATTATAGAAGAGACGCAGCGCCTTGCCATGGAAAAGTGCGGCATCCACTTTGTTCAAGCCTCGGACGAGTTTTATCTGACCGCGGGGCGTCCGCTCCCGGAGCCCTCTCGCTATGACGGGTACCCGCAGCTCGAGAACGGTGTCGGCATGCTGACCCTCCTACACGAAGAAATCAGCGAGGCGCTGCAAAGCGTTGTGCCGTCCGCCGTGACGGAGACCGTTAGTACCTTAAGCGGCCTGCTTGCGGCGCCATCGCTTCAGCGGGAGCTTAAGCGCATCGGGGAAAAACTCCCCGCCAAAAATATCCTGTTCTATCCGCTTGAGAATCACTTTTTCGGTGAGAAAATCACGGTGACAGGCCTTCTGACCGGGCGTGACATTTTGGACGGCCTTCGGGGCAAAGCCCTCGGCGACCGCCTCTTATTGCCGCAGTGCGTGTTTCGGAGCGGTGAAGAAGTGTTGCTCGACGATATGACGCGATCGGATCTCGAGCGGGAGCTCGGCGTCCCCTGCGTGATCATCGGCATGGGCGGAGATGATTTGGTGGACGCAATCAATGACAGAGACTATCGCTACATGGGCGGCGGCAGCGCCTATGAACTTGCAACCGAGAAATTTCACAAAGGCTGAACGCCTTGCGCTATGAAAAGGAGAAGGAAATGAGTAAACCAATCGTCGCAATCGTCGGACGGCCGAATACGGGAAAATCCTCGCTCTTCAATGCAATTGCGGGAGAGCCGATTTCGATTGTCAAAGACATCCCCGGTGTCACCCGGGACCGAATTTATGCGGACTGCAGCTGGCTCAATCGTGACTTTACGCTGATTGACACCGGCGGTATCGAGCCGGAGTCGAGAGATAAGCTCCTCGTCTCCATGCGCGAGCAGGCACAGATTGCCATCGACACCGCGGATGTGATTATCTTTCTGACCGATGTGAGAACCGGCGTCACGGATGCGGACGACCGCGTCGCGGACATGCTGCGCCGCGCAAAGAAGCCCGTGGTGCTCGCGGTCAACAAGGTGGACAGTTTCGCAAAGTTCGAAAACGATATCTACGAGTTCTATAACCTCGCCTGCGGCGATCCCGTTCCGGTCTCTGCCGCAAGCCGCCTCGGCATCGGCGATCTCTTGGAAGCCGTCGAAGCACACTTCCCGCCGATCGACGAGGGAGAAGAAGAAGAGGACGAACGCCCGAAGGTAGCGCTGATCGGAAAACCGAATGTGGGAAAGAGTTCCATCATCAACCGCCTGCTCGGCGAAAACCGCGTGATTGTCTCGGACATTGCGGGAACGACGCGCGACGCAATCGATACGGTGGTGGTGCACGACGGACAGGAGTATGTCTTCATTGACACGGCGGGCATACGGCGAAAGTCCAAGATTCACGAGGATATTGAGCGCTACTCCATCATCCGCTCCGTGACTGCGGTGGAGCGGGCGGATGTCGTGCTCCTGGTTATCGATGCGAGCGAGGGCGTGACCGAGCAGGATGCAAAGATTGCGGGTGTGGCCCATGAGAAGGGCAAGGGCATACTCGTGGTCGTGAACAAATGGGATCTTGTCGAGAAGGACGGGAAGACCATGAAGGAGTTCACCGAAAAGATTCAGGGAACCCTTTCCTTCATGAACTATGCGGAGTTCCTCTTTGTGTCGGCTGCGACGGGCCAGCGCATGAACAAGCTCTTTGAGCTCATTGACATGATACGTTCCTCCCAGACGCTGCGTATCCGCACGGGCGTCTTGAACGAGATTATTACCGAGGCGACGGTTTTAAAGCAGCCGCCGTCCGACAAGGGGCACAGACTGAAGATTTTCTATGCGTCTCAAGTTGCGGTGAAACCGCCGACCTTCGTGTTCTTTGTGAATAGCAAGGAACTTATGCATTTTTCGTATCAGCGCTATCTTGAAAACCGTATCCGAGAAGCTTTCGGCTTCCGCGGGACCATGCTGCGCTTCTTTATCCGGGAGCGGCAGGGAAAGGATAAGGAGTGATTGATGATGGAAAAAATACTCTGGCTCGCAATCGGTTATCTGTTCGGTAGTTTTCAGAGCGGTTATTTTCTCGGCAAGGCGAAGGGCATCGATGTTCGGAATTACGGGAGCCATTCGACCGGAGCGACCAATTCGCTTCGCGTCATGGGAACCGGCGCAGGTGTCCTGGTCTTGTTGCTCGATGCGGCTAAGGCCATTATTCCCTGTGTGCTTGCGCGTCACTTCTTTGCGGGACAGCCGGAGCTCACGCTCCTCATGGCACTCTGGACGGCGACGGGCGTCATGCTAGGACACGACTATCCCTTCTACCTCGGCTTTCGGGGCGGCAAGGGAGTTGCGAGTACGGTCGGCGTGCTGCTTGCACTCGACTGGCGCGTGGCGCTTGCGTGGTGTCTTCTCTTTATTGTGACCTGCTTCTTATTTCACTATGTTTCGCTTTCGTCCATTCTTTCTATGGTGTTTTTATTGGTGCTTGTGTCGGTTCTCTACTTCCGGCATACCCTGCCGGTCGGAGAGACACAGAGTCTTGAATTTCTGGCGCTCGGCCTTTTTAACCCGCTGCTCTCGATTTTCCGCCACAGGGCGAACATCGGGCGCTTGATGCGCGGTGAAGAGAGCCCCCTGCGCCTGTTTACACGCGGTATGGAGGTGAAGTGATGGCTAAGGCTTCGGTATTGGGAGCGGGCGCCTGGGGTACGGCGCTCGCAATGCTGCTCTCGGACAACGGACATGAGGTAATGCTTTGGTCTCCTTTTGCGGAGCAGACCGAAGAGCTTCGACGCACGCGGAAGTCCGCGGCACTCGGTGAAGTCGAACTTCCCGAGAGCCTTTGTTTTACCTCGGACTTAAAAGAAGCGTCAGAGGGGCGAGAGCTTTTGGTTTTCGCAACCGCATCGGTGTATACGCGCGGTGTCGCAAAAGAGGTAAAGCCCTTTGTGAAGCCCGGACAGCTGATTGTCTGTGTGGCCAAGGGAATCGAGGATAAGAGTCTCCTGTTTCAGACGGACGAAGTCAAGCAGGAGATACCGGATGCGGTTGTGACCTGCCTTTCGGGACCGAGTCATGCGGAAGAAGTCGCAAGACAGCTCCCGACGACCTGCGTCGCGGGAGCGGAGGACAGCGAAGTTGCCGCGAAGGTGCAACAGCTCTTTATGAACCGTGTGTTCCGTGTGTATACTTCAACCGATGTGAGAGGGATTGAGCTCGGCGGTGCGGTCAAAAATGTGATTGCGCTCGCCGCGGGCATTGCCGACGGACTCGGCTACGGCGACAACACGAAGGCAGCGTTAATAACGCGCGGTATCGCGGAGACCGCACGTCTCGGTGTGAAAATCGGGGCAAACTGGGAGACCTTCGCCGGTCTCACCGGCATCGGCGACCTCATTGTGACCTGCGCGAGTATGCACTCCAGAAACCGGAGGGCCGGCATTCTGATCGGACAAGGCAAGTCGATGGAAGAAGCCATGCGCGAAGTCGGCCAGGTTGTGGAAGGCGTTTATTCCGCGAAAGCGGCGCTCGCACTCGCGGAGCGGGAGCAGGTCGAAATGCCGATTGTAGAAGTCGTGAACCGCGTGCTGTTTTCGGGCCTCCCGGCGGCGGAAGCTGTGCAGATGCTCATGGAGCGCGATCCGGTTGCGGAGTGGAATCATTTATAAAAGAAAGAACGGTCTTTCATCAAAGAAACCAAAAGCGATAGGGATACGGAACGGCAAATACCAAAACTGCTGAATCTCTATATTTTGCGTCTCGCCGGTTGACATCTCTAGATATGCTCTTTATAATCTTCGACATATCTGTTTGGTATGTTGAATTGGGAGGAAGTCAGTATGAAAAAAGTGTTATCGGCAATTTTGGCTGCTTCTATGGTTCTGAGCCTCGCGGCTTGCGGACAGCAGAAGAGCACTGAGAGCAAGGCATCCGGCGAGAGCAAGGCAGAAGGACAGAGCCAGACGGGCGCTGAGGGTGCGGTCTGGAAAATCGGCGGTATCGGCCCGGTGACCGGCGGCGCGGCGGTTTACGGCCTCTCCTGCAAGAACGCACAGCAGCTTGCGGTGGATGAGATTAACGCGGCAGGCGGTATCAACGGCTATAAGGTCGAGATTGAGTTTGATGACGATGAGCATGATGCCGAGAAGTCGGTCAATGCATACAACCACTTGAAGGACTGGGGCATGCAGATGCTGCTCGGTACGGTTACGAGCGCGCCCTGCATTCAGGTTTCGAATGAGTCTGTGAAGGACAATATGTTCCAGCTGACCCCGTCGGGTTCTGCGCCGGACTGCATCGCGAATTCCAACACCTTTGCGGTTTGCTTCTCGGATCCGCAGCAGGGTGAGAAGTCCGCGGAGTACATCGGCAGCCATAAGCTTGCAACGAAGATCGGTATCCTCTACGACTCTTCCGATGTCTATTCGAGCGGTATTCACGACAGCTTTGTCGAGAACGCAGAGAAGAACGGTCTTCAGATTGTCGCGGACGAGCAGTTCACGGCAGACAACAAGACGGACTTTAACATTCAGCTTCAGAACATCCGCAATTCCGGCGCAGAGCTTGTTTTCCTGCCCTTCTACTACACCGAGGCGGCGCTCGTCTTGAAGCAGAGCAAGGACATGGGCTACAGCCCGATTTTCTTCGGCTGCGACGGTATGGACGGTATTCTGAACCTCGACGGCTTTGACAAGTCGCTGGCGGAGGGCCTCATGCTTCTGACCCCGTTCTCTGCGGATGCAAAGGATGAGAAGACGCAGAAGTTTGTCGCTGCCTACAAGGAGCGTTTCAAGGAGGTTCCGATTCAGTTCGCTGCAGATACCTATGACGGTATGTATGCCATCAAGGAAGCTGCGGAGAAGGCAAATCTGAACCCGAGCATGTCGGTCGAGGAAATCGGCAAGGCAATGGAGCAGGCAATCACGGAGATTCAGCTTGAGGGTCTCACCGGTACCATCACCTGGAATGCGGACGGTTCTCCGTCCAAGGAGCCCAAGGCAGTTGTGATCAAGGACGGCGCTTACCAGTCGATTGAAGACTGACGCATACGAACGGAATGAGCGAAAGGGCTGCGTAGTTTGCAGCCCTTTCTTTATCATAAAAGGAGAGCAGTTATGAAATTTTTATCTTTTTTTCTCAGCGGCATCAGTTTGGGATCCATCTATGCCATCATTGCCCTGGGATACACAATGGTCTACGGCATCGCGAAGATGTTGAACTTTGCGCACGGTGATATCATTATGGTCGGCGGCTATGTCGCATTTACGGCGATGTCCGCGCTGAACCTACCGGCCTCCGTAGCCGTACTGCTCTCGGTGTTATTTTGCACGGCTCTCGGTGTGATCATCGAAGGTGTCGCCTACAAGCCGCTGCGCGGCGCGAACAGTCTTGCGGTCTTGATTACGGCAATCGGCGTATCGTATCTCTTACAAAACTTGGCCTTGCTCATCTTCGGTGCAAATCCGAAGAGCTTTCAGTCTGTTGTTCCGATTCGGTCGATGAGTTTCGCAAACGGGCAACTGGTCATATCCGGTGAGACCGTCGCTGCCATTGCCGCCTGCTTCCTTGTCATGGTGGTGCTCACGACCTTTATCAACAAGACCCGCGCCGGTCAGGCCATGCTTGCGGTGGCGGAGGATAAGGGCGCTGCAACGCTGATGGGTATCAATGTCAACGCGACGGTCGCACTGACCTTTGCCATCGGTTCTGCGCTTGCCGCGCTTGCAGGTGTGCTGCTCTGCTCGGCTTACCCGACGCTGACGCCGACCACCGGCGCGATGCCCGGCATCAAGGCCTTTGTCGCCGCGGTCCTCGGCGGAATCGGTTCCATTCCCGGCGCGCTGATCGGCGGACTGCTGCTCGGTGTGCTCGAGAACCTCTCGAAGGCCTATATCTCCTCCAAACTCTCGGATGCCATTGTTTTCTCGGTGCTCATCTTGGTTCTGGTGGTGCGGCCCACCGGCATACTCGGGAAAAAGATGAGAGAGAAGGTGTAATATGAACAGAAGCTCTGAAAAAAAAGCATTTATCAATGATTGCATCACGTATGCCCTTGTCGTCATCGCCTTTGTCATCGTACAGCTTTTGGTGAACGGCGGCGCTGTGAGCTCCCTCTTTAAGGGACTGCTCGTGCCGCTCTGCACCTATGCGATACTTGCGGTCAGTCTGAATTTGGTGGTCGGCATCTCGGGCGAGCTGTCGCTGGGGCATGCGGGATTCATGTGTGTGGGCGCATTCAGTTCGGCCCTCTTTACGAATCTCATGGCCGGCAAACTCCCGGGCGGGCTAGACTTTGCACTCGCCGTTTTAATCGGCGCTTCGGTTGCGGCTTTCTTCGGTTTTTTGATCGGTATACCGGTGCTTCGTCTTAAGGGCGATTACCTTGCGATCGTGACACTTGCGTTCGGTGAGATTGTCAAAAATATCATCAACGCGCTTTATCTCGGTGTGGATGCGAAGGGCATTCATGTATCGCTCAAAGATACGGCGGCATTAAAACTGGAGACCGGCGGCAAGATTCTCATTAAGGGGGCGCAGGGCATCACCGGAACGCCGCGGCTCTCGAGCTTTTTTGCCGGCATCGTCCTCTTGCTGATTTCGCTCTTTGTTGTGCAGAACTTGATTCGTTCCCGCACGGGACGCGCAATTATGGCCATTCGAGACAATGAAATCGCAGCGGAGTCGGTCGGTCTCCATGTGACCCGCTATAAGCTCCTCGCGTTTACGATTTCCGCGGCACTTGCCGGCGTGGGCGGTGTGCTCTATGCGCACAATCTGAGTACCTTACAGGCACTGCCGAAGAATTTCGGCTATAATATGTCCATCGCAATTTTGGTCTTTGTCGTGATGGGCGGAATCGGTAATATGCGCGGCTCCGTCATTGCGGCAGTGGTCTTGACCGCGCTGCCGGAGTTGCTCCGCGGACTCAGTGATTTCCGCATGCTGATTTATGCGGTTGTCCTGATTCTCATGATGCTCTTTACCTCCGCTCCCGCGTTTATACAGTATCGAGAGCGAATTTTCTCCGGCATCCGCAAGCCCGGGAAACAGGCGTAAAGGAGGAGAAGTTATGGCTATGTTAGAAGTGAAAAATATCGGCATCTCCTTCGGCGGTTTGAAGGCAGTCGATAATTTTTCTCTGGAATTACAGGAAAATGAACTTTCGGGACTGATAGGGCCGAACGGCGCGGGGAAGACAACCATCTTCAATCTGTTGACCGGGGTCTATCGTCCGGACAACGGCTCGATTCGCCTTGACGGCAAGGAATTGACCGGAAAATCCATCATCGAAATCAATCAAGCCGGTATTGCGAGAACCTTCCAGAATATTCGTCTTTTCTCGAATCTCTCGGTTCTCGACAATGTTAAGGCTGGCCTTCACAATCATCATTCCTACTCGACCTTTGAGGGGATTTTCCGCTTGCCGCGTTACCGTGCGCAGGAGAAGGAGATGAATCGCCGGGCGGAAGAGTTGCTCTCGGTCTTTCATCTGGAACAGATGGCCGAGGTGAAAGCCAAGAACTTGCCCTACGGTTCGCAGCGAAAGCTTGAGATTGCACGCGCCTTGGCAACCGAGCCGAAGCTTTTATTGCTCGATGAGCCGGCGGCCGGCATGAATCCGAATGAGACCGCCGAGCTCATGGAGACCATACAGCTGGTGCGGAAGCGCTTTCACATGACCATACTGCTCATTGAGCATGATATGAAGTTGGTCTCCGGCATCTGCGAGCGCCTGACTGTCCTGAACTTCGGAAAACTGTTGAAACAGGGAGATACCCAGGAAGTGCTTCACGATCCCGAGGTCGTGAAGGCCTACCTCGGTGAGTAAGGAGGACTTATGGACGCATTGCTCAAGGTGAAGGACTTACATGTCTATTACGGAATGATACATGCGATACGCGGTATTTCGTTTGAAGTGAATCGCGGAGAAATCGTGACTCTGATCGGTGCAAACGGCGCCGGTAAAACGACCACGCTGCACACAATTACGGGACTCTTGCCTTCGTCCGGCGGCGAGGTGATATACAACGAGAAAAACATCACCCATGTGCCGGGCTATCAGCTTGTTCGGCGCGGTCTCGCGCATGTTCCGGAGGGCAGAAGAGTATTCTCCCAGTTGTCTGTCTTGCAGAACTTGGAACTCGGTGCTTTTACGCGTCGCAGCAAAGAAGAAAAGGCAGAGACCTTAAAAGAAATATATCGCCGCTTCCCGCGACTTGAGGAGAGAAAGAACCAGCTTGCGGGAACACTCTCGGGCGGTGAGCAGCAGATGCTCGCCATGGGACGTGCTCTTATGAGTAAGCCGGAGATGCTGGTGCTCGATGAGCCCTCGATGGGACTCTCGCCGATTTACGTGAATGAGATTTTCGATATCATCAAGTCCATTCATGAGAGCGGAACCACGGTGCTTCTGGTCGAACAGAACGCGAAAAAGGCACTTTCCATCGCCAACCGCGCCTATGTCCTGGAGACAGGAACCATACGAATTTCCGGAACGGCGGAAGCGCTCTTAAACAATGACGAGGTGAAGAGTGCTTATCTCAGCGAATAAGGCAGACGGGGATATGAGCTTAACGAAGGTCAAATTATTTTCGGACGGCGCCGCGCGCGGGAACCCCGAGGGGCCGGCGGGCTACGGCACCATTTTGCAAGTAACGGACGGCAGCGGGAAGTTACATGAGAAAGAGCTCTCACAGGGCTTTCGAAAGAGTACGAACAATCGTATGGAACTGCTCGGTTGCATTGCGGGGTTTGAGGCACTGACTCGTCCCTGTGAAGTGACGGTTTACTCGGATTCCCGCTATCTGGTCGATGCCTTTAATCAGCACTGGATTGACAGTTGGCAGAAAAAAAACTGGACGCGCGGCAAAAATGAGCCGGTCAAGAATGTAGACCTTTGGAAGCGCCTCTTAAAGGCAATGGCGCCCCACCGGGTAGAATTCTGTTGGGTCAAGGGGCATGCGGGGCATACCGAAAACGAGCGCTGTGACGCGCTTGCAACCGATGCCGCGGATCACCGCGCATTTGAGGAGGACAAGGTCGATGAGACGGCATGAGAGATGGCGTCTTTTCGCAACTGTCCTCTTCTTTGGCATCCTGCTGACGCTTCTCATCAATTCAATACTGAGCGAAAAGAGGCGTCGCATTGCGGCACGTGTCGCGCTGCAAGAAGGGGTACAGGGAGAAAGCAGTCTGAAGGTGGGCTACGGCTATCGGGACTTTAAAAAGAAGTTCGAAGACACCGATCGCATTATCGCCCTGCTCAGGGAGAGAGAGAAGACCGAGAAGCGCGAGTCGGACGGTGAGCGCTTTGCGAGCGAAGAATTGCGCTACTGGGAGACACAACTGAATGCACTCTGTCAGGTTCTTCCGTACGTACTGAGCGATCAGGAAGCGGCAGCCTTTCTCAAAGATCAGCAGGAGTGGCGAAAAAAGCGCGGCACAGGCGAAAACGAAACGGTTCTCTCCGTGAAAGAACAGGCAGAGAATACCAGAGCGCGGGCCTATGCGCTTTTGGAACAATATAAGGATCGTCTGCGTTAGCGCTGTGTGCAAAGCGGATTTACAGAACGGTCATTTACGGCTACAATAGAATTTTAGGAAAATCATACAATATCAAAACAGAGGGGCAGTGCAATGATCGCAAAGAAATACGGAGTCAATGAGCTCCGCAAGATGTATCTGGAGTTCTTTCAGAGCAAGGGTCATTTGATTATGAAGAGCTTCAGCCTGGTGCCGCACAACGACAACAGTCTGTTGCTCATCAATTCCGGCATGGCGCCGTTAAAGCCGTATTTTACGGGGCAGGAGATTCCGCCCTGTCGCCGTGTGACAACCTGCCAGAAGTGTATCCGCACGGGTGATATCGACAATGTCGGCAAGACCGCGCGCCACGGCACCTTTTTTGAGATGCTTGGTAACTTTTCCTTCGGCGATTACTTTAAGCGCGAGGCCATTCACTGGAGCTGGGAGTTCCTGACCGAGGTTGTGGGACTCGAGCCGGATCGTCTCTATCCCTCCGTCTATGAGGAAGATGACGAGGCCTTCGATATCTGGCGAGACGAGATCGGCATCGCACCGGAGCGCATTTACCGCTTCGGCAAGGCGGACAATTTCTGGGAGCACGGTTCCGGTCCTTGCGGCCCCTGCTCGGAGATTTATTATGACCGCGGCGAAGCGTACGGAACCGGCCCCGAGGACGTGATGGGCGGGGAAGGCGACCGCTTCATGGAAGTCTGGAACAACGTGTTCAGTCAGTTCGATAACGACGGTCACGGTCACTACAGCGAACTCAAGCAGAAGAATATCGATACCGGCATGGGACTGGAGCGCCTTGCGGTTGTGGTCCAGGATGTCGAGTCCATCTTCGAAGTGGATACCATTCGCGCGCTGCTCGATGAGGCGGCAAAACTGGCGGGGGCGAGATACAAAGAGGACGAGAAGAAGGATGTCTCTCTCCGTGTCATCACCGATCACGTTCGCTCCTGCACCTTCATGATTTCGGACGGCATCATGCCGAGCAACGAGGGCAGAGGCTATGTGCTCCGGAGACTTTTGCGCCGCGCGGCGCGCCACGGCAGACTCCTCGGCATTGAGGGGGCCTTCCTCGGCAAGCTTGCCGAGACCGTGATTGCCTCCTCGAAGGACGGCTATCCGGAGCTGGAAGAGAAGCGCGAAATGATTTTAAAGGTTCTGACCGAGGAAGAGGCGAAGTTTAACCGCACGATAGACCAGGGGCTCTCGATTCTTGCGGAACTTGAGGAGACGCTCTCCGCGGAGAAAAAGACCGAGCTCTCCGGCGAGGACGCGTTTAAGCTCTACGATACCTACGGTTTCCCGCTCGATCTGACGCGTGAAATTCTCGCAGAGCGTGGCTTCACGGTTGATGAGGCAGGCTTCCAGAGAGCCATGCAGGTGCAGCGGGAGACCGCTCGGAAGGCGAGAAAAGCGACGAACTATATGGGTGAGGCGCAGACCGCTTACCAGCAGATCGATCCGACGCTCACAACCGAGTTCACCGGCTACGACAAGCTGACGGACGAGGGCAAGATTACGGCGATGGTCCGCATTCTCCCGGAGGAGAGCGAGGAGGATGCAACGGCGCTTACCGAGGCGCTCGCAGAGGGCGATGAGGGCACGCTGGTCACGGATAAGACACCGTTCTATGCGACCATGGGCGGTCAGCAGGGCGATACCGGCGTGATATCGGCGGGGGATAATCGCTTTGAAGTGCGCGAAACCATCCATTTAAAGGGCGGCAAGGTCGGTCACACGGGTAAGGTACTCTCGGGCATGTTCCGTATCGGCGAGAGCGTGACCCTTGCGGTCGATGCGGCAAACCGCGACAATACGGCAAAGAACCACTCGGGCACCCACCTGCTGCACGAAGCGCTTCGCGAGGTGCTCGGCAACCATGTGAACCAGGCCGGAAGCTTTGTGAGCGCGGACAGACTGCGCTTTGACTTTACGCACTTCGCGGCGCTCACGCCGGAAGAAATCAAGAAGGTCGAGGAACTTGTGAACCGTGAAATCAAGGCGGGACATGCGGTTGAGACCAAGGTCATGGGCATCGAAGATGCCAAGAAGGCCGGCGCAAAGGCACTGTTTGGCGAAAAGTACGGCGATGAGGTCCGTGTGGTGCGCATGGGTGATTTCTCGACCGAGCTCTGCGGCGGTACGCATGTGAAGAACACCGAGAATATCGGCGCGATGAAGATTGTCTCCGAGACCGGCATTTCGGCGGGCGTACGCCGCATCGAGGCACTGACCGGCGATGCCTTGACCGCTTATTATGAGGCGGCGGTACAGGAGCTTGAGGAGCTCGCGGCGCAGTTAAAGACCAACCGCGCGGAACTGCCGCAGCGCGTCCTACAGCTTCAGCAGGAGCTCCGTGAGAGCGAGAAAGAGAACGAGAAGCTTCGCGCCGAGCTCGCGCGCAATGCGGCGGCAACTGCGGGCGAAGACATCCGGGAGGTGAAGGGTGTCAAACTTCTCACCACGGCACTCGCAAAGATTGAGATGAATGAGCTCCGTAATCTCGGCGACAGTCTGCTTCAGA